>CAIWOY010000067.1 GCA_903914415.1 uncultured Phycisphaerales bacterium | reverse complement strand
GCGCCGATCGACAGAATCTCAACCACGACGCTGGCGATGCAGTCGACGATCACGCATGCCGCGAAGCTGTTCGCCAGCCGAAACCCCCCGAGAATGCACCCGCATCCGGCCAGCAGCACGCCAAACGCGACGAAGAACAGCGCCATGAAGCCGAAAAGCTGCCACCGCCGCCCGCGCGTCAGCGCCACGCTGCGCGCCCGCGCCCGCGTGCTGTCGGCGTTCTCCAGCACGACCACGCAGTCTACGAAGAAGTAGCGCACAGCGATGACGATCCCCGGAATCACCAACAGGAGCAGCCCGCCCAGCGTAAGCAAGCCGACCACGAACCGCGCGATAAACAGCTTCCCCCACAACCGCCATCCCGCCCGCATGGCGTCGCGATACGTGACCGCTCTGCCGCTGTGGATCTCCGCAACCGCAAACACCAGCCCCGCAATCGCCAGCGGCCCGAAAATAGCCGCGACCAGCGAGTGAATGGCAAGGTACGCCCCCCAGTGATCCGTGGCGAGCGCCGACGGAGCGATGCTCTCCAGCAAAAGGCTCGCGGGCAACCAGACCGTCAGCATAATGGCGCTGAACAGCCCCAGGTTCGACGCCCACAACCCGACCGCGGCAAACAGCTTCCTGAACATGTCTCTACCCCACGCCCGGCCAAACCCCAGGCCCCGCCATCATACCACGATCACGCCGCCTGCCACTGCCCCCACGGCGCCGATCGCCCGCCGGCCTTGGCGCCGTCACCGACGACACCGCGTTGCCCAGCCCTGGCACGCCAACCGCCCCGGCGCGACAATCCCGCATCGTGGCAACCCCAACTGCCGCCCAATCCCGGGGACTCGCGCACGAGCTCGCCGGCATTCTCCTGGCGCGCCCGACGGTAATCGGACCCTGGGTGACGGTGCTACACCTCATCCTCGTGCTGCTATGGCACCCGTTCATCATTGCCCTCGTCCAGGATCTTCCCGACGACCTCGTCTGGTGGATGTCGGCGTCCCCCACCAGCCCCCGCGTGGCCCAGTGGACCTACGTTGACCTTCAAACCCTCGCGGCCGCCGTATACGCGCGCGGTCCCGCGGCCATCGAGCTCGCCGTCACCACCGCCGTCGCCTGCGAAGGCGTTCTGGCCTATATCGGCGTCCGGATCGTCGCTCGCCGCCGCCGTACCCCCTTCGCACTCTTCGTCCGCGCGTGGTGGCGTGCCTGCCTGTATGGAATCGTGCTGATTCCCGTCGCCCTGGCCCTGTTTGGCACCTCCTCTGCGGTCCTCTCGCCTTCCCTGTGCGGATTGCTGCTCGGAACCTACTTCCTCGTGCTGCCGGCAATCCTGGCTGACGCCGAGCTACACCCTCGCTGGCGCATGGCCCGCTGGCGCCCGGTCTGCCCCGAATGCGGCTACAGCCTCCGCCGCCTCGCCCTGCCCCGCTGCCCCGAGTGCGGCCGCGCGCTGCCGGTTGCAACTCACGCGTACCGCCGCTGGGCCCGCCCGCGGCTCGCGTGGGACCGCGCGACCCGCGGCGGCCTGCCGGCAACGTACGTCCGCACGCTGCTGACAATCATCGTCTGTCCCTGCCGCGCCGCCCGCGGCCTTCTGCTCCCCGATCGCTACGCCCGCGCCGTACGCTGGTGCGTCGCCCACGTCCTGCTGCTGGCGCTCATCGGCACGGCGTTCGGATCGCACGGCTTCTTCTGGCAACACGCCTTGACGAAATGGTATGCATCCGGCCCGACGCCTGACGACCAGTACGAAGCGGGCATGACCGCCGGCGTCCTGGCGACATGGGCCGTCCAATCGCTGCTGACGTGGATCATCATGCTCGGCACGCTCCCAGCCCTCGGCGTCGCGCTCGGCGTCATCTGGCCCGCCCGCCACCCCGCAGCCCGGCGCGCCATCGCCAAGTGGAGCCTCTACGCGACAACCGTGCTCGTACTGGCCTTCCTCGGGGCGAACGCCGGCCCCCTCGCAAACTGGTGCCGAGCCCAATTCGCCGCATCCGGCCCCATGATATTCCACCCCAAGACGCCCCCGGCACTCGTCGTCGTCCTTCTCTACGCCCTCTGGTGGGCACGCGGGGTCGCCGCTAACCCGTATCTGCGACGCCGCGGCGTCTGGGTGTTTTTCGGCCACGCCGCACTCTACCTTGCCGTGTGGCGGCTGCTGATCGTCGCGTTCTTCCCAATGTGGGAGCTGCAATGTCTGTTATGACCGCCATCCTCGCCCGCCGCCCGCCGCCCACGGGCCTTCGCGACTGGCTGCGCCTGCTTGCGGCGGTCGCACTGCTGATCGTCGCTAGTGTCGCATGGCACGCCGCCCGTCCGCACGTGCTCCGCGCCTGTGCGCGCAGCAGCTTCGGGCTCTACACCCGCACGTCCCTTCTCCACGCGGTCGTCTCGGATCTGCATCCCGAGCTTCCCCTCGTGAACAAATCGTCTTACTCGCCCCTGTCTTTTCGCGGACCCGGAGGCGCCTATCTGGTCGCCGATGCGAACCCGTCCGGTGCCGATCCTCGCAATCCCGGAGCATCGCCGGACTGGCATGTCTTCTTCGACGGTGCATTCGACGTGCGCGGCAGCCTACGGATCCTCGGGCAGGCTTGGCTCGCCCCCCCGGGCGACTGGGACAACGACGGCCGCGTCGAGACCACCGTCTGGTGCCTCCAGCAGTACCCTTATTCCCTCATCGCCGTCGTTCGCCTCGGCCCGACCGAAAACGAGGTCGCCGCCCTCATCCGCTTGGACCTGCAAGCCCTGATTCGGGCAAGCGGCCCGCAGATTCGCCCGCAGTGGCAATCCTCCGACCCCAGCGCCCTGCCGGACCTTGTGTTCCTGCTTTGGCCGCGCAAATCCCCGCCCACACCGTGGCCGTTCCCTTTCTTTGGCCCGCCCCAGACCATCGCCGTCCTCCGTTGGGACAAGCCCGCCCGCGTGCTCGTCCCCGTGCAATTCCCCGGCGACGGCAGCCTCGTCGTCTGGACGCCCCCCGACGGCCAACCGTACCGCTTTGGCCGCGACCAGAACGCTAACGACGTCTTCAACATGCTCCTCCCCCCGCCGCCCGCCACCCAGCCCGCCCCCGCCCCGGCCACGTCTCCAACCTCGCAGTGAAGCCGCGTAGCCGATCCCTGCGCTCAATCCAGAATCCCCAATCCAAAACCCCAAATGGCTCCCGCCGCCGTGCCCCTCCGCCCCTTCTTCCTCAATTCGCCATTCGCAATTCGCCATTCATTATTCGCCCCCCGCCGCCTACTCCGCCGCCACCAGCTCCAGGTCGTGGCTCAGCTTCGCCGCGGTCCCCGGATCGAGCTTGGCGGCCAGCTTCCCGGTCACGTGCGTCTCGCCGAGCACGTCGCCCAAGCTGCCCGTGGTGGTTTCCAGCCGCAGCCGCGCCGATTCCAGATCGACCTCGAAGGTCCGGCCCGGCGTCGTCCGCGGGAACACGTAACCCGTGCCCGCGTACGTCGCCACGCCCTCCGGCGTCGCCACCACGTACCGCACCAGCGCGTCCGTCATCGTCGGGTCCGCCGGCGTCCGGCCCGGGTACGGCTTCCAGTAGATGTCGACATGCAGGTACTGCCGCATCGTCACCCGGTCGTTGTCCGCGCGCGTGTCGTGGCGCCCGACGATGTGGATGTCGCCGCCCGCGTCGATCCGATAGGCACAATTCTGGAACTCGACCGTGGAGTGCTCGGGGAAGTACGGGTCGGCGTACGACGCCAACTCGAGCCGCGAGACGGGCCCCTGGCAGCCGACCGCGCACCCGGCTGCCAGCCCCGCCGCCAGGCCCACACACAACCGCCAAATTCGCACGTTGCTATTCATCGTCAGAGAAAATCCGCTCGCTGGCCTTGCCCGGCACCGCCGGCTTCCCAATGCCCAGTAGCGCCAGCGCGTCCCGCTCCACGATCCCCCGTAATTGCTCGCGCGGGATCGGCGCCAGGTTGCTCGCGTGGCTGATCTGGTTGACCGAATACAACGCCTCGATGCACGCCGCCGGCGAACGGAACGGAAAATCGCTCCCGAACAGCAGCTTGTCCGCCACCCCGTACTCGTGCGCCGTCAGCAGCGCGCAGTAGCTCAACCACGGCTGCGGCAGCAAGCCGGCGACGTTGGCATACACGTGCGGGTGCTTGCCCAGCAGCACCGCCGTCTCGGCAACCCACGGATGACCGAGCCGCGCGACCACGAACCGCAGCTCCGGGAACTCCCGGGCAACTTCGTCCAGCAGCATCGGCCGGGCGAAGGCCAGCTTCGCCGCCGGCTGGCGGTGATTGTGCTCGAACAGGATCGGCAGCCCGCGCCGCGCACATTCCTCGTACAGCGGCATCACCCGCGTGTCGCACGGGTGGAAGGCCTGGAGGCTCGGCGAGACGGTCACCCCTTTGAGGTGCAGCTCGTCCTGCGCGACGCGCAGGTCCTCGCGCCAATTGCGGTCCGTCGGGTCGATCCCCGCGAAGCCGATCATCTTGGCCGGGTTCCGCCGCACGTAGTCCGCCACGTACCGGTTCGGAATCTCCATCTCCAGGAAGCGACTCTTGAACGCCAGCACGATCGCCTTGTCGACCGGCTCGGTGGCGGCCAGATGATGGGTTTCATCCGCGCGCACATCCCGCCCCGGCGGCGCGATTCGTCCGAGCTGCGCCGGTGAACTCCAAATCTGCGTGTGACAGTCAACGATCATGTGCGCCAAGTATACGTGCCGGCGCGATCCTATCCGTCCGTCGCTTCAAGCGTCAAGCTCCGGGTCCTCGAAAAGCACCCCCGCGTCGCCCGTCCCCTTCTGGCCGCGCTCCGTCGGCAACCCCTGCCGCAGCATGGCGACCGCCGCCGGCACATCCCGCGCCACACGCAACTCCACCGCGTCGGGCTGCTCGCGACGAACCATCTCGTCCAGCGGCGCCCAGGATTTCCCCAGCAGCACCAGCGGCGACTTGCGGCGGAGCAGCCCTTTGCTGAGCAGCTCCCACACGAGCGCGAGCTCCAGCAGCGTGCCCGTGCCGCCCGGCAGCACGACGTACGCCCGCCCCAGCCGCACGAGCGTGTTGAGTCGCGTCAGCAGATCGAACGTCGGCACCTCCTGCTTGGTGTACGTGTTCACGCCCGCGCGCCCGAACACCAGGCACGTCACGCCGACGGTGTGCCCGCCGGCCTCGACGGCACCCTTCGCGCTCGCTTCCATCGTTCCGCCGTACCCACCGTTGCACAGCGCCCACCCGGCCTCGGCGATCGCCCGCCCCAGTTGATAGGCCGTCTCGTAGGCCGGGCTCCCGGGCTCCGGCCGCGAGCTTCCAAAGACCGTGATTACCGTCGCTTTCACACGCACCTCCGCGTTTGAGCGGTTCAGTGGTCGCCACGCGCGACTGCGGCTCGGGAGGGCGAGGCTCCTGCCGAGCCGTTCGCCGGCGCACCAGCAGCCCCGCTTTGCGCGGCAGTGTAGCTCCTCGCCGCCCCCCCGTCCCGTTCGTCGCCGTCCGTGCGATCCGGCCCCCGCCACGCTACCATGCCCCGACTTAACCCACGTACGGCCGTCGAGGTTTGAATGTGAGTGCACCGAGTCCGCTAACCAATCCCGGATCGTCGGGCGAGCCGAGCCTCGCCGAGATCTTCGCCACCGCGAAGACCGTCTTCCGCCGCCTGGGTCCCGGCGGGCCGCTGGCTCTCATCGCCTCGACGCTCCCGGCCATCGGGGCCGTCGCGCTGCCGTTCACGTTCAACATCATCGGCCCGTGGCTGCAGAGTCGCGGAGCGCTCGGGCTGGCGATCTACACCGTCGGGTTCATGGTGTGCGCCGGCGTCGCGATCCTGCCGACGCACATTCAGTCGGCCCTCGGCGGCTGGGCCTTCGGGTTCTGGGCGGGCTTCCCCTGCGCCGTCGCCGGCGTGCTCGGGGCGTCGGCCATCGGCTACATCATCGCGCTGCGTGCGACCGGCGACCGCGCGCTGCAGCTCATCGCCGAAAAGCCGAAGCTGAAGGCGGTCCACGACGCCCTGCTCGGCAGCGGCTTCTGGAAATCGCTGCTGATCGTCCTGCTCATCCGCGGCGCGCTCTCGCCGTTCGCGCTGACTAACCTCGTCCTCGCGGCCACCCGCGTCAACCCGCTGGTCTACGCGCTCGGAACCGTGATCGGTCTAGCGCCGCGCACGGGCGCCGTCGTCTTCCTGGCGGTCGGCCTGCACGCAGTGACCTCACAACAGCCACGGAACCTGCCCCTGTGGATCAGCGGCCTCGCCATCACCCTGCTCGCAATCATCGTCATCGCGCAAGTGGCGAACCGGGCAATCACGAAGATAACAGCGACTCCGGAGAAGTAGCCGCCGGTGTCCCCTGGAGAATGTAGTGTCCTGAGTTACAAGTTCGTTCACAAAGTGTCGCGACCTTTTCGAGGATCAGGTCCGCGTTGGCGCTCCAGACGAAGGGGCGCGGCGCGCGGTTGTGCTCTTCCAGGCACGCTTGAATTTCTCGTTCCCGGTGCGGCACGCTGCGGAAGGCGCCGCGGCGGATACGCTCCGTCGTGATCTTC
>CAIWOY010000066.1 GCA_903914415.1 uncultured Phycisphaerales bacterium | reverse complement strand
GCCACCGGGGCGACGGTCCGCGTGGCGCACGACGCCGCGGAGGGGGCGAAGGGTGCGGACGTGCTGTACACGGACGTGTGGGCCTCGATGGGGCAGGAGGCCGACGCCGAGGCCCGCAAGGCGAAATTCCAGGGCTTCCAGATCAACGCGGGCCTGCTGAGCCACGCGAAGAAGGACGCGGTCATCCTGCACTGCCTGCCGGCGCACTACGGCGAGGAGATTGACTACGCGGCGTCGCGCACGCCGAACTCGGCGATCTTCGATCAGGCCGAGAACCGGATGCACGCGCAGAACGCGCTGCTCGTGCTGGTCGCGGGCGCGGCCGGCAAGCCGTCGCCGAAGCCATCGGCCACGCGCGCGACCCGGCCGAAGGCGCGGCCGGCACGCGGGCGCGCGCGGTCGCACAGGTGACAGGCCGCTAAACGTCGGCCAGAGTGGGTAGACGTTAGGCGGTGTGCCACTGCTCTTGAGCAGTGGTCTGCGTGGGTCTTGGCGCCCGGGTGACCCTGCCGCAGCAGGATGTAAAAACAAGGAGCCTGCTCATGTCCAAGTCCGTCTTGATGCGCCGACCGTACGCGCTGCTTCTTGCACTCGCGTTGGTTTCCGTGGTGCCGGTATGCGTGCTGGCAGCCGAGCCGCAGCAGCGTGCCGACAACGTCCCGCCGGAGGGGTTTGTCGCGCTGTTCGACGCGAAGGGCCTCGCGGGCTGGAAGGGGCTCGTCGCCGATCCGCCGAAGCGGGCCGCGATGGCGGCTGGCGAGCTCGCCCAGGAGCAGGAAAAGGCCGATGCGCGGATGCGCGAGCACTGGAAAGTCGCCGACGGCGTGCTGATCTCTGACAGCCAGGGCGAGAACCTCTGCACGGCCAAGGACTACGGCGATTTCGAGCTGCTGATCGACTGGAAGACCGAGCCGACGGGCGACAGCGGCATTTACCTCCGTGGCAGCCCGCAGGTGCAGATTTGGGACAAGCCCGAGGGCTCCGGGGCCCTGTGGAACAACAAGAAGCACGCCAACAAGCCGCTTTTCGCCGCCGACCGCCCGGCCGGCGAGTGGAACACGTTCCGCATCATCATGGTCGGCGAGCGCGCGACGATCTACGTGAACGACGTGCTCGTCGTCGATGACACCGTGCTCGAAAACTACTGGGAGCCGGAGAAGCCGATCTACCCGCGCGGCGCAATCGAGCTGCAAAGCCACAAGCCCGCGGTCCAGCTCCAGTTCAAGAACATCTTCATCCGCGAGCTGGTGCGTCCGGCCGGCGTGACGCCGGTGACGCCGCCGCTGCTGAAGCCCGGCGACCGGGTCGTGATTACGGGCGATTCGATCACCGAGCAGAAGATCTACAGCCGGTTCATCGAGGATTACCTGCTCGCGTGCGTGCCGCAACTCGATCTGACGGTCACGCAGCTTGGCTGGAGCGGCGAGCGGGCACCGGGGTTCGCGGACCGGATGGACAACGACCTGCTGCCGCTGAAGCCGAGCGTCGTCACGACGTGCTACGGCATGAACGACGGGCTCTACAAGGCGTACGAGCCGGTCATCGGCGAGGCGTACGAAAAGTCGATGCGGCAGATCGTGGAGCGGTTGAAGCAGGCCGGGGCGATCGTGCTGGTCGGCTCGCCGGGCGCGGTCGATCTCGACACGTTCAAGCGGCCGGGCGTGCCGCCGGCGGTGTACAACGACAATCTCGCGCACCTGCGCGACGTCGCGCGCGAGCTGGCGTTCCAGGCGGGCGAGCCGTTCGCCGACGTGCACGACCAGATGATCCTCGCGATGCGGCGGGCGAAGCCGGTGCTGGGGCCGGCGTACCACGTCTGCGGTCCGGATGGGTTCCATCCGGCGCCCGACGGGCAACTCGTGATGGCGTACGCGTTTTTGAAGGGGCTGGGGCTGGACGGCGACATCGGCACGATCACGGTCGAGTGGAACGGCGAGAAACCCAAGGCCAGCGACGGCCACACCGTCCCGATATCGGGCAGCGGCAGCGGCGAAGTCACATTCACGCTGTTGGGCAAGGAACACAAGATCGCCTCGGTCTCTCTCCGCACGGCGGAGATCGAAAGCACGCGCTACCCGTTCTGCTTCTATGGCGACCCCAAGCTACCCGACGCGACGCGGAGCATTTTGCCGTACCTGCCGTTCAACGCGGACCTCAACCGCTTCACGCTGATCGTGAAGGGCTTGCCGTCCGCGGCCGCGACGGTGAAGTGGGGCGACGCGTCGCAGCGCTTCACGCGCGAGCAACTGGAGGCCGGCGTCAACCTGGCGGCGGAGTTTCTGGACAACCCGTTCAGCGGGCCATTCAAGGCGCTCGATGACCTGGTGGCGAAGAAGCAGGCGTTCGAGACGAGTATGATCAAACAATGCATCACAAACTTCCGGACGTATCGCACGCTCCTGGGCGACGATGCGGAGGCCGAGAAAGCGATGACGATGCTGCGCGAGCGGCTGATGGCGGCCGAGCAGAAATGGCAGGCGGACGTGCGGGCGGCGGTAACGCCGGTCCGCCACACGCTCACCATCGAGCCGGAGAAGTGATCGGAGCCGCATGGATCGGGTGATCAGGCTGCCCGCATTCATCGCCGGGATCGTGCTTCTGCTGGTCTGCGCGGCGGCGGCGCTGCTCCTGTCGCTCGAGCACGTCGTGGGGTTGAGCCTCCCGGGCTGCGGCGCGGGCAGCCCGTGCCAGCAGGCCGCGGCCAGCGTCTGGGG
>CAIWOY010000065.1 GCA_903914415.1 uncultured Phycisphaerales bacterium | reverse complement strand
GCGGCCCGGCGGCGGCCGCTGGCCGGGGCGGCCCGCCGGCGCCGTCGCCGCGGACGACCCGCGCCACCTCCTGAATACTCGTGACGCCATCGAGCACTTTCTGGAGCGCTTGCGTCTGCAAACCGAGTCCCCCCTTCTTGTGCAGATAGCTGTGGATATCGCTCATCGAGGTACTGCGGCGGAGCACCTCGCGCAGCCCGTCGTCCACGGCCAGCCATTCGAAAACGCCGGTGCGGCCGACGTAGCCGGTACCCTGGCAGTGCAGGCAGATGATCGGGTGGCCGCGCTTGTCGACCTGCGGCTCGGGCGGGCGGTACAGCACCTTGTCAGCCGGCAGATTCAGCTTTCGCATCATGGCGGCGTCCGGCTTGTAGGCCTGCTTGCACTGCGTGCAGAGGACGCGGACGAGGCGCTGATTCCCGACGGCCAGCAGGCTCTTGGCGACGAGGGTCTTGTCGCCGACGAGCGTGATCCACTTGCGCAGCGCGTCGAAGACGTCGGTGGCGACCACGCCGACGTAGACCTTCTGCTTCTGGCCGGCCGCCTGGCAAGCAATGGCCGCCGACTCCCGGTCGCGTAACTCCGGGAGCACGATGATGTCCGGGTCGGTGCGGACGATCTTCAGGAGCTGCTCGCCGAAAGTCTTGCCCTCCGCGGTCGAGAAGGTCTTCTGGGTGACGTTGTCGATGTCCATTTCCTTCTCGAACTCGATCATCTGCATGTTTTGCAGGAAGCGGTCGTGCGTGCGGGTGAAGCTGTAGACCGCGGTCGTCAGCCCGCATTTGGCCGGCGCTGAGAGCAGGATCAACCCCGGGCTCACCTCGCGCAGCGCCATGGCCGCTTCCAACTGCTTCGGGTTGAGCCCCAGATCGGGGACCTTCAGGTCGGCTTCGTTGTAGAAGATGCGCAGGCCGAGCTTCTCGCCCGCGGTCGAACCGTCGGTCCGCACGAGCACCTTGTGCTTGTTCTCGCCGATCGCCGTCAGAATCTGTCCGCGTTGCGGCTTGCGGTGCTCGTCCAGGCTGAGCCCGGCAATCCGCTTGAGGAAGAGCAGGATGGCGTCGCCGTCGGCCCGCGCCAGGGCGTCGCGCTCGATCACGACGCCGTCGACGGTGTACGTGATCTTGGCCGCCTCCTTGCCCGGCAGGATCTCGACGATCATGGCGCGCCGCCAGAGTGCGTCGAAAACCAGGTCCTGCACGAGCCGGTACTGTTCCCGCTCGGCGTCCTCCTCCGGAATGGGCACGACCTTGTGATCGGCGCCCGTCAGGCGGACACGCTCCGTGACTTCCTTCTTCTTTTTCTTGCCGCTGAAGCCCTCCGCGCGCAGGCGGCGGAAGTGGCCCAGCGTGAAAACGCGGTCCTCCTCGCGCACCAGCTTGTTGCGGTGCACGATATACACGACCATGACCACCAGGTTGAGCACGAGCAGCGCGGGAAAGCCCACTGCGAACAGCGGCACAAACAGCCCCAGGAGCACCGCCGCCGCCCCCGTCCCCACCACGATCAGGTTCCAGAGCACGCGAAAGGTGTTGACCGCCGTCGTGTCCTTGTCGACCCACTGCGCGAACACCATCCAGAGCGCGAACACAAGCACGATGGCCCCCAGCTTCACGGGGTTCACGAACAGGTAGCTGTCCGGAAGCTGGCCCAGCAGCGCCACGCCGGTGATCACGATGACTCTCCTGACGCCGCCATGCCGCCGGCGGTCACGCCTAACCCAGGATGCCGGCCGAGGCCGACTTGATGCCTTTCAGGGCCATCTTGAGCTCGTCGGGGTTCGGGGCGGCCTCGTACGCCGTCGGATGGTCAATATAGCCGGTCTCGACCAGCCGGCGTAGGTGCTCGGTGAAGTCCACCATCCCGTCGGCGTAGCAGGCCCGGATCACGTCGATGATCTCGTTGTCGCGCTCCTCGCGGATCAGCTTGCGGATGGACGCGTTCGCAAACATGATCTCCACGGCCGGCACGAGCGGCACGCCTTCCTTGATGCTCGGGATCAGCTTCTGGCAGATGATCGCCTTCAGGTTGAACTCCAGCGCCTGGCGCACGGAGCGGCGTTCGTCGGCCGGGAACAGGTCCAGGATGCGCGAGACCGTCTGGGCCGAGCTGGAGGCGTGGATCGTGCCGAACACGAGGTGCCCGGTCTCGGCGGCATGCACGGCGGCGCTAAACGTGTCGATGTCGCGCATCTCGCCGATCAGCACGATGTCGGGGTCCTCGCGCATCAGGTACTTGAGCGCCTCGTGGAAGTCCATGACGTCGATGCCGACTTCGCGCTGGTTGATGACCGCCTTCTTGTCGGTGAACAGGTACTCGATCGGGTCCTCGATCGTGACGATGTGCACCGGGTCGCGCTTGTTGATGTGGTCGATCATGGCGGCGATCGTCGTGCTCTTGCCCGAGCCGGTGATGCCGGCCAGCAGCACCATCCCCTGGTGGAAGTGCGTCACGTGCTCGATCGAAGCCGGCAAGTAGAGCTGCTCGAAGTTGCGGATGTCGCGCGACACCCGCCGCGCCGCGACCGACATCTGCCCGCGCTGCTGGAAGGCGTTGACGCGAAAACGGTCGGCGTCGCCCTGCGGGCCCACGTCGTACGCAAAATCGATGGCCCCGCGCTCCTCGTACTGCGCCTGCTGCTTGGGGCTCAGGATCTCGAAGATGCCCGCCCGAATCTGCTCACCCGTCAGCGGCCCGCCCTGCAACGGCCGCAGATCGCCCTTGACCCGCGCCATCGCCGGCAGGCCGGCCTTCAGGTGCAGGTCCGACGTCTTCATGGCGATAACGGCCTTGAAGAACTTCCTCAGCGAGCTCTTCTTCTTGCCGTGCTCCTCGGGCGGTGACGCGTCCTCGGGGGCCGAGGAATCGCTCGTAACGTCTGCCATCGGCGTGGAACCTCCAAGTACAAAGCGGCGTAGCGCTACTCGCCTGGCGCGGCCCGGCGCCGGGGTCCGGGGCCGCAACGGAGCCTCGTAGTATAGCCGCTGCCGCCGGCCCCGCCTATCCGGTCGGCGGCCGCCTGCATCGGGGGGTGTGACCAGATTTGTGTGGCATGAGCGAATATCGACGGACAAGCGGCTTGCGCATGCCGCCGCCGGCAACCGCTCCCGTCCGACCCGCGACCGGCAGGGAGCGCACCCTCCGCATACGCTCTGCCCCGCCCGCGTCCCAATTCGAACCGCGTCCGCGAGCAAGCGCCGTTCCCCGCCCCCATATCACCTTGCACCGTATCACCGCGTCCACCCGCACATTGACCAAACTGGCCCCGCGTTGTACCCTGCTGCCATGTCTCGCAAATCGAACACCCCGGGGAAACGCACCACGCGCCGCGCTCGCCCGCCGCGTGCCACCACAGCGGCGCAGGAACCCCCGGCAGTCGGGCCAGCCCCCGTGCCCGCCCAGGCCGCCACCGGCACCGTGCCCGCCGGACAGCCAGCGACGCCACCGGCCGGGCCGGCGTCCGCTGAACCCCCCTCCCTCCCAGGGAGGGGCCGGGGGAGGGTCG
>CAIWOY010000064.1 GCA_903914415.1 uncultured Phycisphaerales bacterium | reverse complement strand
CCGGTGCCACACCGCCGAGCGGGCCGTCAAGGCAGGCTCTGGCACTGCGTGAGCGTCTCAAGTATTCCCCACGTTGAGAGGGAAAGCAAAGCGGGAAGGAAGGGTTGGCGGAGATTGGCGGCGGGTGGCGGAGATTGGCGGGGAAAGGCGGAGAATGATGAGTGATGAGTGAACACTACTGTCCGGTTATAACTTGAATAAATACCCTTGGTTATGATCTTGCAACGCCCGGATTTGTGGCTCGGCGTCCGAAAAGGCCTGCAAAATGGGCTCTTTTTCGAGCAGCGTAACGCTCAGGACCTGCAGGATTGTGTAGAGGTTCGCCTTCAGATTCAGCCGCTTGCGGATAATCGCGACCAGCAGGTACGTGCTGACTGCCGTCCAGATCTGGGTCTTCACTGCGTTTTCGGAGGTGCCGTAGAACGCCTTGATCCGGAGGTGCTGCTTGATCCACTTGAAGAACAACTCGGCCTGCCAGCGGCACCGATACAGAGCGGCGATGGTGCTGGCCGGCAACGGGAAGTTGTTGGTCAGGAAAATGAGCCGCTGGTCGCGCTCGACGTCCAGGTAACGGATGCGCCGCAGGAAGGCCGGATAGCTTGGCGCCGGGTAGAACGACACCAGCGCGACCGTCTGATCGCACTGAACGCCGGTGTCCTTTTCCACGGGCTGCGAATAGATGCGTCGAAGCCGGAACTTCTTCCGGGTCCGCGTGATGAAGAACGCTCCGGCCAGCGTCCAGCGATAGAGGCGCTCGTAGTCGAGATACGCGCGGTCCATGACGTAGAAGGCCCCCGGTTCGGGCGTCAACTGGTCGAGGATGTTGACGTCGTGGACGTTGGCGGGCGTAATCCGAATAAATGTGGGGATATTGCCGCGCAGGTCCAGCAGCGTGTGCATCTTCAGGGCGTTCTGGGCGCTCTTGTACGGAGCCCAGGGAAACAAGCTCATGCACAGATCGATGATCATCGAATCCAGGGCATAGACCGTGCGGTCCAGATCCACCCCCAGGGGTTCGCCGACATAGAAGGCCCGCGCCTCGCGGATGAGCACTTGCGCGAAATCGGCGTAGATGCGCCAGTCGCGTCGCTCGTTGGCATCGGCCAGTGTGCTGCGCGACACACAACCCCGAATGCCCATATGATACAGGCGACCCGGAAAAGACCGCAGGCATGCGACGATGTCGCGCAAGCTCTCGCGGTAGGTCAACTGGGCAAGGGCCAAGCACAGGAACTGATCCCAGCACGAGAACGTCCGCGTGCGACGGTTGCCGCCGTA
This sequence comes from uncultured Phycisphaerales bacterium, assembly GCA_903914415.1. Classification (GTDB taxonomy): domain Bacteria; phylum Planctomycetota; class Phycisphaerae; order UBA1845; family Fen-1342; genus Fen-1342. The sequence goes on along the minus strand of CAIWOY010000064.1, from coordinate 14,349 downwards.
GCGGGCCACGCACCGGCGGAATTCGTGAATCGGCAAATGCTCCACGAGTTGGGCGAAGATGGTTCGTCCGCTGTTCAAACCAAGACCTCCTGGGCCGCCGAGGCAGCTCCAGGGTCCAGAACAGCGGTCCGAAGTTCAAATCGGTTACCGCCATCTTCTGTCGTAACCCTTGCAAACCCAGCCGCTTGCCGCAAGGCGCCGCTAGCTTAGCCGGACACTAGTGAGCTTGGCAGGCTCGGCACGCTCACAGTCCATCGCCCCGACGCAGCGTCTTCGCTCCGGATCGCGCCGGGGGCACTTCGGAACGACTGTCTGCCATTTTGGCCGCCGGCGCTCGCACGCACAGCCCTGCGCCGCAGGTCGACGCCCCCGCCCGCGGGCTGATAAACTCCGCCATCATGGCAATCGTGGCCCACGGCGTCGATCTCGTGCACTGCCCCCGCATCGCCCGCGCGTGGAAAGAGCACGCCGAGCGCTTCCTCCGCCGCGTCTACACCCCCGCCGAGCAGGCCTATTGCCTGGACTGCAAAGACCCCGTTATCCGCCTCAGCGGCCGTTTCGCCGCCAAGGAGGCTGTCATGAAGCTCCTCGGCACCGGTTGGCACGGCGGCGTCGAGTGGACCGACATCGAGACGCTCCCCGACCCCCTCGGCAAGCCGCTCGTGACCCTCCGCGGCCGCACCGCCGACCTCGCTCGCACGCTCGGCATCGAGCACGTGCTCGTCTCCATCTCCCACAGCGGCGAATACGCCCTCGCGTCTGCGATCGGGGTGACGTAAGCCGCGCGCGGCGGTGAGCAAGTCGTCTTCCGGAGGCGGCGGATGCGCCCCAGAAAACCTGCCGTGATGCCCGAACCCGCCCCCCGCCGCCGGCGTACTGCCACTGAGCAAGTGGGAGTGCGCGCTCACGGCGGCAGATTGACAGCGGGATGCTAGTGCTTAAAGTCACCATGTTTGCGACTCGGCTCCGCGTCTGGCGGGCCGGTCCACGGTCGCTCAGCAGGACGCAGCGGTGAGATATGCCACATGACCACTTGTCGGTGAAAGCGGAAACCGGACGGGCGACGGCCAAGCTCATCGCCACCATGCTCGGCGGGATGCTGGTGCTGGCGTCCTTCCTGGCCGCCTGGCTGTTCCGCGGCCCGGACGGGGCCGAGGCCGGTGCGTTCTATCGCGACACGCTCGCCGGCCTGGGCGCCCTGCTGCTCGCCGTACCGCTCTGGTGGCACGCCCTGAAGGCGCTGTTCAGCGGGCACCTGCACATGGACGAGCTGGTCGCCCTCGCCATCCTCGCCGCGATGGCCACCGGCGAGTACCAGACGGCCGGCGTCGTCGCCTTCTTTCTCCTCCTCAGCATCCTGATCGAGACGCGGACCGCCCTCGGGGCCCGGGCCGCGATCGAAGGCATCGTCCGCCTCACGCCCACCAAAGCCCGCCGCCTGCTCCAGGATGACAGCCAGGAAGAGGTCGAAGCCCACGCGCTGCGCCGCGGCGACCGCGTCCTCGTGCTCCCCGGCGACAATATCCCCGCCGACGGCCGCATCAGCGACGGCCATTCGACCATCAACGAAGCCAACGTCACCGGTGAATCCCTGCCCGTCGAAAAAGCCGTCGGCGACGAGGTCTTCGGCGGAACCAGTAACGTCACCGGCGCCCTCCGCATCGAGGTCACCAAGGTCGGCCACGACACGACCCTCGGACGCGTCCGCGACCTGATCCTCGAGGCCGAGCGGACCAAGATCCCCCTCATGCGCCTCATCGACCAGTACGCCGCCTGGTACACCCCCGTCACGCTCATGATTGCCGGTGTCGTCTGGTTCTTCACCAAGGACATGAACAAGACCATCGCCCTGCTGGTCATCGCCTGCCCCTGCGCGCTCATCCTGGCGACGCCGACCGCGATCGTCGCGGCCCTCTCTGCCGCCGCCCGCCTCGGTGTCTACATCAAGGACGTCTCCAACCTGGAATGGGCCCGCAGGCTCACCGCCGTCGTCTTCGACAAGACCGGCACGCTGACCACCGGTGAGCTGGCCGTCACGCGGCTCATGCCCGCCCCGGACGTCGATGCCGCCGAGCTCCTCCGCACCGCGGCGTCCGTCGAGCGTCTCAGCCGGCACCCCGTGGCCCGCGCGATCGTCGCGGTGGCCGAGAAAGCGCGCGTCAGCGTCGAGGAGGCCGTCCAGTTTGAGGAAGTCTCGGGCAAAGGCGTGCGCGGCCTGCTCAACGGGCAACCTGTGCTGATCGGCCGGCGAACCTGGGTGACCGAGCGCGGCGCGGACCTGTCCGCCCTCAGCGACGAAAAGTACGCCGAGCCCGAGGGGTTAAGCACGCTCTACGTCGTCCGCAACGGCCGCTGCCTCGGCTGGGTGGGGCTGGAGGATCGCACGCGGCCGGAGGCCAGGCGGGCGCTCGACGAGTTGCGGGAGCTGGGGGTCCGCGACCTCATCATGGTGACGGGGGACCGCTGGTCGGTGGCCCGCCGCGTCGCCCACGAGATGGGCTGCTCGGACGTGCAGGCCGAAGTGCTGCCGCAGGACAAGCTGGCCCTGGTCGACGCGCTGAAGGCCAAGGGCCACACGGTCGCGGTGGTGGGCGACGGCGTGAACGACGCCCCGGCGCTGGCCGCCGGCAACCTGGGCATCGCCATGGGCGCCGCGGGCAGCGACGTCGCCATGAACAGCGCGAGCGTCGCCCTGATGAGCAGCGATTTGCGCCGCCTGCCGTTCCTCGTCAGCCTCTCGCGCGCGACCACGCGCGTCATCTGGCAGAACTTGATCCTCGGCGTCTCATTTATCCTCGTCGTCGAGGTTGCGATCGTCTTCGGCAAGGTCCACCCCATGCTGGCGGCCCTGCTCCACACGCTGTCGTCGGCGGCCGTCGTCTTCAACAGTGCCCGCATGGTCCGTTTTGGCGAGCAGGTCGAATCCCACGTGCCCGGTGCCCGGACGGCACCGACCGCCGCGCAGGGCCGCGTGGTGCTGCAGCCGGTCTGACCCGTAGACCAGGTGACAACGTAGCCAGGTAACACAACGTGCCACGAGGTTTCACCGCAGAGAACGGCCGTCTAGTCCACTTCACGCGTCTGGAACAGCGCCACCCCCAGGCCCAGGATGCCCAGCGCATAGAGGACCGAGTACAGCGCGACCTGCGCCACGTGCGCCGCCGAGATCGTGTTCTCCTGCGTGAGCGCGTCGCCCGCCCAGAAGAACTGGAAGTTCGGCGCGGCCGCGTACAGCACCTTGTAGAACCAGGCCGTGCCCGCCTCGGCGGGTCGCCCCAGGTAATAGTCCGACAGCAAGCCCACCACGTACACCCCCACGCACAAGAGCAGCGTCAGCACCTGGCTGAAGCGCGTCGCCAGCGTCACAGCGAAGGCCGTCAGAATCAGCACGCCGCAGAACGTCATCGCCAGCGCGTAGGCGATCTGGAGGTCGCCGAAGTCCTTGGCGGGCGACTGGATCGTCCAGTCCCTGGCGACGAACAGCACGCCCGCCAGCGCGAGCGTCCCCAGTGGAACGACCCACGCGGTCAAGGCCGTCGAGAAGTGCCAGCCGTAGACGTAGTTTCCGAACGTCGCGGCGATCAGGCTGATCGCGACCGCCAGCGCGGAGAACACGAGCACGGGCTGATCGACGCTCTGGGCCGCGGTCTCCAGCACGCCGTGGCGGATCGTCATCAGCAGCACGAGGCAGAGGAAGTAATACCCGACGAGCACCGCCCCACACACGCCCAGGTACTTGCCGGCCAGGAACACGGGCCGGCTGACCGGTTTCGCGATGACCGTCAGCACGGTGTGGTCCTCGATCTCGCGGGTGATGACCCCCGCAGCACTGAACACGCTCGCCAGCAGCCCGTACGCCAGCAGCGTCGCCAGCCCGACGTCCTTGAGCACCTTCACGTCGTCCCCGGCCTGCAGCGAGAACGCCGCCAGCGCGGGGCCCAGCATCAGCAGCCCCGCCATTACCCACATCAGCACGCCGTAGATCGGCTGGCGGACCGTCTCGACGAACGTGTTGCGGGTGATGGCCAGCAGCTTCGGAAACATGTGCGCTCGCTTGCGCCCGCGGGTCCGCCTGCGCGTCGGGGCGGAAGCCGGACGGCGTCCACCGCTCCCGCAGCGCGCCATTATGCCGGCGGCGCGCCGGATGAACAAGCAGGGATACGCCCCGGGGGCGCGGGGGTTCACGAGCTATGCCCACTGAGACGAGGTGAGTCGTGACGGAGACGACACATACGCGCAGCCGACGGGCGAGCCTGGGCGGGCTCATCCTCCAACTGGTCGCCTTCGGCGGCATCCTGGCCCTCGCCTACGCCACGCACTCCAAGGCCGTGTTCGCCCTGGCCTGGTACGTCCTCGGCGGCGTCCCCATCTGGTTCGTCAGCCTGCTCGTCTTCCGCCAACGCGAGCTGGCCGCCCTCGAAGCCCTCGACCTCGAAGAGCTGCGCCGGGAACGGCAGGCCACCGGCGGCGGCGAGGCGATGTTCGGCGAAGAGGGGGCGATCGGCCTGGCCTTTCGCGTCGCCGAGGCGCGGCTGCGCTGGATGCAGCGCTGGCTGATCCCCGGCTTCGGCCTGGCCGCCGCCGCGTACCTCACCCTCTTCGGCTTCATGCTCTGGCAGCGGCTCTCCGTCGTGAGCTTGACCATCGGCAGCGAGGGCTGGGGCGCGCTCGACAACGTCCCGATCGCCCTGGTCATCCTCGCCATCGTGATGCTGGGCACGTTCCTGCTCTCGCGCTACACCTCCGGGATGGGCCGCGTCGCCGAGTGGCAGCTCCTCCGCGGCTGCGGTTCCTACCTGCTCGGCAACGTGCTGGCCATCGTGGCCCTGATGATCTGCCTGGGCGTGGCGCAGTACACGGGCGTCGGGACCTGGGAACAAACGCTGGCCTACATCATCCCGGTCCTGATGGTCATCCTCGCGATCGAGACGGCCGTCAACTTCGTGCTCGACGTCTACCGGCCCCGCACCGCCGGCATCGAGCCGCGCGCCTGCTTCGACAGCCGCCTGCTCGGCCTCCTCGCCGAGCCCGGCGGAATCGCCTCCTCCGTCGCCGACGCGCTCAACTACCAGTTCGGCTTCCAGGTCTCGCACACCTGGTTCTACCAGTTGCTGGAGCGGACCTTCGTCCCGCTGCTGGCCGCCGGCGCCGTCGCCCTCTGGTTGCTGACCTGCCTCGTCGTCGTCCAGCCCTACGAGCGCGTCATCATCGCGCGTTTTGGCCGGCAATTGAACGCCGGCGGGGCTACCGGCACGCCGGCGCCGCTCGAGCCCGGGCTGCATTTCAAGCTCCCCTGGCCGATCGACGTGGCCCAGACGTTCAACACGGGGCAGTTGCATCAGATCAGCGTTGGCTGGGCGGACTTTGCGGCCCAGCCCAACTACAGCACCGACGCCAAGGCCGTCCTGTTGTGGACCGATGAGTCGCACCTGGGGTTGGAGCATTTCGACTTCCTGATCAGCCCGGGCCAGTCGCCCGGCGGCCGGCCCGAAAGCCGCTCCACGTCAGCACCCGCCGACGTGGAGAGCACGCCCGGCAACGCCGCCCCCGTCCACGTGATCCGCATGGAGGTCGCCGTCCAGTACCGCATCCGCGCAGACCGGCTCGACCGCTACAGCCGGGTGATGAACGATCCGAGCGGGGCCATCCGCGATATCGCGTGGGAGGAGCTGGTCCGCTACAACGCCTCTTCGACCGCCGACTTCCTGATGGGCCGCGACCGGACACAAATCTCCGAGGAGCTGCGCCGCCGCATCTCCGAGCGTGTCCGCGACATCGGCCTGGAGGTCGTCTGTGTGGCGGTCACGAACGTGCACCCCGAGATGTCGGTCGCGCAGTCATACCGCGAGGTCATCGGCGCCGAGCAGCAGAAGGTGGCCGCCATCCGCGAGGCCCGCGTAACCGAGGAACAGCGGCTCTCCGCGGCCGCCGGCGACGCCCGCCGGGCCCGCGCCATCGCCAAGGCCACACTGCGGGCCCGCGAGGCCACCGAACGCGCCAACACTGCCGCGCAGTCGCTCCGCGCCGCCGACGAGGCGCTCGTCGCTCCGCCGGCGGCCCGGCTGATGGAGTCCGCCGCCTTGTTCCACGATCAGATCGCCGCCGCGGCGCGCCTGGACGATGCCCGCGAGTCGCGCGAGCAGGTCGACGAGGACTACGCGCTCGGCCTGGGCCAGACCGCCGGCGCGCAGGAACAGGCTGCACAGGCGGTCCGTGCGGCGGAAACCCAGTATCAGGCCGCCACCGCCGCGCTCGACCGCGTGCTCGCGTCGTTCCGCGCCGACGCCGCCCGCCGTCTCAACCCGGCCCAGGTGGACGGGCTCATCGAGGGCGTCGCCGCGCGGGTCGCCGGGGCCTACTGGGAGGAGGGCCTCGACCGCGAATTCAATCCCGCCCAGCTCGGTGGCGAGGCCGCGGCCAGGTTGTCCGGTGCGCTCGCCGACCGCTGGCAGACCGAGATGGGCGCCGCTGCTGAACTCGTCCGCGTCCAGAACGAGCGCGAGGCCTACCGCGCTGCCCCCGAGATCTACAAGGCCCGCCGCCTGATGGAAGTACTCGTCGACGGCGTCAAGGACGCCCGCAAGTACTTTCTGGCCTTCGACCCCGGCAAACGCACCGTCCGCGTGCGTTTCCTCGCCGAGGACCAGGCCGGCGCCGAGCCGATTGAATGGCGAACCGAGGAGAAGAGACCCTAGTGACGCGCGTGCCTGAGAATGTGGCGGCCGACCCCCGTGTCGGCCGTGGATGCGGGAGGGCGACGCTCCGGCTGAGCCGCCGACTTCATCCCGGCTCGGCGGGTGCCGCGCCCGCCCACGACCCAGAGGTAACCCGGCCGCTTCTGTGACCGCGAGGAACTGACATGAGTCGAGTATCCGTCCCGACGTTAGTGATCGCCGTGCTGGTGGTCTTCATCTTGCTGACCTTCGCCTGCACGCACGAGGTCGCCTTCTACCAGGCCGCCGTCAAGGTCCGCTTCGGCCAGCCGCAGGCGATCATCACCACCCCCGGGTTCAAGTTCCGCTGGCCCTGGCCGGTCGAGATGATCGAACGCTACGACACCCGCCTCCGCACCATGGACAGTGCGGAAACGGAGGTCAAGACGGTCGACGGCAAGAACGTCATCCTCGGCATCTATGCCGTCTGGAAGATCGGCAACCCGCTGCAGTTCTACACCAGCGTACGCACCATCGCACGCGCTGAGGAACAGATGCGCACCCGCCTGGCGCAGGCCCAGGCCGCCGTCGTCGGCCAAAAGACGCTCGGCGATTTCGTCAACCTCGACCGCCAGCTCCTGGAAACCAACTACCGCACGATCCTCGACGAGATGCGCGGCCGCGTCGCCGAGCGGCTCAGCGCCGACTACGGCATCCAGCTCACGGAGATCGGGCTCCGCCGTATCTCGTTGCCCAAGGAAGTGACGAGGGAAGTTTTCAAGAGCATGATCCAGGACCGCAAGCAACTGGCGACCAAGTACCGCGAGGAGGGCAAGTCGCGGGCCGAGGCCATCAAGGCCCGCGCCGAGGGCGACGCCCGCCAGATCCTCGCCTTCGCCGACTGGAAGGCCCAGCAGATCCGCTCCGCCGGCGTCCAGGCCACCACCCGCATTCTGGAGCAGATCAACGCGGCGGACCGCGAGTTCTTCGAGTGGCTCCGCTGGCTCGACGCCTTGAGACTCGCCCTCAGGCAGAAGACCACGATCTTCATCGACCAGACCTGGCCGTTCTTCGGTCCGTTCGTGAACCCGCCCGTGCCGGCGGAAAGCAAGCCATAACGTCAGGCCCCGGGGTTTGTAGCGTCAGGCCTGTGGGCCTGACGGTGAGGTGTGATAATGGCGATCGGACACACGCACGCCCCCGAGCCCCCCGGCGCTCCGCCCGGGGTGCCGATCGATCCGGCCCAGGAATCGTTGGTCCGCGCGCTGCGGGCCAGCTTCAACATCCTGCGCGTGCTGATGATCGTGCTGGTGGTCCTCTATCTCTGCTCGGGCGTCTTCCGCGTCGAGCCGGGCCAGCAGGGTCTCGTGGCACGCCTCGGCAAGCTCCGCGAGAGCCCGGGCGAGGGCGGCGGCTACGTCTTCCAGCCCGGCTGGTACTTCTCGATGCTGCCCGAACCATTTGACAAGAAGTTTGTCCTCACCGGGCAAGTTCAGTCGCTCGTGATCACGACGTTCGTCTTCAACCACGAGAAGGCCGCGACCGCCAAGAACCTGGCCGACATCCTCATGCCGAAGGAAGAGCTGCAACCCGGCGTCGATGGGGCCATGCTCACCGGCGACCGCAACCTCTCCCACGGCCGCTGGGAGGTCCAGTATCGCATTGAAGACGCCGCCCAGTTCGTCCAGAACGTCGGCGCGACGCCGGACGAGGCCCAGCCGCTCCTGCAGCGGCTCACCGAGACCGCCGTCGTGCAGGAAGTCGGCGGCCGCACCGTGGAGGAGGTCACCAGGACCGCGCTCGACGACGTGCGCGGCAACGTGCAGACCCGGCTCCAAAAGGCGCTCGGCGACCGGGCTACCGGCATCAAGGTGGTCCAGGTGCTCGCCAGTACGATCGAGCCCGGCGCCGTCCGCGACGCGTTTCTCGATGTCAGCCGCGCCGAGCAGGAACGCCTGGCCCTCGAGCGCCAGGCCGATGAAAAAGCCACCGAAACGTTGAACCGGGCGGCCGGGGACCAGCACGCCCAGCTCTTGCAGGCCATCCAGGACTACGGCGCCGCCCAGTTGAGCGGGGCCGACGAAGCGACGCTCAACCAGCGCCTCGCCGCCGTCGACGCCCGCCTCACCGAGGCCGAGGTCAAGGAGGCCGGCCAGGTCGCCGTAAAGCTGCGCGACGCCCGCGCCGAGGCCAACGAGGTCCGCGAGAAGCTCCGCGGCGAATACGAGGAGTTCTGCCGCTACCTCGAGCAACGCGCCGCCCGCCCCCGCATTACCATGCTCGGCCTGTGGAACCAGATGCGCGGCGAAATCCTCGGGAACGTCGCCAACGAGATTTTCTTCGTTCCGCAGCACGCGGACCAGATCGAGATCGTCATCAACCGCGACCAGGAACGCCTGCGTGAGCTGGACGAGCGGCGCACGCTCGAGCGGCAACGCAAGCAGGCCGGGCTGGCCCCGTAGCGGCCGGCGCCTCGCCGGCCGTAGAAGGAACGATCGGATCATGCCACCCGTCATCCAAGCCGTCGGCCTGACCAAGGTCTTCCGCGACTTCTGGCGCCGCGCCCGCGTGCGCGCCGTCAGCGACCTCGACCTCGACGTGCAGTCCGGCGAGGTCTTCGGCCTGCTCGGCCCCAACGGCTCCGGCAAGAGCACCACCATCAAAATGCTCCTCGGCCTGCTGCACCCCACGCGTGGCCGCGTGTCCGTCTTCGGACGTCCGCCGGATGACGTACGCATCAAAAGCCGCATCGGCTACCTGCCCGAAGAGTCGTACCTGTATCGCTTCCTGAACGCCCGCGAGACGCTCAACTACTACGGCGCGCTGTTCCGCCTGGACCGCGCGGCCCGCCGCCGCCGCAGCGAGGAGCTGCTCGAGATGGTCGGCCTGCGCTCCGCGGCCCGCCGCCCCGTCGGCGAGTACTCCAAGGGCATGGCCCGCCGCATCGGCCTGGCCCAGGCCCTGATCAACGATCCCGACCTTCTGATTCTCGATGAGCCCACCAGCGGCCTCGACCCCGTCGGCGCCAAGCTCGTCAAGGACATCATCCTGCGCCTTGGCCGCGTCTACAAAAAGACCATCCTGCTGTCGAGCCACCTGCTCGCCGACGTCGAAGAGGTCTGCGACCGCGTCACGATCCTCTACGGCGGCCGCGTGCAGGAGACCGGCAGCCTGGAGGACGTCCTCAGCCAGCGCGATCGCGTCCAGATCACCTGCGAGCGCCTGACGCCCGAGACGCTCAGCGAGGTCGAGAGCGTCATCGCCCGCCGCGAAGGCAAGACGGTCGCCGTCAGCACCCCGCGCGACCGCCTCGAGTCGCTCTTCCTGCGCATCGTGCAGCGCGCCCAGGAGCAACGCGTCGAGACCGCCGGTACCGTCGCGGTCGGCGAGATCGCCGGCTTCCTCGGCGAGGCCCAGGAGGGCCAGGCGGTGCTCGATTCGCTCCTCCGCCACGAACCGGCGGCCGCACCACCCCCCGCGGTGCCCGCGCCCGCGGCGCCTGCCACTGTGGACGAAACCGTGCTCGGCGGCCTGACCGAGCGGCCACCCGAACCGACGACGGCCAGCGCACCTCCCGCCCTGCGCGGGGCGGGTTCGGATCGCGCCGCGCCCACGACCAAGCCTCCGCCCCCGCCGGCCGACGTGGACCGCGGCGTGCTAGACGCGCTCCTGGACGACGTAGCGGCCGACCCCCGTGTCGGCCGTGGGACGCCGGACGACCTTCCGCGCGCCGACGGGACTCAGAAGGACCGCGCATGAAACGCGTCCTGGCCATCGCCCGCCTGACGTTCTGGGAAGGCATTCGGATGCGCGTGGTCCTCGTCTGCCTGATCGTGCTGGTCATCCTGGTGCTCCGGATGCCCTTCGCCCTCCGCGGCGACGAAACCCTGGCCGGCCGCCTCCAGAACTTCCTCGCCTATTCGCTCGGGGCGCTGAGCCTCCTGCTCAGCCTGACGACGGCGTTCTTCTCCTGCGCGACGCTGTCGGGAGAATTCAAGTCGCGCTCGCTGCACCTGGTCGTCACCAAGCCCGTCTCCCGCTTCCAGATCCTCGTCGGCAAATGGCTCGGCGTGAACCTGCTCAACATCCTGATCCTCGCCCTGTGCGGCGCGGCGATCTACGGCCTGGCGTGCTTCATCCGCTCGCGCCCCGAGCAGTTCGCGCGCGACCGCTACAAGATCCGCGACGTCGTCTGGACCGCCCGCCACGCCGCCCGCCCCGTCGTGCCCGAGCAGGAGATCGCCGAGACGGCGGCGGCCCGCGTGAACAGCCTGATCCAGCAGGGCGAGCTCGACAAGACCCGCCGGCTCCCCGCGCTGGCCGAGGAGATCTCCGCGGGCATCAAACGCTGGCGCGTCGTGCAGCCGGGCTATGTGGCGGACTACCGCTTTGAGAACCTCACGCCGCCCGAGCACCCCGACACCGTCATCCAGGTGCGTTTCAAGGTCATCGCCCAGCCGGTGCCCATGGACGAGATGGTCACGATCGGGTGGGCGTTCTGTGATCCCAACAGCGGCGCTCCGCTTGGCCCCCCGACCTGGACCCGCGAGCGCAACAGCGCCGTCCACCAGTTCCTGGTCCGCGCCGCCCCCGTCATTCGCAACGGGCAGGCCCTCCTGCAGGTGTTCAACGACCCGACCCGCGGCTCAACCACCTTCATCTTCGACGGCGAAGACAGCCTCCAGATCCTCTACAAGGTCGGCGGCTTCGAGCTCAACTTCGTGCGCGCCCTCCTGATTATCCTGCTGCGGCTCACGTTGCTCAGCGCGCTCGGCGTGTTCTTCAGCGTCTTCGTGTCCTTCCCCGTCGCCTGCCTCTGCACGCTGTCCTTCTACGTCATCTGCCTCGGTCTGCCCTTCTGGCTCGAGGCCATGGGCGCCGGCAACGAAGGCCTGGCCCCGCAGTTCGACCCCTTCGGCGTGTTCGGCTCCGCCATCCGCACGCTGCTCGTGCCGCTCGTGAAGCTGGGCTTCCCGGACTTCAGCCACTACGACGGCGTCGACCGCCTGATCGACGGCGTCTACATCCCCTACGGCCTGCTGGCCGGCGGCCTCATCCACACGCTGCTCTACGGCGCCGCGCTGTTGTTCGGACCGGGCTGGCTGATCTTCCGCAGCCGCGAAGTGGCGGAGGTCCAGGTGTAGCCGGGCGCGAAACTGCTCGGCGGACGTAACCATGCGGAATGCTCGTGCGATACAACTCCTGGCCCTCGTGTGCTGTGTCGCGCTGCTCGGCGCGGCCTCGACCCGCATGGGCGCGATCAACGCGGGCCGGCAGAAGCTCAACACGATGGGCGCCACCTCCCCGCTCGAGAATGCCCCGCCCCAGTACGCTTTCTTCATCCAGGCCTTCGGCGCCTTCCGCGGCCTGATCGTCGACCTCGCCTTCATCCGCGCCGAGGAATACAAGGAGCAGGGCCGCTTCTTCGACGCGATGCAGCTCGCCAAGTGGATCTGCACCCTCCAACCCCACTTCCCCACCGTCTGGGAATTCGCCGCCTGGAACCTCTCCTGGAACATCTCCGTCACCACCTACACCCCCGAAGAGCGGTGGATCTGGGTCTACAACGGCGTCAAGCTGCTGCGGGACCAGGGCATCCCCTTCAACCCGCAGGCCGTCAACCTCTACAAGGAACTCGCCTGGATCTTCAACAACAAAATGGGCGAAGTGACCGACGACTTTCATTATACCTACAAGTGCAATTGGACCTGGCGCATGCACCTTCTCCTGGGGCCGCCGCCCGCCCCGCAGGCCGAGCTGGACCCGAATGCGCTCGCCGGCGAGACCAGCCCCGAGGCGGTGACCGACCTGCTCGGCGCCGCCGCCCGGAAGACCTTCCTCCAGAACGAGGAGAGACGCCGCGCCGAGGCGGAGAAGAGAGGTGAGAAGTACACAACCCGCTCGCTCGAAGAGGTCACGAAGGCCGGCGCCGCCCCCGCCCTCGAAGTCTCCACCTATGAGATCGCCAAACGCGCCGCGCTCGAACGCGTCCGCCGCCTCGACGAGGCCCCGCGCCGCCTCGCCGACCTGTACCGCCAGCATCCCGACGCCCGCCAGATGGTGACTGCGCTACAGGACCTGGACATCGACCTGAACGACGACCCGCTGACCGAAGACGACTACTGGCGCGACGGCGGCCTTGCCTTCACGTTCTTCGCCCCTTACCGCAAGGTCGCGGACCCCGTCTCCATGCTCGCCCTCGTCACCCACGAAGACCCCAACGCCGACGCCGAGCGCGCCCGCGGCCAAAAGCTCGACGCGATCCTCGGCGTGCGCGCCGGGAACCCCGCCGGCGAGGCCCTGGTGCGCTGGCTCCAGAAGAAGGTGCTCGCGCAGGTCTACAAGCTCGATACCCAGTACATGCTGCAGGTCGTCGAGAACTTCGGTCCCGTCGATTGGCGCTCCGTGGACGCCCAAAGCCTGTACTGGGTCCTCCGCGGGCTTGTCGCCGGCGGCGAGACCGTCAGCGGCTTCTACAACGACAAGGTCAACACCGCGCGCATCATGTTCTTCAGCCTGCGCAACCTCTTCCTGCGCAACCACATCATCTTCGAGCCGTACCCGCCCAAAATCTACCTCTCCTACCTCAACGTCGGCCGCGACCTCAACTTCATCGAGCCCATGCACGAAGCCTACGTCAAGCTCGGCCCGCTCTTCGACCCGCGCGGCGGCACAGGGGCCGGCGAGCTGTACCGCATCGGGCACACGAACTTCCTGGCGGAAGCGATCCGCCTCCTGTACATCTCCGGCCGCGAAGCCGAGGCCGACCACTACTACAAATACCTCCAGCAAACCTACCCCACGAACGAGCAGGGCCAGCTCAATCCCGCCCTCTCCAAGACCCTCCGCGACTTCGTGATGGGCAACTTCGTCGAGAGCATTCAGACCGGCGGCGTACGCGAGTTCCGGCTCGCGCTCGACGGCCTGCTGACCCGCGCCTACAACGATCTGGCCGCCGGCGACTCCGGTCAGTACATCCGCATCGTCCAGCGCTGCCGCGAGCTGTACGAGCAGTACATGAAGGACAAACGCAGCCAGATCATGGAGAGCAAGGCCCTGTTTTCATTTACCGACGTCCAGACCGACACGCTCTACGCCTGGCTCGCCCAGCCCGTCCCCACGCCGATGGCCTCGCTCCACAAGGTGCGCCTCTGGCGGGCGGCGCCGCTCTACCTCCGCCAGGGCGTCTATGACGAGCTCCGTCCGCTCTTCGAGGCCGAGTGCACCGGCTGGGGCTTTGATGTCGCCGAAGCGTTCCCGGAACCGCCCGGCATGGCGGACTATCGGCGCCTGCACCCCGACCGCCGCCGCCCGGAACGCCCCGACGAGGTCGAGACGCTCCCAATGAAGACCGGGGAGTAGCGGGCGGCTCACGTGATGTCCAACACCGCCGTCCCGCTGATCCGGTCCGTCTTCAAGTCCAGAAGCGCCCGGTTGGCGTCCGCCAGCCCGTAACGCACCACGTGCGCCCGGATTGGAATCTGCACCGCCTCCGCCAGCAGCTCCCGTGCATCCGCGCGTGTGTTCGCCGTCACCGAACGAATCTCACGCTCGTAGTAACACTTCACCCGTCTGCAAGATTGTCTGAGATTTTTGCAGCCTAGCCCTTGCGCCGGGAGCGCGCACGCGCGTATATCCTCGCCATGCGCAGCACGGCGACGCGTTCGGACGCGTTGGACAAGCTGGTGGCGGCCTT
>CAIWOY010000063.1 GCA_903914415.1 uncultured Phycisphaerales bacterium | reverse complement strand
GCGCGGAGGTCTGGTCGGTGAGCACGTCGGGCGTGATGTTGCGCTGCAGCAGGACCGGCAGCACGTCGGCGATGTTGCCGACGAGGCCGACCGAGAGCGCCTGGCCGGCCGTCTTCGCCTTGAGTACCCAGTCCAGCGCCTCGTCCACGCTCTCCGTCATCTTGTCGAGATAGCGCGTGCGCAGGCGGCGCTCAATGCGGGCGCGATCGACCTCGACGCACAGCGCGGCGGCGCCGTTGAATGTCGCGGCCAGCGGCTGGGCGCCACCCATGCCGCCCAGGCCGCCGGTGACGAGTAGCCGGCCTTTGAGCGTGCCGCCGAAGTGCTTGCGGGCGCACGCGGCGAACGTCTCGTATGTGCCCTGTAGAATCCCCTGCGTGCCGATGTAGATCCAACTGCCGGCGGTCATCTGGCCGTACATGGTCAGGCCGAGCGCTTCGAGCCGGCGGAATTCGTCCCACGTTGCCCATTGGGGCACGAGCATGGCGTTGCTGATGAGCACGCGCGGGGCGTCGGGGTGGGTCTTGATCACGCCGACCGCCCGGCCGGACTGCACGAGCAGCGTCTCGTCGTTTTCGAGCCGCCGGAGCGTCGCGACGATGCGGTCGAAGTCCGCCCAACTGCGGGCCGCCTTGCCGCTGCCGCCGTAGACGATGAGCTCGTCCGGCTTCTCGGCCACGTCGGGGTCGAGGTTGTTCATGAGCATGCGCAGGGCGGCTTCCTGCTGCCAACCTTTGCAGGAAAGCGTTTTTCCGCGGGGGGCACGAACGGTACGCGCGCCGGTGGGTTTGTTCGACATGGCGTGCTCCTTCGAGGGGCTCCAACAATGGGGGCGATTATAGCACGGGGCGCCAGTCTGAGTCCGAGGCGCAGGCGAGGGAGAATATGCCGGGTGCGTGTCAGTGTGGGCGGGGCTCCCATGTCCGCCTTCAGCCAGCCCGGCGCGGCGGGCCAAGTCTCTTCAGGGCGTGCGACCTCCTTGCGGGCCCCGTTGAGCACATCGCCAAAATAGGTTAGGTCGCTCGCGCACGAAGCGCCCGCGGCTCAAACAGCCGACACGACGCTGAGGGCCGGATCAGTAGTCGAAGAGCGTTTGATCCTTCGGCTGAACCGTGTCCACGAATCGGACACGCAGGTTCCTATCGTTGAACGATCGCTGGCGTCGTCGCGTGGCGGGACCGATGGCCTCCAACCGACCGGCCCGTTCAAGAAGCCCCAGGGCGCGCTTGTAATTGCACGTCGGCGTGTTCACAAGGACGTATTCCTCGACCTCGGCGATGGTGAGCGTCCGGCCATCCAAGCCCGCCGCCAGATCGTTCGCAAGTTCCGCGTCCTCGTACTTGAACAGCTTTCCGAAGCTCTGGGCGTGCTTGTCCGAGAACTCGAAGCCACCGGAGCGATCAACCGTCCACATCGCGCGTTTCATTTCCTCGAGGCCCCGGAGGTTGTTGCTGCAGAAGAACAGCCAGTAGATCACACGATCGTTGTGATCACGCATTGCAAACGGATAGGCGTACCTTGTTCCTCCCCGTTGCCGGAGCGCGGTGAGGTAGACATCGCGGAACCGGTCCTCTTTCTCCTTTCCGTGTAGACCGATGACCTGCAGCCACTCTTCACCACCAAACGCCTTTGTGATGCCGGCACGCTTGGTCGGGTCCGCCATGAATGGGTGCAGCAGACTCCAGTTCAGGTACGAGAACACCTCACAGACCTCGTGCTTGAGGATGCGACCGATCAGGCTCATCGCAAATGACGAATAGCCGAACTGATCGAGAAAAAAGAGCGCCGGTCCCAGGCTCTCGCGGCGACTTTCATGTTCATCAATGATCCGGTTGATGATCCCCTCGCAGTCCCCGTGAATCGGGTCGTCAACCACGATCATGCCTGACTCGGCAAGGTCGGGGCGCATCGCTTCAACGAGTTTGCGAAGGTGGACCACTCGATCTTCGCGGATTTCAATGAACGTAATACTTCACCCGTCTGCAAGATTGTCTGAGATTTTTGCAGCCTAGCCCTTGCGCCGGGAGCGCGCACGCGCGTATATCCTCGCCATGCGCAGCACGGCGACGCGTTCGGACGCGTTGGACAAGCTGGTGGCGGCCTT
>CAIWOY010000062.1 GCA_903914415.1 uncultured Phycisphaerales bacterium | reverse complement strand
GATCCAACGAATACGTCGGCATCGCAACACCTCCTTGTGCTGCGACTCTCTATAAGTTCGTGCGCGCTCCCGGCGCAAGGGGAAAAGTGAAATTGCTCTAGGACCCAGACGGCGACGCCCTTGGGCTGCGCTTCGGTCGGGGTCTTATCAGAACGGGGCAGATTCCAGGGATTTGTCGGTCAGGCAGGGAGAACGCGGCGTGCCGGCGGCGCGTGTTTTCGCGGACCTACGACGGCTTCTCGGACGCTGCGCGGGCGGCTGATGGAAGCAGGGCCGATCGGGGGCCTACCGTCATGTGGGGCCCAGCGAGGTCCCCGCGGGCGACGCCTCGGACGTCGTGTCGGGGCACAGCGGGTCGAACGGCGAGTCAGGCGGCAGCACGTGGCCCGCCGGTCCTGGAGAAGGAGCAAGAGGCATAATGTCACGCAACATCTATCTGGCGATCGGATGCGTACTGGCCGCGGCGAGTCTGGCGGCCGCCGACATCCCGACGATCACGTTGACGCCAATGCCGGCAGACTTGTATGACTTGGACCACACCAAGGTGTACCTGTGGGGCTTCGCCGTTGCGCTGGACCCGGGCAAGACGGTGGTCGCCGCCACGCTGAAGTTCGACGACATTCGAAACTGGGACAACCAGCCGAACAAGCTGTACGCGCATCTGCTCAACATAACGACGCTGGGCGTGCAGGAGCGTACCGATAACGAAGGCGGCGGCGACTACTTCGCAAACACGTACACCGGCGCGCACGAGCACCTCGTGACCTACCAGAACCTGACCACGACGCCGCGGGATCTGGTGTTCAACTTCGACGCCACGGACCTGAGCAAGTTGAACACGTACCTCGCGGACGGGCGGGCGGGCATCGGACTCGATCCGGACTGCCACTATTACAACAACGGCGTATCGCTGACGTTGACGACGGCGCACACGCCGGAGCCGGCGTCGTGCATGCTGCTCGGCGTCGGCGGGGTTGCGGTTCTGCGGCGGCGGCGGGCGTAAGGAAGCCGGCACGAAGGCACGCAGCGGAGGGGCGAAGTTGGCACTCTTGGCGGGGGAAGATGCTCAATGAGCATCTTGATGGGGCGATAAAATCGCGGTTTAGAGCGTGTGGGCGGAAGGGTGCCAAGAGTATCAAGTTTGTAGGGGTCGTAAATGGCAATCTTCCGATAACCACGCCCGGCGGGCCGACGGACGAGGCAAGGTGGTTGAAGAGTATCGGCGTGGGGCGATAAAAGCGCTGTTGGGAGCGTGTGGGGCGAAGAGTATCAAGAGTATCGCGATTGTACGGGTCGGAAACGATACTCTTGAAACAGATGAAGCAGGGGCGCAGGGGTGGAGGGGCGCAGGGGCGAAGGGACAGCGCGGCCATGCTAGGAATACTAGCACGGGGCGGGCCGCGGGGCAAGGCGCGGCGGCGGGGTAGCGGGTTTGGGCGGCGGGTGGCGGAGATGGGCGGATTCTGGCGGAGAAAGGCAACCGCCAAGACGCCAAGAGCGCCGAGGACGCGGAGAAGAGACAGGTGTTCATACGGGCGGGGCGGGGATTTCACGCAACGACCGGTCTCACGCAAAGCCGCAAAGACGCTGAGAAGCTGGGCCTCGAAGACTCAGCGCCAGCCTACGAAGCGCAGATCGACCCGCCGGGCGGGGAATGCGACGACGGGAGCGGGCGCGGTATCATGGGGGCGGCAGGTCAAACGCGGGATCGGATGCGAGGAGTGCCAGGCATGGCGGAGAGCAGGGAGCCGCGGGTTTTTCGGCTGAAGTGCGCGAAGTGCGGGGGGATCGTGGTTTGCCCGGAGACGATCGTCGAGACGGGCGGGGCGTGCGCGGATTGCGGGCAGGCGATCGTCATCGAGGCCTATCCGCCGCTGCGCAAGCTCGCGGAAGAGCGCGAAGCGGCCCGGGCGGCGGAGAGGCAACGGCGGGATGAGGAGCGACGGGCGCAACGGGAGGCGGAGGAGCGGCGGCAGCAGGAGGAGCGCACGCGGCAACGGGAGGAGTCGCGGCAACGTGGTGAGGAGGCGCTACAGAAATCGCAGCGCAAGGCCCAGGAACGGGAGGAGGAGTTGCGGCGCTGGCGAGAGCGGCAGGAAGAAGAAGCGCGCACGGCCGCCCTGTGGCAGGCAAGGGCGACGGTGAGCAGCGTGCCGACCTACGACGCCCTCCGCGCGACGTCGTCAGCCCTGTTTGGCTTCGGCTGTGTGTACGCAGTCATCGGCGGGGTGGCGCTTCTGCTGGCCTTCGTCGTCCCGACCGTCAGCGATAGCAGCCCCAGGGGGGCGCTGGCGGTCGCGCTTCCGCTGGTGGGCGCCGCGTTGGGCGCCGCGGTCGTTGCCCTCCTGCTATTCGGGATGGCGCAATTGCTCGCGGCGATACGCGACATGGCGATGAACAGTTGGAAACAGGTCATCTTGCTGCAGGATGTGGAGAAGCACGTCGGACAGGCAGGCGCGAGCGGCGCGGGGGCGGAGACGGCGGCGGCGGAATAGGTGGGGTCCCGGATTGCCGGTGGGTGCGTTCGCACTCCGCGGGGGCGGGCGGGAGGCACGGGCTGGGGCGCACTCACGAAAAGAAGCTGGGCGATGACCGCTCTCGCTCCGCTCCCGGCGCCCGGAAGACAGTGCGAGAAAGAGCGTGCGCAACGGGGGGCGGGCGTTGTACAATGGCTGAATATGGGCCAACGCCGTAGTCGGGCTTGGACCTGCCGCCGGGGCGGCGCGGGAAGAGAGAGCACCACTCGCGAAGGAGAGGAGAGCGATGAGACACCCATTCAGAAACTCGGGATCGGGGCCGGGCCGCCGGATGCTCGGCGCGGCGGCCGTTGTTTGTGCGCTGACCATGACCGCCCACGCCGACACGTGGTCGGTGGTGAACCTCCACCCAGACGGGGCGACTGAGTCGGAGGCCTATGCCGTGCAGGGCGGCCAGCAGGTGGGCCGGACGTACATGGGCGGCGTCGATCGCGCCAGCCTGTGGAGCGGCACGGCAGCCTCTTGGGTGGATCTGAACCCGGGCGGGGCGACTTCGTCGGAGGCACATGGCGTGCAGGGCGGCCAGCAGGTGGGCGGCGCGAACATGGGTGGCGTCGCGCGTGCCAGCCTGTGGACTGGCACGGCGGCGTCGTGGGTGGACCTGAACCCGGGCGGGGCAACTCAGTCGGTCGCCTTCGGTGTGTACAGGGGCCAGCAGGTGGGCTATGCCGTCGTAGGCATCCAAGCGCATGCCAGCCTATGGAGCGGCACGGCGGCATCGTGGGCGGATTTGAACCCCGCTGGGGCAACCTCGACAGCCTACGGCACAGACGGCAACCAGCAGGTGGGCGGCGCGAACATGGGCGACGGCCGCCAGCGTGCCAGCCTATGGAGCGGTTCGGCGGCGTCGTGGGTGGATCTCAACCCCGCCCAGGCGGGCTATTCGCAGGCCAATGGTGTGAGCGGCGGCCAGCAGGTGGGCTACGCCTATACGAACGGCAACTTTCACGCCAGCCTGTGGACCGGTTCGGCAGCGTCATGGGTGGATCTGAATCCGGCGGAGTCAACGTGGTCGCAGGCCAACGGCGTGCATGGTGGCCGTCAGGTGGGCTATGCCCACGTGGGCGGCACCGATCGCGCCAGCCTGTGGACCGGCGCGGCTGCTTCGTGGGTGGACCTGCACGCGTTGCTTCCCTCGCAGTTCAACTACTCTGAGGCCACGAGCATCTGGAATGATGGGT
The DNA here is from genome assembly GCA_903914415.1 of uncultured Phycisphaerales bacterium. GTDB lineage: Bacteria > Planctomycetota > Phycisphaerae > UBA1845 > Fen-1342 > Fen-1342. The sequence goes on along the minus strand of CAIWOY010000062.1, from coordinate 6,383 downwards.
CCTTCACCTGCATCACGGGCTGGGGACACGACGCCACGACTGGACGCTGGGAGGCGCTGATGTGGGTCGTGCCGGAGCCGGCCAGCGGGCTCGCGCTGGCGGCGGGTCTGACGGCCTTCGCGCTGCGCCGGCGGAGCAGATAGTCAGAATCGGCGAGCCGCGGAAACGCCGGCGGGTGCCTTTTGACCCCGCCTCGGCGGACACGAGCGGCTGGTCACGCCGGGCGCACGAGGAATGAAGGCGGGAGGTGTCGCTACTTTCCCGCCATCGCTGCCGCGAGCTGTGCCCGAGCCTCGTTCTGGAACTGCGCCGGTCCGCCCCCAGGCCTCCCCCTCTCCTCCCAGCGTTGCGCGGCGAGGTTGGCAGCGAATTCCTCGAATAATCGCTCCTCACGATGCCCCTTCTTCTCCAGGGCGCCGATCGCCGGATTCTCGGCGCCGGCCGAGGGGACTACGTCGCAGGACACCCCGTGGGCTTGGCAATACCGGCCGCAGAGGTCGGCGATGAATCGACCAGCATTCGCCATCTCCAGGCCACGTCGCCAAATTTCGGTGAGGAACATCAACCTCAGGAGGGCCTGCTGGCCACCTACCGCACGTAGGCACTCCCTGTACTGTCTCGCTCGGGGCGGATCGGGTTGGTGCGCGTACTGCGTGTAGAGGAACACATCGATAAGTCGTTTGCGTGAGAACGGGAGCTTCGTCTGACCTGTGCACGGGAAAAGGTCGGGCGGCTCCAAGAGGTCCCGGTCGTACTCCGCACCAGCGCCCGCGACCCAGCGGCCGAGCGGGTGGTCTTGTGTGACGCGGGCGAAGACGTCCACCGCCTTCAGGAAGCTCGCCGGCTCCTTCTTCATGTAGAGGCGCCGGAAGATCGTGACGAAAGACCGGATTTCATCGTCTGTCGCGGCAGTCTGCAATTTGGGCGAGCCATGCCCAGCGGCGTAAAGCCTGCCCGGGCCGTCCTTGTAGAACGCTGCTGCCTGCATCTCCCGGAGCTCCCGTGTGAAGTAGCCCAGGATGCGCAGGTCGTCGCCGGAGAGGCTGATTTGGCCGATGGGGATTGGGCGCCTGTCGGAGGAGACGTAATAGTCGATGTCGTGCTGGCGGAATCCCGCCGGAAGCATGATTGCGTTGGGGTCGCCCGTGAGGATTTCGGCCATGCGCTTCCACGTCAGTTCCTGGCCGTTCCCGTCCTCGAAGTAATCGGGCACGCAAAACCCGTCGATGGCAGCATGTCGTTCGGAGAGTGCGTTGAGGTCCGTCTCGGACGATTTCTCCTCTCGGAATAGACGCCGGTATTTCAGGATCTCGCGCGGGGCGTCGGAGCGATGAAGCTCGCGGCAAAGCTCGACTGCTGCCTTCGTCACGGGATCGAGCGGGTCGGTCGCAAGGCAGAGGTCGCGATCCTTGAATCTCCGGTCGCGCGAATCGAGGTAGCGGATGCGCCACAAGAGCAGCATAAACTCTTCCCCTGCCCCGTCAGGGACGGTCCCGTCGGGAGGCAGCGAGACATGGCAGGTCGCAAACGGACGCGACCTGCCCTACTTCTTCACCTCGCACTCCGCGCCGATGACGTCTTCGTCTTTTTTGGGTTCGGCGCCGGGGGCACTGCCCGCGCCGCCCGGCGTCGGCCCCGCCTGGGGGCCGCCGGGGGCGGGGCCGGAGGCGGCGGCGGCTTTGTAGACGGCTTCGCCGACTTTGTAGGACGCGGTCGTGAGGTCCTTGATGGCGCGTTCGATGACCGCCGGGTCGTCGCTCTTGGTCACGTCCTTGAGGCGGTTGACGGCCTGCTCGATTTCGGGCCGCACCTCACGACGCGGCTCGCGCCGCGTAAGCCGTTCCGATTACCGCGGTGATCGGCCGCAGTTTTTGGGTCGTCGGATCGGCCTGCACGCCGAAGTTTTCAAGCGCGGTCGCACCGAGCAGCAGCAGCGAACCGGGCGGGCCGAAGACGACCAGGCACGTGATGGTCTCGGCGGAGCCCTCGATCGAGAACGTCGCCTCGCCAACTAGCCGGCGGTCTTTGTTGCCGTCGGCGAAGACAAAATCGCGCGTGAACTTCGGCTCGATCCCGATCGCGCGCAGTCGGTTCTCCGGCGCGACGCTATAAAGCGCACCAGTGTCCACCCAGAACGAGTCCTGAAACGACCGCTCGGCCGATTGCGGGTTGCCGACTGTGACCTTCACCTGAAACATACCCATACCTGACCTCGCGCGCGATTACGCCGAGCCGTCCCCCGCTCTTAACACTATACCAGATGCCAGGCGAGGCGGGCGGTCGGCCGTTACATCTACGTCGGCCACGGGGGGCGAGTCTGAGAATTTATCGAAACGACTGCTCACGGATGGCCATATTCGGGTGCCCGACCCCCACCCTTCGATGGCCAAACTTGGTGTTCCGTGAGCTGTTCATTCGATTCTTTCTCAAACTCGGCCGACGCTACACCGGCCGACACGGGGGTCGGCCGCTACTTTTTGACTTCGTACTCCGCGTCGATGACGTCTTCGTCTTTCTTGGATTCGGCGGTGCTGGGGGCGGCGTCGGGGGTGGGGCCGGGTTGGGGGCCGCCGGGGGTGGGGCCGGCGGCGGCGGCGGCTTTGTAGACGGCTTCGCCGACCTTGTAGGACGCCGTCGTGAGGTCTTTGATGGCGCGTTCGATGACCGCCGCGTCGTCGCTCTTGGTCACGTCCTTGAGGCGGTTGACGGCCTGCTCGATCTCGGTGCGGACGGCGGCGTCGACCTTTCCGCCATGCTCTTCGAGCATCTTGCCGGTGGCGTAGACGAGCTGGTCGGCCTGGTTGCGGAGGTCGATGAGCTGCTTCTTGGCCTCATCGTCGGCGGCGTGGGACTCGGCGTCCTTGACCATCTTCTGGACCTCGGCGTCGCTGAGGCCGGAGGAGGCCTTGATCTCGATGGACTGCTCCTTGCCGGTGCCCGTGTCCTTGGCGGAGACGTTGAGGATGCCGTTGGCGTCGATGTCGAAGGTGACCTCGATCTTGGGGAGGCCGCGGGGGGCCGGGGCCATGCCGGTGAGCTGGAAGCGGCCGAGGGTGCGGTTGTCGTCGGCCATCTTGCGCTCGCCCTGGAGGACGTGGATGTCAACGGCGGGCTGGTTGTCGGCCGCGGTCGAGAAGGTCTCCTTCTTGCTGGTCGGGATGGTGGTGTTGCGCGGGATGAGGACGGTCAAGATGCCGCCGAGGGTCTCGACGCCGAGGGAGAGCGGGGTGACGTCGAGGAGGACGATGTCGGACTTCTCGCCGGAGAGGACGGCGCCCTGGATGGCGGCGCCGACGGCGACGACCTCGTCGGGGTTGATGCTGCGGTTGGGCTCTTTGCCGAAGAGTTCCTTGACGAGCTGCTGGACGCGGGGGGTGCGGGTGGAGCCGCCGACGAGGACGACCTCGTCGATGTCCTTGGGGGCCATTTTGGCGTCCTGGAGGGCGCGCGTGACGGGGCCGCGGCAGCGCTCGGTGAGGTGGTCCGTGAGCTGCTCGAACTTCGCGCGGGTGAGCGTCATTTGCAGATGCTTGGGGCCGGCGGCGTCGGCGGTGATGTACGGGAGGTTGATGGCCGTTTCCATGGAGCCGGAGAGCTCGCACTTGGCCCGCTCGCAGGCTTCCTTGAGGCGTTGGAGGGCCATGGGGTCGTTGCGGAGGTCGATGCCCTCCTTCTTGCGGAACTCCTCGGCGACGTGGCCGATGAGGACCTGGTCGTAGTCGTCGCCGCCGAGGTGCGTGTCGCCGTTGGTGGAAAGGACCTCGAAGACGTTGTCGCCGACGTCGAGGATGGAGATATCGAAGGTGCCGCCGCCGAGGTCGAAGACGGCGATTTTCTCGTTGGCCTTTTTCTCCATGCCGTAGGCGAGGGCGGCGGCGGTGGGCTCGTTGATGATGCGTTCGACCTTTAGGCCGGCGATCTGGCCGGCTTCCTTGGTGGCCTGGCGCTGGGAGTCGTTGAAGTAGGCGGGGACGGTGATGACGGCGCGCTCGACCGTCTCGCCGAGGTAATGTTCGGCGGTGGCCTTGAGGTCGCGGAGGATCATGGCGGAGACTTCGGGGGGTGCGTACTCCTTGCCCTGGACCTTGACGCGGACGAGCTCCTCGGGGCCGCCGACGATCTCGTAGGGGACGGTTTTCTCCTCGGCGGAGACCTCGCTGTGGCGGCGGCCCATGAAGCGTTTGATGGAGAAGACGGTGTTGGTGGGGTTGGTGACCTGCTGGTTGCGGGCGCGCTGGCCGACGAGGCGCTCGGCCTTGTCGGTGAAGCCGACGACGGAGGGGGTGAGGCGCGAGCCGGAGTCGTTGATGAGCACCTTCGGCTGGCCACCTTCCATGATGGCGACGACCGAGTTCGTGGTTCCGAGGTCGATACCGATGATCTTGGACATTCGAAATCTCCTGTGGGGCGCGTGGGGCCGGAGCCCGGGCGCGGTTTCTCCAACCGGGGATCAGGCAAGGCGAGTACCAGGGGGCGGCGGTGCGCGGTTTGTTCGTAAGATTCGTCGTAGGCGACAGTTATGAGACGTGCGCCCGGTTGGACGGGAGCGATCCCGGGCCGTGGCGCCTGCCAAACTGACAGGCGGCCGCGTCAGGGCGTCGCGGGCTTGGTCAGGTCCAGGTAGGTCTGGACGCGCTTGTCCTTCGACAGGCCACGGGCCGCGTGGCGGAAGGCGGCGTGGGCCTCGTCGTAGCGGCCACGCTGGAATTCGAGGAAGCCGAGCACGAAATACTCGTCCGCGGACGCGACGGTGTTGCGGCGGACGCGATCCCGCAGGGCATCGACCTGGGCCTCGAATTCGTCCGCGCTGGGGTAATACTGCTCCAGCTCCAATTGCATGGGCACGAGCTTGGGCTGCAATTCGAGGGCGCGGCGGAGCACCTTGGACGCCTCGATGTCGTGGCCGAGCGCGACGCGGGCGAGGGCGAGGTGGATGCGGCAGCCGGGGTCGCCCTGGTCCAGTTGGGATGCGCGGGTGAGGGAGATTACGGCGGCGCGATAGGCGCCGGCCTGCATCAGGATAATGCCTTCCTGCGTGGCCTGGTCGTGGGCGCTGAGCAGGTGCTGCTTGCGCTGCGCCCACTGGCGGTAGCCCTGGCGCTCGAAACGCCCTTCGCGCTGAGCTTGGCGCTCGGCCCGCTGGAGATCACGCCAGTTCTGGGCGACGAAGGGGTCGCTCAGATCGACGTGGTAGATGTAGTACCGGGCGTTGCTGCCCGACGAACGCGGGATGTATGTGCGCACGGGCTCGTAGCCGGGGCCGAGGCGCGGCGAGCCGTCGGGGTTGTAGGTGTCCGGGTCGTCGGAGGCGTCGCTGCGGCGGGCGCGGATGTCGCCGCGGGCGGTCTGCGTATCGCGCAGGTCGTAGGGCAGGCGCTGCAGGCCGGGCGGCTCGAGGACTTCGAGGTCGCGCGGGGCGGGCCGGCCAGTGGGCGGCTCCCAGACGCGCAGGACGAGAACGCCGGGGCGCTGCGTCGCGGAGGGCTTATACGGGGCGACGGGGCGGATGTGCTCGTCGTCGGAGCCGCCCGCGTCCGGTGGCGGCAAGGTCTGGGCGCGGGCGACGCAAAGACCGCTGCTAACGAGAGCTATGAGCAACAGGACCGTACTGCGCATCGCTCACCTCCGGTGGAGCCGGGCTCCTTACGCTCCCCCTCTATGATACCATCGCCTGGGTGGGCGGACGCAGGGGTTTACGGAGCGCGTGCGGAAGTTGGAATGGAGCACGAGCCGCCGGCGCCTGCCCTCCCGAAAAAGACAGTTCCGGCAGGCTCTTTGTCTTGACAGTCAGCATAACGACCTGATGTCCTTGCCTTAATATTAGCCGGGAAGGACGGAGGTGAGGGGCGACAAAACGCTCTGACTGTCCCATAGGGTGCCTGGGTGATCGCGGTTCAGCAATAGGACGGGGCCAGCCGGGTGTGTCGAGGAGGCATTCCGGCGCGACGCCGCTGGGCTCGACAAAGGAGGTGGTGGAGCGACAAACAGCGAGTAGATGCAGGCGTGATAGAGATCGAGGAGTGGATGGATCTGTTGCGGACCGCGACGCGCGACAGGTGACAGGAGAATGAGAGCGTGTAGAGCGAAGGGGCCCTGAGCGATGTTGGAGGCGCTGTGCCCGACGTTCTGACGCGCCCGGAGGAGGAGTAATCATGTACAGACGCAAAAGCCACCTCGGCTTCGCACTTGGCGTATTGATTGCGATTGCCGTTCCGGCGCCGGCTGTCGTAATCACGTTCGAAGGTAACACTTCACCCGTCTGCAAGATTGTCTGAGATTTTTGCAGCCTAGCCCTTGCGCCGGGAGCGCGCACGCGCGTATATCCTCGCCATGCGCAGCACGGCGACGCGTTCGGACGCGTTGGACAAGCTGGTGGCGGCCTT
>CAIWOY010000061.1 GCA_903914415.1 uncultured Phycisphaerales bacterium | reverse complement strand
GCACCCGAGCACGTGTCTCGAACCGGGTCAGCGGGTGTGGGGTGCACGATTCACCGGCTGGGGGCCGGTGCCACACCGCCGAGCGGGCCGTCAAGGCAGGCTCTGGCACTGCGTGAGCATCTCAAGTATTCCCCACGTTGAGAGGGAAAGCAAAGCGGGAAGGAAGGGTTGGCAGGGATTGGCGGCCGGTGGCGGAGATGGGCGGATTCTGGCGGAGAAAGTCGAGTTATGAGTAGCGAATAGCGAGTCGAGGGGGGCGAAAACGTGAAAAAACGGCGCTTTCGGGTAGTGGGTCAGTTTGAAATCGCCCCGACCTTGACCCGGCCTCCGTCCGGCGGCATACTCAGGGTATGCAAAAGCGGTCAAGCAAGCCCAAGCGGCCACGCGACCTGAACCAGCTCGCCAAAGCGATCACGGACGAGGCGACCGGGCAGACGCCGCCGGAGCCCAAGCCAGAGCGGGAGAAGAACCCCGCGGCGGTGGCGCTGGGGCGGCTCGGCGGGCTCAAGGGCGGGAAGGCGCGGGCGAAGAAACTCAGTCCGGCTGAGCGTAAGAAGATAGCTCAGAAGGCTGCCAGAACGCGCTGGGGCCATGCTTAATCTCCAGGCGTTTGGCCCTCTTCATCGTCGTCACCGATCTCGAAATCGTTTTCCGGATTGGACGGCAATCCGGGGTACTCGGTGGATTCATTTAGTTCCGCGATGTCCGGTTCAAAGTCGAAGCTCATCTGGACCTGTGCGCCGAACTTGTTGTTGTCGTTGTAGCTATCCACGTCAACATGCAGTTGGCGGCAGTCCCCGAGAATCGAACGCCTGCGCTGCTGAAACGCCAGTCGGATTTCGCCGGGCTTCGCATCGAATAGATCAACCCAAAAGGTCTGCTGCTGTTCGTCCTTCTTTACTCGGTACGCGTGCTTGCGCCGAACGCGCCGCCCCTGCGGGTCATCGCAATACTCTTCCCGCAGAGCCCGGGCGATGTCGCGCTGAAGTATCTTTGCCATGCTGCGTCTCGGCGGCCGCCACAGGCCCTCGCGGATCACCCAGTGTGCAACTTCTGATAGGTCGATGGGGCCCGCGTGCACCTCTTCGCGAAACCGATTCACATAGTCCTGTAGGCGCTGTGAGTACGTTCCACATTTCTGAGCCATTGCTAAAACTCCGCGGGAAGGGAATTTCCCCATCCATCCGTTACGGCCACCGACGTGACGATGTGTCGTATCTTCACAAGCATCTCGCGATTTAAGCGGTAGCCGAGTTCGCCGCGATATTGAAGCTGTCCAACAACGATGCCGGGGTGCATCTTCACCTTGTTGGCGAATTGAATGATGCGTGCCTTCGAGTACAGCGGACCTACCCGGACGATAAATGACTCAAGTTGCTCTTTGGGGACCAACAGATCGGCAGCCCCTTCATCGGCGCGCCTCTCGCTCCCGGATTTCATGGCATGGGGGACTTGGTCATCTCCGGCGAGGGCTACATCGACGGAAATCGCGTCACGATTGCGGATGTGTACAAACTCGTGCACTACGGTATGCCAGAACGCGTCGACGCGGTCGTACCTTACAGAAACGGCAATTAGCGGAGACGATTCGTCCAACCACAGCGATGCGCCGTCGATCTTGCTCCCGGCGAGCGGCTCCACGATCACGAAACGTATCCCGAAATCCGCAAGCACCCCAGATAGTTTTCGCGATTCTTCCGGAAAAGCCGCCAAACTGCGAATGCGCTGGGCGCAATCCACCAACGCGGAACCACTGAATTTCTTCACGCGCAGGGTGCTCGCGATTGTCCTTGCGCGGAAACACCAGGCTCTTTGAGCGGGCGAGGTTGGCTCTCCCGTATCGGTGCGCCGCATGGCAACGTGTATTGTCGGCTCGTCGTCGAGCGACGAGACGCCGAAGAAACGTTTAAGCTCCTGCTCTAGCCCAAGTGCATCATCGGTTCTCCTAATCCAGCCCCTCCGTTCAATCTCGCGCACGGGAGCAAGCTCGTACAGCTTCACGCGACGCCTAACCTCCTCAGCGGCGGGGTCGCTCGATACCGCGCGATTCTGGGCATCAAGGGTCAGCCAATAAGCGGGAGGGTCTCCGAACGCCGCCCCCAGCAACGCCGCCATGTCGGGGGTGATTGACCGTTTACCCTGGATCACTTCATTGACGGCGGCCACGGTCTTGTCTATCAGGCGAGCAAGGTCGGACTGAGTCCAACCGCGTTGGCCCAATCGTTCTCGGATCGCGTCGCCGGGGGTTTCGTTGACCATGAACACGAATCTACCTTGCAGGTCCGCGGCTGTCAAGTTATCGTTTTATCGAAATTTGATAAAAACCACTTGCGTATCCTTGTGCGGTCAAGTATAATGGTCAGTATGAACACGCTAAGCAAAGAGAAGCGAATCGCGGTTGTCGGGGCGCTGGTCGAGGGCTGCTCGATTCGGGCCACGGTCCGAATGACGGGCGTCGCCAAGAACACGGTCGTCAAACTGCTGACCGACCTTGGGCGCGCTTGCGCCGCCTACCAGGATCGGACCTTGCGCGGCCTAGCACCGAAGCGCATTCAGTGCGACGAAATCTGGGCGTTCTGCCATGCCAAGCAAAAGAACGTCCCGGCGGAGAAGCAAGGCGTATTCGGCTACGGCGACGTTTGGACGTGGGTCGCACTCGATGCGGATGCGAAGCTCGTGATTACGTGGCACGTCGGGCTGCGCCTGGCATCCGATGCGCAAGCGTTCATGTTTGACCTGGCCGGCCGCGTCGTCGATATCGCCCAACTCACAACGGACGGGTTCGGGGCCTATCCGGCTGCCGTTCGCGAAGCGTTCGGCGACCAAGTGGATTACGCGCAACTCGTGAAGCTCTACGGGGCCGAGAACCCGGGCGCCGGACGCTACAGCCCGCCGAAGTGCATCGGGTCTCATTGCGAGTACGTCATCGGCGCGGCCGATCCGGCCCACATTTCGACAAGCCACGTCGAGCGGCAGAATCTCACGATGCGCATGGGGATGCGAAGATTCACGAGGCTGACGAACGCCTTCTCGAAGAAGGTCGAGAATCTGTCCGCTGCGGTGGCCTTGCACTTCATGCAGTACAACTTCTGCCGGATTCATCAGCCGGTCCGAATCACGCCGGCGATGGCCGCGGGTATCTCGGACCACGTTTGGTCGGTCGAAGAACTTCTCGGGCTGCTCAATCGAAAGTGACCCGCTACCCGCTTTCGCACGCCGCTTTTCCGCGGGCGCATCCCGTCGTACAATCCGCCGGTTCCGCTTGAAGCGGCGCGGGGCGAGCCCGTGCCGCTTCCTTACGGGCGCGGTTCGGATCCCCGCTTCCTCGGGGGCGCGGTTCGGATCCTGTGGAGACCGGCTGGCGTGCACCGATTTGTCTTCTATCCCAAGGAGGCGCGCAAGGCGCCGCTCGACCTGCACGGGGCCCACCTGGTCGGCACCGACGGGGTGCCCGTGCGGGCCGACATCCAGGTGCGGGGCGCGGAGATCGTCTGTACGCCGCGGACCCAGGACCCCGTCGGCCTGTCGCTGCTGTGGCCGGTGAACGGGTTCGGGACGATCCAGTTGCAGACCACGCGGCTGCCGGTGCGGGAGAAGCCGTACCATCTGCACCTGGAGCTCGCGCGGCACCAGCTCATGCGCATCTCGGTCAAGCGCGAAGAGTGGGGTTTGTACGATTACTCGGGGATGGAGGCGGTCGCGGCCCTGATCGACGAAGCGCGCGATGCGTTCATCGCGGCTATTCAAGAAGCCGACGATGGCCCGAAGGCGGCCCGGCTGGCGGACGATGCGCTGGCCAAGGGTTTGCTGGCCGGCGAGCAGATGTCGCGCTTTCACGCCGCCGTGTTCCTGGCCCGTCGGCAGCAGGGGGGCGGCTTCAGCCGTCCGTTTCTGGGCGTCTGCGCCTCGGCGGGGTTGCGGAACCCGGCTTTGGCGCGGCAGGCGGCCGGCGTGTTCCAATTCGTCCGCGTGCCGTTCGTGTGGCGCGATATCCAGCCCACGGAGCTGGACCAGCTTTACGAGCCGCTGGACGCGTGCATCAAGACGTGCGCGGGGGCCGGATTGAGCGTCCGCGGCGGGCCGCTGCTGAACTTCGGCGTGCGGTCGGTGCCGGACTGGATGTACATCTGGGAAAACGACTTCGAGGCGATCTACGAGGCGGCCCGCGAGCACGTGGAGCGCACGGTGCAGCGGAACGCCAAGTCGATCGCCTCATGGATCGTCGTCAGCGGGCTGCACGCCGACAACGTCTTTGGGTTCAGCTTCGAGCAGGTGATGGAGCTGACGCGCATGGCGGCGTTGGTGACCAAGCAGTCTGCACCACGCAGCCAGGTGCTCATCGACCTGACGCAGCCCTGGGGCGAGTACTACGCCCGCAACCAGCAGACCATCCCGCCCCTGCTGTACGCGGACATGGTGGTGCAGAGCGGGATCAACTTCGACGGCTTCGGCATGCAGTTCCTGTTTGGCATCGGCAGCGACGGCTTCCATTTGCGCGACCTGTTCCAGGTCAGCGCCGTCATCGACCGGCTGGCGAACCTCGGCAAGCCGATCCACCTGACCGCGGTGGGTGCCCCGTCGCAGATGCCACCCGGATCACCCGGCGAACCGACCGCCGGCGGGGAGTGGTATGCCCCGTGGTCGGAAGACGTGCAGGCCGACTGGCTTACATCCCTGTGCGAGATCGCACTCTCCAAGCCCTACGTGGAGAGCGTCTGCTTACAGCCCCTGGCGGATAGCGACGACTCGGTCATCGCGCACGGCGGGCTGCTCCGCGAGAACAACGTCCCGAAACCCGCGTTCCAGCGGCTGCTGCAGCTCCGCGAGCGGCTCGTTTCCGGTGCTGAGACGTGATTACGCGGCGCCCAACCGGCGGACAGAGCGAGCACGCCGCCGCGCGGCGCCGCGCGGCGGCCGGAATCGCCCTCGGATTGCTCGCGATCCATCTGTGTGGCGCCGCAAGCTGGCGGATCCCGGCCGGGCCGCTCGTTCGGCCCACCCAGCTCCACTTCCGCGTCGATCCCAACCGCGCGCCGCCGGCCGAGTTGCAACTTCTGCCGCGCATCGGGCCGGTACTCGCCGCGAACATCGTCGCGTACCGGGAATCGGTCGCGAATCCGCCGGCGTTTCGGCGGGCGGAGGATCTGGACCGCGTGCCGCGCATCGGGCCCGTGACGGTCGAGCTGCTGCGGCCCTTCCTGTTGTTTTCAGACGAACCGACTGACACGACGACGGAGGGGGAGCCGTCATGAGCAGCCCGCCCGTCCCCGTCGTCTTCGAGCCGCTGTACAAGCCGAAGCCGTGGGGTGGGCGGCGACTCGCGGCGCTGCTCGGCAAGCGCCTGCCGGCGGGCGTGCCGATCGGCGAATCGTGGGAGTTGGCCGACTTGCCGGGCAACGAAGCGCGGGTGCGCGACGGCCCGCTGGCCGGCACGACGCTGGGCGAACTCGTCCATATATGGGGGCGCGACCTGCTCGGGGACGTGCAGCTTGACGACGGGCGGTTCCCGCTGCTCATCAAGTTCCTCGATGCCGACCAGGACCTGAGCGTGCAGGTTCACCCCCAGGCCGGCCCCGGCGTCAAACGAGAGGCGTGGTACGTCGTGCACGCCGAGCCGGGCGCGAAGCTGTATGTCGGGCTGCGGGACGGCGTTGGCCCGGACGACATGCAGCGCGTCGTGAACACGCCGCGAATCGTGGACGTGTTGCAAGCCTGGGACGCCGCGGCCGGGCAGTGCTATTACCTGCCGAGCGGGACGCTGCACGCGCTGGGGGCCGGGATTGTGGTGGCGGAGGTGCAGACGCCGTCGGATACCACGTACCGCGTCTACGACTGGGATCGCGCCGGGCTCGACGGACGGCCGCGCGAGCTGCACGTCGAGCAGGGGCTCCGCAACATCCGGTACGGCGTCACGCCCGCGCTGATTGCGCAGCCGCCCACGAGGATGGATGCGCCGCTGGGCGAGGTCACACGGCTGGTGACCTGCACGCGGTTCATAGTGGACCACGTTCGCGTCCGCGCCAGCCTGCCCTGCGACCTCCCGCGTGGGACCCTGCGTGTCTGGATCATCCTCCGCGGGCGCGGCCGGCTCGTCGGCGACGCCCACGCCTGCACGTTTGACCGGGGCGACGTGATGCTAATTCCGGCGGGCTGCGCGCCAACGCGGCAAGAACTGGCCGGCGGGTGCGAGTGGCTGGAAGTGATCGTGCCGCAACAAGCCTGAGATTTGTTGCGAACACGGTCGGGGGACGAGACTGTCTTTTCCCGCGGCCTCACTGAGCCGGTGGGCGGTGCACCTTGCGCCGAGCGGGCCGGCGCGGGGCGCCGGTGCTCGTGGGGCGCGTTGCGCCGGCGACGACGGTGGAGCGGATGTAATCGGAGATGCCACGGAACCCGGCTTGGCGGGCCGACTCCTCAAGCAGCAGTTTCTCCTCGGCCGAGAGGCGAATGTTCACCTGGGTTTGTCGAACGCCGTGGGCGGACGGTGCCGGCGGACGTTCGCCCATCTCGAGCATGGTCGCGGCGGCCACCGACAGCGCCAGGCGCGTGTTACGGACGCACTCGTCGGCGCTAGTTCCACGGTCGAACACGGTCGGGAACTCCAATGCCCGGCCGACGAAGCCGCCCCGGCCGTCCGGCTCCAGAATGAGCCGGTACGCGTCGGCGAGCTCCCGGGCGCGCCGCTCGATCTGCGGCGCGAAGGGGCCGTCGGGAACGGCGGCTTCACTCGCCTTCATTTTCAACGATGCGTTTGATCTTCGCGAAATCATCCGGGTCCACCATCCTGTCCTGCACCTTCACGAGTATCGGCAGGTGGCCGGGCTTCGTGAAAACGCGGTACGGCGTCCAGATCCGCGTGAGCCGCCATCCGTGAGCCTCTAAGTAGCTCAGGACAACTGCAAACTGTGTCATAACTCATCTCCTGACCGGCGCCGAAAG
>CAIWOY010000060.1 GCA_903914415.1 uncultured Phycisphaerales bacterium | reverse complement strand
GGGCCGGCCGCCGCGCCGCGGCGGCTGCGGCGGCCGCGCCCGGCGGCGGCAGGAACTTCGAAACCACGTTGTCCGTCGGATAAACCGGATCGGGGTAGACTTGCTCGCCGATCGTCTTGTACGCCGTGCCGCTGTGGCACGCGTCGAGAAGCACCGTGACGTTGCGTCCCTCGAGCTTCTGGAGCGCCTCGCCCAGGCGGTCGTCCCGCAGCATGTTGGCCTGCGTCACCATGTCGTAATCGCTGGGGCAGAGGATCTCGTCCCAGCCGTCCTCCTCGTCGCCATTGTCGTCGGGCGTCTGCGAGCCGTGGCCGCTGAAGTAGAAGACGACCCGGTCGCCGGGCGACGTGCCCGCAACCAGCCACTCATCGAGGCCGCGCAGGATCTCGGCACACGTGGCCTGGGACGAGCGCAGAACCTTGATCTGGTCGGCCTTCATTCCGCAGCCGTCCCGCAGCAGCGCGGCGAGCTCCTCCGCGTCCTGCTCGCAACCCGGCAGGGTCGGTATCCGCCGGTCCGCGTACCGCTCTATGCCGACCAACAAGGCCCGGTCCTCGGCACGCGCCACCCGCACCGCGAGAAGACTCAGCCCCAACAGCCCATACCCGCAGCACCGCGCGAGCACCCTGTTACACTGCCGCATGTCACGGCCCTCCTGTCGTCCGGATCAATCGTCCGGAGCATTGCGCCCTACGGGTTCGGCTTCTCCAGGACCAACAACCACTTTCGCACTTCGTCCGAATCCTGCCCGGTCGGTTCCAATTCCAGGTACCGCTGCCAGTGACCCCGCGCGTCCTCGAGCTGTCCCGCTTCCTCGCACGCGATGGCCAGATTGAATTCGTAAGCCGGGACTTGCGGCGCGAGGGTCGAGGCACGCCCCAAAGCGGCCACCGCTTCCGGGTAGCGCTCCGCGCCGTATAGCGCCAGCCCGTGGGCGTTCTGCGCCGCCGCCGAGTCCGGTTCCAACTGTGCCCAGCGGCCTAGCGCCTCCGCCGCTTCGTCGAATCGCCGCGCCACCAATAGCGCCGCGCCGAGCTCACGCCAGTTCGCCGGTGAGTTCGGCTCGGTCTCAGCGGCCTGGCGAAGCAAGCCCAGCGCCTGCTCCAACTGCGTCTGCCCAACGGGAATAGCTGGCAGCTCCTTCGTTCGGCGCGGGAGCACCCCAACCGTCCCCAGGCTGGTGAGCTTGGCGCTGCCGGGCGTCACCATCGCCAGCGCCGTCCCCATCAGGGCCTGCCCCCGCAGGCGGCGGATCGCGGCGGAACGCTGCCCACGCTCCATTGCCCCGGCCAATTCCCGCGCGGCGATGTCGTACTGGCCGGCGGCAATTTGTTCGGTCGCGCGCGCCAATAAGCCGGCTTCCCCGCGACCGCGCTGCACGACGCCGAAATACACGCCGATGGCCAACACGATCATCGCCGCAGCGGCATACACGGCTGGGCGACGCAGGCGGATGATCCACGGAGTACGGACTCCCGTCGCCGGTGCCGCCTCCGCGATGATTTGGCTCGCCATCCGCCGGCACGACGGGCAGCGGCTGAGGTGGGCGATCAGCGCCTGTCGTTCGCTCGGCGACAAGGCGTCGTCGGCCAACAGCGCCCAGGTGTTCTCATCCGGGCAATGGCCGGCGCCCTCCGGCGCTCCCGCGCAGCTTTCGCCGTATTGCCGCGCGGCGAATTCCATGAATCGCTCTTTCATCTTACGCTCTCAGCTTGGCCGGACGTTGGTCCACGCGCGGCCACTGACCGCCCGGCAACCGGGCGGCCTACTCTAAGGACCGTCGTCGTCCGGCGAATTGCGCGCCTTTTCTCCGGCGCGGATCGCGTCCAGGTCCAGCGGCACGTCCGAAAACCGTCCTTGCAGCAGCTCCAGGCAGTTCATCACTGTCTCGCGGCTGACGCGCGCCAGGTTGGCGGCCAACTCGTGGAAGCGCTGGCGCACGAGCGCGATGGCCCGCTGCTTGATGCGATTGACGCGGTAATTGCGCACGCCGAGCTCGCACGCGATCTTCGTCTGTTGAACGCCGTCGACATAATACTGGAACAGAATGAGGCGCTCGGTTGCATCGAGCCCGTCAAAGCACTCCGCAAACGCGGGCGCGAGCAATTCCCGGCAGTTCTGTCGGTCGAACTCGCCGTCCACCGTGCAGGATGACGAACGCGCGACCGGCTGCCCCTCGAACCCGTCCAGCCCGCCCGCCTCGTCGCCGAGCTGCACCAGGTGCTCTCGGCGCCCCTCGGGTTTCCACGTGTACACGACCCACCGCAGCCAACTCGGCAGCGGCGCACGGCCGCCGTACGTGGCGATTCGCGACTTGGCGTGCGCCCGCGGGACGAAAAGGTATCCTGCCAGCTCACCAGCCAAATCCGGCTCACGGGGATGATACCGTCGGGCCCACCGTTCGATCTGCCCCGCGAATCGCCGCTGGAACGCGACAAACGCCTCGTTCACGCCCCGTTCCATGAGCAGCGCCAGGAACACATCCTCCAGAAGATCACAATCCTGATACTCGCGATACGCCAACCGTCCGGCGCGGAGCTGCTCCAGGAGCCACCCCCGGTCCGTCCGCTTGCCCGCCTCGGCGAAGCGGGCCGCGTGGTACCCGAGCAGCGCGTCCAGCCGTTCGAGGCCTGCGGCGTAGTGCGGATTGTCCGCCGTCACCGCCGTCCCGAGCAGGCGCGCCAAGTACCTGCTCGTGACCGCTTCGCACTCGGCGCGATCTTGCGCGTCCAATCGCACGCCTCCCGTGGCGCTCATGCCGTGTTGCTCTTCTACCTTTATTGGAGTTGCGTTCTTCTAGTCTACCGGCCTGGCCGAGCCCGGTCCACACAGGCCGGCGAACCGCGTGACGACCGGCTCTCCACAGACGCCACCGCCCGGACACGGCCGTGGCGGCCTCGCTTACCGAAACGTTCTCCTCGCTTTTCCCGGAAAACCTGCGCAATTCCCGCGGCGGACACCGGTCTGATGGTGGTCCATCGCAGAACGGTTCGTTGCCAGGAGTGCAAGTCATGTGGAAAGCCCGCGTAGTCGCCGTCGGCGTTCTTTCGCTCAGTCTGGCCTCGTGCGCCCGGACGTACCGCATGTACGAGGGGCCCGCCCGCGCGAAAACCGAAGTCGCGCTGCTCATCCGCGCGCCGGAGTCCCATGCGCAACTCCGCACGGTGAATGGCAAACGCTGGCCCGCCTGGGTCCGTCAGTTCGAGCTCCCGCCGGGCTCCTATGGCGTCCTGCTCGGTTTTGAGAAGCAGATTGTGACGTACGGCTACAACGTCACGTACGTCCAGCGCCTTTACAGCAACGAAGACGTGCAAGTTGGCTTCCAGGCCGAACCGGGACACCGCTACACCGTGTACACGGAGGTCGCGAAGGGCAACGAGGCCAACCTGCAGCGTTCGCACACCCTGCCGGATTCCTGGTACAAGATGCTGCCGACCGGCAAGAACATCGGCATGTGGCGCGCCGTCGTCTGCGATCTCGATACCGGCGAGGTGGTGAGCCAGACCGACACCGTTCTCATCGGTGCGCGCGACGAGGCCACTGCCCGCGGCCTGGACGCTGAAATGTCGCGCGGCGTGGCCCTCTGGGAGCGCAATCGCCGGGAGGAGGCCCTGGCGGTGTTCACGCGCGTCACCGAGCGGGACCCCGGCCACGCACCGGCTTGGTACGCGCGCGGGCTGGCGCTCGCCCATCTGCGTCGCACCGAGGATGCCCGCGCCAGCCTCGAGCGCGCCCTGGCCCTCAACCCCCATCGCGACTGCTATTGGTACGACCAGGGCGTCGTTCTGAACGACCTCGGCCGACAACAGGAGGCCCTCACGTGCCTGGACCGGTGCTTGCAACTCAACCCCCGGTACGAGCGGGGCTGGGTCGTCAAGGCGAACGTCCTCATGATGTTGGAGCGGGGACAGGACGCGCTGCGGTGCGCCGAGCGGGCCGTCGAGTTGAACCCCGGCAATCGCGACACCTGGATCGCCAAAGCGCGAATCCTCGTGCAGCTCGGCCGCGGCGACGAGGCGGAGGCCGCGTTCGACCGCGCAGGGCAAGATTGAACCGCGACGCCGCCGTTGGCCCTGCCCTCGCCGTGTGGTGTGCTCAGCATAAGCCGCGGCTCTTCCCGGCGGACCCACACCAACTCGATGCTGGCACGCGGAGTGCGTGGGCGGAGCGGCCAGCCGGCGAGAGTCGAATCAGCGGGAGAGCGGCACGTGGCGAAGCGAGCGCGGAACCCAGGGCCGGGGGAGCCGAGGCGGGCGCGCGGTGCGGCGGACGGGCCGCCGGTCGGCGGCTACCGGCATCTGTGAACGCCGATTGAAAAGTGCAGCGCCTGGGGCGTTGCCGGCGGTGGGTTGAAAAACGCAGCGCCCCGGGCCGACTGCCCGCCGCGCGCCCCGGTAAACACGGCATGCGCGCTGCCGACCCGAATCGCGACACTTCCGTGGGAGCTCAACGGGCAGTGTAACGCCGCCCTGACCGAGCACCCTGTTTCGGCACGTCTAGCGCGTCACGCGTGACGTTTTACACCGCCCGCTCCCGCCGACGCTCAATTCGAGGCCCGCCCAGCGCTAGTACACCTTGAGGACCGCAACTTCGTGCGGCCACCGCCGGCGGATCGGCGCCGGCGGTGGCCGTTCTTGTTCTGCTGCCCCCTGTGCGGGGCGGCTCTGTTCTCACCCACCTGGGTGACGGATGAGCCGCCCCCGACGGGCGGCTCTCCGTTTGCGCGGAGACATCGCCCATGACCACTTTGAGTGTTTTGCCCAGCGCGCCGCCCACCACGGCGCACGCCTGGTTCACCGAAAACCTCTCCGAACTGACCCGCCGGGCCCAGACCTTTGCCCGCCGGTTTGCCCGCGGCCAGCGCGACGACGCCGTGGCCGAGATCCTGGGCCAGATCTTTCGCTACAGTCTGAGCGCCGCCACGCGCGGCAAGCTCCATCTGCTCACCCCCTTCACGCTGGTCTGGTTCTTCGGCCGGGGCTACGCCTCTGGGCGCCGCCTCGCCGGCACTGACACGCAGGACCTGCTCTCGGTCACCACCCAGCAGCGCCACGGGCTGCGCATCGTCTCATTCGACGAGCGGCGCCGGATGCGGACCCCCGAGGGTGAGTACTGGCTGCCGTTGTCGGAGGTTCTGGCTGATCGCCGGGTCCGCGACCCGCTTGAGGCCTGCCGCCAGGATCTGGATTACCCCAGCATCCTGCGCCGGCACCGCGTCAGCCGCCCGGCACGCCGGGTGTTCGCCTATCTGGCCCAGACGCACGGTTCCGGACGACAAACCGAGCTGGCGCGCGAGCTGAGGGTCAGTCCGCCACGGGTTACGCAG
>CAIWOY010000059.1 GCA_903914415.1 uncultured Phycisphaerales bacterium | reverse complement strand
CGTTGCTCGTCCGTCAAGGCAATCTGCGGGGCTCTACGCATCGGTATCATCCTCCTGCCAGAGAGGGATACCGACAACTGCTCAATAAGTTGCACTAATTATGAATAACTACACTAGCGCGGGTTCGGCCGGGGTGTAGCGTCCGGCGCCCCTGCCGGACGTAGAAAACCAGTTGGTATCCTACGGCCGACCGGGGCGTCGGCCGCTACGGGTTGATTGAAGTCGCTCTACAGCGTTCTTATGAATGGTGCCGCGCCCTCCCGGTGCGACGCATCGTTCTGGAAACTGCTCTAGCCGCTCAGCCGCAGGTACAGCGCTTCGAGTTGGTCCACCATCCGCCGCCAGTCGAAACGCTCCCGGCAATGCTCGCGGCCAGCCCGCCCCAGCACGCGCCGCCTTTCGGCATCACGCGCCAAATCGCACAGCGCGGCGGCGAACGTCGGCAGGTCGTTCAGCGGGACCAGTCGCCCGGTGCGGCCGTCCAGGACGACCTCCGGCGTGCCGTCGATGTCGAATGCGACCGCGGGGATCTGCATCAGGAGCGCCTGGACGACCGCGCGCGGCAGCCCCTCCCACTGCGACGTGTGGGCCAGGATGTCGCAGCCCGCGAGCATGGCCGGGACGTCGCCCGGCGGCACCAGGCCCACGAGACGCGTGCGGTCGCGCAGCCCGAGCCGGCCCAGCTCCGCTTCGTACTCGCCGCGTTGTGCGCCGTCGCCGATCCACACGAACCGGAGCCGTGGCTCCCGCGCGGCGGCATCCGCCATGATCGGAATGAGCTGCTCGTAGCCTTTCTTCCGAAAGAGGCGCGCGACCGTACCGACCACGACCTCGTCGTCGTCGACGCCCCACGCCTGCCGCGTTTGGGCCCGCAGGTCAGCGCGCGGCGTGAACTGCTCGATCTCCATGCCGGAGTAGACGGTCAGCAGCTTTGCCCGCGGGCAGATGCCGGCGGCCACACTTTGCTCACTCAACGCGTCCGCCACGGTCACGATCGCGTGCGTCCGCCGCGCCGCCAGGCGTTCGAGCCAGGCGTACGTGCGCTGGACGAGCCACGGCTGCGTGCGGTTGAAGCTCATGCCGTGGATCGTGTGCACGACGTGCGGCACGCGGGCGTCGCGGGCCGCGAGGCGGCCGAGGATGCCGGCCTTGCTGCTGTGCGTGTGCACGACGTCGGGCCGCAACCGGCGGAATTCCAGGTTGAGCAGCCGCCGGGCCCGCGTGTCCATCCACGGATTGACGGCGCGGATCAGCTCGCGCAGCTCGATGAATTCGTACCCGCCGCGGCGGGCGCGGCCCACGAGGCTGCCCTCGGGTCCGCGGGTGGGTCCGGTGATGAGGGTGACGCGGTAGCCGCGCTGGTGCAGCCCCTCGCACGTCAGGACGGTGTTTTCCTGCGCGCCGCCGACGATGAGCCGGGTGATGACGTGGCAAATGTGCATCGCGGGCATTATGGGAAGGCGGTCGTGGCCCGGCTAGTGGCTCCGGAATGCTGAACGTGCCGCGCACGGCCTTGACGGCGGCTTGGCGCCGGGGTACATGTCGAGTTGGTCGCTGGTGTCCGGTCGCTTGGAGCGGCCGGAAGAATAGGGAATCCGGTGCAAGTCCGGAACGACCCCGTCGCTGTGACCGGGTACGAACGCTGCAAATGTCATTGGCCGCGGGGGGCCGCACTCGCCCAGCGAGGCGCGGAGCAACGGCTGAGAAGGCGCAGCTTGTAGGAGTCGCGTGCTGCGGCGCGCGACGCACCCGGAAGTCAGAAGACCTGCCAGTGTGACCGCTCGTCGGCGCACCTTCGCGGGAAGGGCGAGCGCACATGCCCGCTTTTCTAAAGCTCTCAGCTTTCAGCCATCAGCTTTCAGCCGCCAGGCCGTGACGGCCGCGATCGCGGACACGCCTGGCGGCGCCTGCGCGCGGGTGCACCGACTTGTTTGACGTCTCGCGGCGGCTGCGGGCCGCGCGCGACGTGCCGCGGCGATGCCGCGTGGAGGAACGCATGTTGTTCGGGATGAAAGGGGTCGCGGGGGTCGGTTTGCTCGTGGCGTTGGCGTGCACGGCGGGGGCGTACGACCTCGGGCAGGTGGACGTGGAGACGTGGGTCGGCAGCGGGACGAACACGGTGCTTTGGGTGGTCGACTTCTGGCCGGGCGATGGCAATCACAACAGCTTCGCCTTCGGTTACCGCTTCGCTGCGCCGAGCATCACCGGGATGGAGCTGCTCGACGCGCTCCAGGCGGCCGACATCGGCCTGAGCTACGCCGCGCCGGATGGGTACGTCACGGACATCTGGTACGTGCGGGCGGGCGTTACGTACCACGCCAGCGACAACTGGCCGGACTCGTACTGGAGCTACTGGGTGAGCAGCGACGACGGCGAGAATTGGGGCTATTCGGATTGGGGCGCGGCGCTGCGCGTCCTGTACGACGGCGACACCGATGGGTGGCTCGCCCTCCCCGGCGACGACTACACCAGCGTGCCGGTCACGCCGCTGGTGCCGGCGGCGATTCCAGGCGACGTAAACTGCGACGGGCAGGTCACATTTGCGGACATCGATCCGTTCGTGCTCGCGCTGGGCGGTGAGTCCGCGTATGACGCCGTGTTTCCGCATGGGCGCCGCCTGAACGCGGACTGTAACGGCGACGGCAAGGTCACGTTCGCCGACATCGATCCGTTCGTGGCGCGGCTCGGCCAAGCGAGCGTCGAATGATGAAACGTGTCCGCGGGTTTTCGCTGATTGAGCTGCTGGTCAGCATCGCGATCATCGCGCTGCTGCTGTCGATCCTGCTACCCGGGCTGGGCGGGGCCCGGGCGCAGGCCCGGCGGGTCAAGTGCGCCAGCAACCTCCGCCAGCTTGCGCACGCCTTTCACATGTACGCCAGCGACAGCGGCGGCAAGGCCATGCCGCTGGCGTACACACAGAGCGACATCATCGGCGACGGCCCGGCGATCTACTGGTGGGGGACGAACGATGCGCGCGGCGTCGATCACACGCGCGGCTTTGTCTGGCCCTACCTGGGCAGCGACCTCCGCGTGGGCGGCGTCTACGAGTGCCCCGATCAACCCTGGGGGACGTACACCCCGCAGGGCAACGCCCGCGCCGTCACCAGTACCTACGGCTATAACGGGTACTACCTCTGCCCGCCGCACACGCCGGGGTGGAGCGCCCCGGGGCCCGGCTGTATCGCGGACAAGCCGTGGAAGAACCTCGACGTGTTGCCGCGGCCGCAGCGGCTGTTCGCGTTCGGCGACACCCTGATCGACCTGGGCGGCGCGCAGCCGAAGAACAACGCCCTGCTCGATCCGCCGCTGCTGTATGCGAACGGGCCCTGGCGGGCGAACCCGAACCCGACGACGTGCTTTCGCCACCTGGGACGCGCGGATGTTGCGCTGGCGGACGGGCACGCGGAGTCGCTGGCGCCGACCGGCGGGCGCATCACGTCCCCACGCTTCCGCGTCGGGTCGGTGGGGCCGGATAACGACCCGCACTACGTGCCCGACTGGCGGCAGTGGTGACGCCCCGGCGGTCGATTGATTTCGCGTCGGCGGACACCTATCTTTATCATTGCGGGCCTGTGGTCCGCGCCGGAGTGCCTGTGCCGTCACTAAGCCCGGAACTGCTGGCCATCCTGGCCTGCCCGGTGCCCGCTTGCCACGGGCCGCTGGAGTTGCGTGGCGCTCGGCTGGTCTGCGCGCGGTGCGGCCTCCGATATCGGGTGGAGGAGCGCTGGCCGGTGTTGATCCCCGACGAGGCCGAGCCGCCCCAGGAGCCTGAGCAGCGCCCGACATGACCAAGCCCAGCCACACCAACAACAAGAGCCTCGCGGTCATCAGCGACATTCATTCCAACCTGGAGGCGCTCCAGGCGGTGCTGGCGGACATCGACGAGCGCGGGATCAAGGAGGTCATCTGCCTCGGCGACATCGTTGGCTACGGGCCCAACCCCAAGGAATGCCTCGACCTGGTCCGCAAGCGCTGTCGCGTCACGCTGATGGGCAACCACGACCACGCCCTGCTCTATGAGCCGACCAATTTCAACCTGCCCGCCGAGCGCGCCTGCTACTGGACGCGGCAGGTGCTGGAAGACGAGCCCGACCGGAAGGTGCGCAACGCCCGCTGGAAATTCCTGGGCGAGCTGCCCGTGCGGCACAAGGACCGCGACGTGTTGTTCTTCCACGCTTCGCCGCGCCGGCCGCTGAACGAGTACATCTTCCCGGAGGACGTCTTCACGAACCCGCAGAAGGTCATAGCTAACTTCGACCGGCTCGATGCGCGGGTCTGCTTCGTCGGCCACACGCACCAGCCGGGCGTCTTCGTGGACGACCCGTATTTCGACCCGCCCCACGAGCTGCCCGACTCGCCGTTCTACGAGGTCGAGGAAGAGCGCGTCATCGTGAACGTCGGCAGCGTCGGACAGCCGCGCGACCGCGACCAGCGCGCCAGCTACGTCGTCGTGCAGCGCTCGCCGCAGGCGCCGGGCGGCGCGAGCCAGGGCGTCGTGGCGGCGGCCCTGGCCTGCACCGTCGCGCAGATCGAGTTCGCGCGCGTCGAATACGACCTCGAGCCCACCGTGCGGAAGATCCTCGCCGAGCCGGCGCTCGACGACCTCTTGGGGACGCGCCTGTACGAAGGACGTTGAGGCGCGGCGCCCGCCGCGCGGCGTGAAGCGGCGCAGCCCGCTCCGCCGCAACCCGGGCGCCCGGAAACCGTATAAGAGCGGGAGTTTCGGCCCGTGGCGGCACCTGTTTCGAGTTGCGACATCCAAATCCGCGTCCGCTACGCCGAGACGGACGCGATGGGGTATCTCCATCACGCGCAGTATTTTGTCTATTTCGAGCAGGGACGGACCGAGCTGCTGCGGCAGAGCGGCGTGCGCTATCGCGACATGGAGGCCGAGGGCATTTTCTACGTCGTGGCACGGCTCGAATGCCGGTTCCGGGCGCCGGCCCGGTACGACGACCTGCTGACGCTGACGACGGCGACGGAGCGCATGACGCCCGTGCGGGTCGAGCATGGGTATCGACTTACGTGCGACGGGCGGCTGCTGGCCGAGGCGCGCTCGACGCTGGTTTCGGTCGGGCGGGACGGGCGGCCGCTGCCGCTTCCGGATGCGTTGTACGATCGGCTGTGCGGGGTGGTGGTTCCCGAGCGAGGTGAGTAACGTATCCGTATCGGCCCGGCGCGCCCCCGCGCCGGCCGCCAAGCAAGGATGTGAGTATGAGCGTCGCTTCTTTCCGAACGGGTTTCGCCGTCCTCGCGGTCCTCGGCTGGGCTTGGGCCGCCGTCGGCGAGCCGCACGACACGCCGCCCTTGACGCCCGGTCGCCCAGCGACCCGGCCGCACGCCGCCCCGGTCATGCCGCGCTCTCCGCGGGGTACGCCGGCGGCGCGCAACACGGTGAGCCCGCTGCGGGTCGCGCTCGAGGTGGGGCTGGGCACGGAGACGTGGGGCCGGATCGTGGTGGAACTGGACTCCGAGGCGGCCCCTGTGACCGTACGGAACTTCCTGTACTACGTGGACTCCGGCTTCTACAACGGCACGCTCTTCCACCGCGTTGCCCCGGACTTCATCATCCAGGGCGGCGGCTACACGAGCGCGACGGAGGCGAAGACGGTCGGGTTGCGGCGGACGATCAAGAACGAGGCGCGGACCACGGCGTTGAAGAACGTGCGGGGCACGATCGCGATGGCCCGGGCCCGACGGCCGGACTCGGCGACGGCGCAGTTCTTCATCAATGTCCGGGACAACCCGGGGCTGGATCCCAACTCCGCGGGCGGTGACGGCTGGGGCTATTGCGTGTTCGGGAAGGTGGTGGAGGGGATGGAGGTGGTGGACCGCATCAAGGGGGTGGCCACCCGTCCCGATCCGGGCCTGCCGCAGGAGCGGACGCAGCCGGTCGAGCCGCCGGTGATCCAAAAAGCGTATCGGGTTTCGCCGGAGGGGACGCTGATCCCGGTGTCGCCGTCGTCGATAATGCCGGAGCCGCCGTTGCCGCCGCCGTCGGCGCAGCCGGCGCCGCCGCCGGACGAAGTGCCGCCGCCGCCGCAGTTACAGCCGGAGCCGGAGCCTCCGCCGCCTTCGCCGGCGCCGGAACCCCCGCCGCCTCCGCCGCCTTCGCCGGCGCCGATACCACCGCCGCCGGCCCCGGCGCTTCTGCCGCCGCCGTCGCCGTCGAGGACGCCGGGCTAGGGTGGTGTCTCGGAAGAAACCCATCGTACGGCGGGCTGAGCCGCGGCCTTCAGGCCGCGCGGGCGCACCGCGCGACATAAATGTCGCGGCTCCCGTACGTCGCAGTGTCAATGGGACACTACACTAGCGGCACTTCGACTGACGAGCGTGACGTGTGGGCCTGCGGTGCGCGCGACGCCCAGACGCGTGGACGGCTGGATCGATTGGACCGGGCCAGCCGCCACGGCTTGCGGTGGGCCAGCGAGCCTAGTAAAAACGTCGTCGTCGGCCAGTACGCGACGCCGCCACGGGCTGCAATCCCGAGCCCTCGGGGCTTCAGACGGGAGAGACGCCATGAAACGGCACCCAACCGACAGATTCCATGCTTGCGGCACGTTGACGGTCGGTGCCGGCCAGGTGGGGCTGTACCGGCTGGACGCGCTCGAGCAGGCGGGGCTGGGACGGATCGCGGACCTGCCGTACTCCATCCGAATCCTGCTCGAGAACGTGCTGCGCAACGTGGATGACTTCGCCGTCCTCGAGGAGCATGTGCGCGCCCTGGCGGCCTGGAGCCCCACCACGCGCGCGGAGCGCGAAGTCCCGTTCAGGCCCGCCCGCGTCCTCCTGCAGGACTTCACCGGCGTCCCGTCGCTCGTGGACCTGGCCGCGATGCGGTCCGCCATGCAACGCCTCGGCGGCGACCCGCGCCGGATCAACCCACAGATCCCCGCGGACCTCGTCATCGACCACTCGGTGCAGGTCGATCACTTCGGCCGGGCCGACGCGCTCGATCTCAACGCCAAGCTGGAGTTCCACCGCAACCGCGAGCGGTACGAGTTTCTCCGCTGGGGACAGAACGCGTTCGACAACTTCCGCGTCGTGCCGCCGGCCACCGGCATCGTGCACCAGGTCAACCTCGAATACTTGGCCAAGGTCGTGCTGCGGCGGGACATCGGCGGCCGCCCCGTGGCTCTGCCCGACACCCTCGTCGGCACCGACAGCCATACGACGATGATCAACGGCCTCGGCGTGCTGGGTTGGGGCGTCGGCGGCATCGAGGCCGAGGCCGCCATGCTGGGGCAGCCCCTGTACATGCCCATGCCGGAGGTGGTGGGGTTCCGGCTGACGGGCCGTCTGCGGGAAGGCGCGACCGCCACCGACCTGGTGCTCGTCGTGACCGAGTTGCTGTGCAAGCTCGGCGTGCTCGACAAGTTCGTCGAGTTCTTCGGCGAGGGACTGGCCGCCCTGACCCTGCCCGACCGGGCCACGCTCGCGAGCATGGCGCCCGAGTACGGCGCGACGATGGGCTTTTTCCCGGTGGACGAGGGGACGCTCGCGTATCTGCGCCGGACCGGCCGCTCCGCCGACGAGGTCGACCTCGTCGAGCGCTACTGCAAAGAACAAGCGCTGTTCCGCACCGCCGCCAGCCCGGATCCGAAGTACACCCGGACCGCCGAGCTGGATCTCGGTACGGTCGAGCCCAGCCTGGCTGGCCCCAAGCGGCCCCAGGACCGGGTCGCCCTGTCGCACATGAAACCCGTGTTCCGGCAGGCGCTCGCAGCCCCGCACGCGCAACGCGGCTTCGGTCTGGCGGAGGCGGATCGCCAGCGTACTGCGGAAGTACGCACGGACGGCACGAGCGTCGCGCTGCGTCACGGCGCGGTCGTCATTGCCGCGATCACGAGCTGCACGAACACCAGCAATCCGTCGGTCATGGTCGCCGCCGGGCTGCTCGCCAGGCGGGCCGTCGAGCGGGGTCTGACGGTCAAGCCGTGGGTCAAGACCTCACTCGCCCCCGGGTCGCGCGTCGTGACCGACTATCTCACGCAGTCGGGCCTCGCGCCGTTCCTCGATCGGCTCGGGTTTCAGACGGTGGGCTACGGGTGCACGACCTGCATCGGCAACAGCGGGCCGTTGCCGGAGAACGTGCGCCAGGCGGTCGAGCAGGGGGGGCTCATCGTCGCCTCCGTCCTGAGCGGCAACCGCAATTTCGAGGGCCGTATCAACCCGCACGTCAGGGCGAACTATCTGGCCTCGCCGCCGCTCGTCGTCGCCTACGCCTTGGCCGGGACGGTCGACATCGACCTGCAGACCGAGCCGCTGGGCCGCGACGCCGCGGGTCAGGCGGTGTTCCTCAAGGACCTGTGGCCGCTCCAGACCGAGGTCGATGCCCTCGTGGCCCGCTTCGTCGGGCCGGAGGTCTTTCGCCAGCGGTATGCGGACGTTTTCACGGGTCCGCCGGAGTGGCGCCGCCTGGCCACGGGCAGCGACAGGGTGTACGCCTGGGACGAGGCCAGCACCTATATCCAGGAGCCGCCGTTCTTTATCGACCTGGCGCCCGAGCCGCCCCGCATCGCCCCCATCCAGGGGGCCCGCTGCCTGGCGATGCTCGGCGACAGCGTCACCGCGGACCACATCAGCCCCGCCGGCGCGATCGACCCGGGCTCCCCCGCGGGCCGCTATCTCCAGGAGCACGGCGTCGAACCCGCTGATTTCGACAGCTACGGGTCGCGACGGGGCGACGACCGCGTCATGACCCGCAGCACCTTCGCCAATCCACGCCTGCGAAACCTGCTCCTGCCCGGCGTCGAGGGCGGACTCACCCGCCACCTGCCGAGCGGCTTCCAGATGAGCATCTTCGACGCCGCCATGAAGTACAAGGAGGCGCAGACCTCACTGATCATCCTGGCCGGCAAGGACTACGGGATGGGCAGCTCCCACGACTGGGCGGCCAAGGGCACCGTGCTGCTCGGCGTGCGCGCCGTCATCGCGGCGAGCTTCGAGCGGATTCACCGCAGCAACCTGGTCGGCATGGGCGTGCTCCCGCTCCAGTTCCACGCCGGCCAGACCTATGAGTCGCTCGGGCTCACGGGGCACGGGTTCTACGACGTGCCCGACCTCGCGGGAAAACTCAAACCGCTGCAGGATCTGACGGTGATCGCCTCCGACCCCGAGGCCGGCGCCCACGTCGAGTTCCAAGCGACCTGCCGCCTCGATACCCCGGTGGAAGTCGAGTACTACCGGCACGGCGGCGTGCTGCCGATGGTGCTGCGGACGCTGCTGCGGGGGTGATGGGCCGGCGCTGGCATCCACGCCGCGGCTCCCCCGTAAGTGATTATTCTGCCAGCCTTTATGAGTCGAACCCGGAAGACGCGGACCTATCTGCCGTCGCCTGCGGCCCGCGGCTCCGGATTGTTCGTCACGGCGCGGGCAACCTTGGGGTCCGTGCCGTCGCTGAACAGACGTTGTTTCATCAGACGGCCGATCTTGAACTTGACGGTGCGTTTGCGGGGAACGTAGACCTTCTCCATGGTCTTCGGGTTCTGGGCGGTGCGTGCCGCGCGCGCTCGAATCTCGAAAACGCCGAAATCTCGAAACTCCAGCCGGTTGCCCGTCCCCAGCTCATGGACGATCTCGTCCAGAAAGTCCTGAATGATCCGCTTGACCACCACCCGCTTGCTGCCCGTCTTGTCTGCGATCCGATCGACCAGGTCTTTCTTCGTCACGGTATCCATTACGCTCCCCAACACGCCGTGTCCACACTTGCCATCCAGTCCCCACACGTGTTAGTCACTATTCGTCTACGCCCATGGCCGAGCCGTCGCCGGACGCCATCATTTCACAATCATACGGCAACGGCACCCGGCGATCAAGCGGAATTGTTGTCCAGACAACGGGTTAGGTCTTTTCACGCCAGCCGCTCTCCTGGCCGCCCAGGCCCGGGCCGCGCAGCCGGAGCTACCGCCCGGCGGTGACCCCCCGCGCCGACTTCCGCTGCCCGCCGCCGCCGCCAGGCACGCGATCCGCGCGCGTGGCGTTCCTCTTCGCCGGCGCACGAGCAGCCGATGGCGGGGCCGCCTGACTCAGCGCGGCGGCCAGCACGTCCTCGGCTTTCTCCGCAAAGATGAACCGCAACTCATTCCGCACGTCAGCCGGCACCTCATGCAGATCGGGCTTGTTCCGGGCCGGGAGGATGACCGTCTTCAGCCCGGCGCGATGGGCCGCCAGCACCTTCGCTTTGACGCCGCCGATCGGCAGCACCTGCCCGCGCAGCGTGATCTCGCCGGTCATCCCGACCGTCGGGTCTGCCGGCCGCCCGGTGAGCAGCGACACCAGGGCCGTGAGCATGGCGACCCCCGCCGACGGCCCGTCCTTCGGGATGCCGCCCGCGGGCACGTGGATGTGGAGATCCATGTTGCGCAGGGAGGCCCCCGGGATCTTCCACTCCTCCGCGCGCGAGCGCAGCAGCGACAGGGCGGCCTGGGCCGACTCTTTCATGACGTCCCCGATCTGCCCGGTCAGCGTGAACGTCCCCTTGCCCGGCATCTTCGCGGCCTCGACGAAGATGATGTCGCCGCCGGCCGGCGTGAACGCCAATCCCGTGACGACGCCCGGCACCCATTGCCGCAAGCCCTGCTCGGACTCGAACCTGGGCGGTCCCAGCGGCTCTTCGAGCGCGCCCACCGCGACGATCTCCGGCACCGGGTCGCCGCGGGCCGCGCGGGCGGCCAGCCCGCGGAGCACGGTTGCGATGGAGCGTTCCAGGTTGCGGACGCCGGCCTCACGCGTGTACGACTCGATGATCGTCCGCAGAGCGTCGTCCGCGAAGCGGATGTTCCGGTCGGTCAGGCCGTTTTCGTCGAGCTGTCGCCGCACCAGGTACCGCTTGGCGATCTCCAGCTTCTCGGCGGTCGTGTACCCGGACAGCTCGATGACTTCCATCCGGTCCTGCAGCGCCGGTGCCACCGGGTCCATCTGGTTGGCGGTCGCGATGAACAGGACCTTGGACAGATCGAACGGCACGTCCAGGTAGTGGTCCGTGAAGCTGTGATTCTGCTGCGGGTCGAGCACTTCCAGCAGCGCCGCCGCCGGGTCGCCGCGGAAATCGGTCCCCACCTTGTCCACCTCGTCGAGCATGAACACGGGGTTCCGCGAGCCGGTCTTGCAGATCTCCTGCACGATCCGCCCCGGGATCGAGCCGATATACGTCCGCCGGTGCCCGCGGATGTCGGCCTCGTCGCGCACGCCGCCGAGCGATACGCGGATGAAGTTCCGCTCCAGCGCCCGCGCCACGCTTTGGCCCAGCGAGGTCTTGCCGACGCCCGGCGGCCCCACGAAGCACAGGATCGGACCTTTGCCCTCCGGCTTCAGCTTGCGGACCGCGAGATACTCCAGAATGCGGCGTTTGACCTGCTCCAGCGCGTAGTGGTCCGCGTTCAGCACGTCCTCCGCCCGTTTCAGGTCCAGATTGTCCTTCGTCTCCTTGCTCCAGGGCATCCGGCACAGCCAGTCGAGGTAGTCGCGGATCACGCCGTGCTCGGGCGAGCCCTGCGAGATGCGTTCCAGCCGGCCCAGCTCGCGCGTCGCCTCCTTGAGCACGGCCTCCGGCATGTTCGCCTCGGCGATCCGCTTGCGGAGGTCCTCGAGCTCCGTCGACCGGCTATCCGTTTCGCCCAGCTCCTTTTGAATCGCCTTGAGCTGCTGCTGGAGGTAGTACTCGCGCTGCGACTTGTCGATGTGCGAGCGCACGTCCTCCTGGATCTTTTGCGAAAGGTGCAGAACCTCGAGCTGGTTGTTCAGCGTTGCGATCACCTTCCGCAGCCGGTCCGCCACGTCGAACGTCTCCAGCAGTTCCTGCTTCTGCGGCGTGCCGAGCGAGAGGTTTGCGGCCAGGTAGTCCGCCAGCGGCCCGGGTTGGTCGATGTTGTCAAGGATCAGCTTGGCTTCGTCGGGCACGTTCGGGCTCAGCGCGATCACTTCCTCGGCCGTCTGCCGCGCCGAGTGGACCAGGGCGTTGATTTCGAGCGAGTCCGGCGCCTCGTCCTCGTGCGCGTTGACCAGGGCCCGCCAGTAGGGCTCGGTCGCGACCATCTCCTCGATGCCGATCCGCACCAGCCCGTGCACCAGCAGGCTGTTGGTCCCGTCGGGCATTCGCAGGAGCTTGAGCACGTTCGCGGCCGTCCCCACCCGGTAGATATCGTCGATCGAGGGGTCTTCCACGTCCGCCCGGTGCTGCGTGCAGATCGCCAGCAGCTTGTTGCCGGCCAGCACCGCGTCGATCAGCCGCTTCGACTTCTCACGCCCGACCGTCAGCGGCACCACCGTTCCCGGAAACACCACGACCTCGCGGACCGGCAGCACCGGCAGGTCGCGCGGCAGCGCATCGGCCTTCTCCGGCCCGCCGCCGCGCGCGGCGCGCGTGTTCGGCTCGGCCGGCGGCGTCTCGGCCACCGGCGTCTCGGTCGCCGGCGTCTCCGTCGCGGACGTCTCGGTCGCCGCTCCGTCTTTCAACGGCTCGGGCTCTTCGGGACGGTGATCCATAGATAGCCTCGGTCGTAGGAGCTCTCAATCGTGTCGGCATCCACCGCGTCGGGCAGGTCGATCTCGCGGCAGAACGGACCTTCGTCGATTTCCATCAGCTCGACGCTGAACGGCGCCTCCAGCACGCCCACGCGCGGCTGCGGACGCTGCCCGCTGATCCGAATCCGGTGCTCGTCGATGCACTCGACGCACACCAGGTCGCGCTCCAGGCCCGCCAGCTCGACGCACACGTAGAACGCATCGCGGCCCGCGTAGACGTTGACCCGCGGCGGCCACGCACCGGACGCGCAGTATTCGAAGAAGATCCGGTTCCGCATCTCATCCATGATGGTGTGGACCTTGCGCGACCATTCATCCATCCGCTCGCCGTGGCCGAACTTGCTGAAGGACATGGCTGCTCACCGCTGCGGGGCCGGCGGCATGGGTCGGCCCGGTCCGTCCCACCGTACATCTCGATTGTACCTCCGCCCGCCGCGCCTCGCGACAAATCGCGCTGGACGCGCGCTACGCCGCCGGTATATTCTGCGTTTCGAGCGGTTTCAGAAAGAACCTGGCGTCGGCTGGGCGCGGCCCCGGTCGGGAGGGCGAGGCTCCTGCCGAGCCGCGGCTCGCCGGGAGGCTCGCCCTCCCCGGGCAACGCGGCATCGTCGAAACCGCTCTGGTGCGAGGTCCTGTCCGCCGCGGTGCGCGGAGGAGAGGCGTATGCAACGGATTGCAGTCCTGGTCTGTGCGGCCGCGCTGCTGCTGGCGGGCTGCCAGGCTCCGCCCAAGAGCACGCCCGGCGGCGTACCCGGCCCGGTACTGGGCACGCGGCCGCCGCCGACCATCAAGCCGATCCCGCCGCCCGCGCCGCAGCCCGCGCCGGTGCCGGAATACGGCGGCGGGGCGGTCAAGCGCTCCGACATCATCCCGCCCGGCGGCATCAGCCCGCGCCGCTGGAAGGTCATCGTCGTGCACCACTCCGCCGCCGAGAACGCCACGCCGCAGGGCATGGACGCCTGGCACCACAAACGCGGCTGGTCCAACGGCCTCGGCTACCACTTCGTGATCGGCAACGGCGTCAACTACCCCGACGGCCAGCTCTACGTCGGCCCGCGCTGGCGGGGGCAGGAGACCGGGGCCCACTGCAAAAGCTCGGCCGGCCGCTACATGGGCGTCTGGCGGGACAGCAATTTCTTCAACGAGCAGGGCATCGGCATTTGCCTGATCGGCAACTTCCAGAGCGAGTCGCCGACGCCCGCCCAGTTGCGCACGCTGCAAGACCTCATCTGCCTGCTCTCGCAGGAGACCGGCATCGCCGCGACGCAGATCTACGGCCACGGCGAGATCACGCACAAGACCGAGTGCCCCGGCCGCTACATGAACATGGCGTCGCTCCGCCGCAACGTCGCCGCGGCGCTCAGCCGCCCAGCGCCGACGGCGGGGGCGTGGTCGCGGTAGGGGGGCGTGTCACCCGATCCGAACCCCGCACGCGAGTGCGGGGCGCCGGGGGCTGCCGTCCGATCCGAACCCCGCACGCGAGTGCGGGGCGCCACGGGAGGGCGAGGCTCCTGCCGAGCCGCGCGAGCCGCCCCACGTACAGCCGAGCCGGGCTGTCCTCAGCCCGGTTCCTCGCGTGCGTGCGGCCTGCCACCTGAAAGCTGACCGCTGACAGCTTTTTCGCCACTTCTTGTCCCCATCCGCCGTTGTGGTACGAATAGGAGGTAGACCACCGCCGGGATAGGGGTGCGTAGGGTGCGTCCTCGACGCACCGGAGTATGGCACCGCCGGGAAGGGGTGCGTGCAGTGCAACGGACTCGAGAAGACCTTTTTGCCGTTCTGGTACGCGAGCATGAGGCCGGGCTGCTCGCCTTCGTGCGGGCGTGCGTGCACGACGCGGCCGACGCCGACGACCTCGTCCAGGACACCTTCGTCACGGCGTGGGCGCAGCTCGCCGAGTACGAAGTCGATCGCCCGTTCGCCGCCTGGCTGCGCGGGATCGCCCGCAACAAGATCGCCGATTACTTCCGCCGCTCCACGGCGCAGCGGCGGCACGTCCATATCCTGCCGCCGGAAGCAGTTGCGGGCATCGCGGACGAATTCGAGCGGCTCAGCCGCCCGGCCCGGGGCGAGGTGTTCCGCGACTGCTTCGCGGCGTTACGCGAATGCCTCGAAACGCTGTCGGCGGCCGAACGCGAGGTGGTGGAGCGGGCGTACCGCCAGAATCAGACCTGCCGCACGATCGCCGGCGAGGTGGGCGAGGGCGTCGAGGCGATCAAGAAGCGTCTGCAACGCGCGCGGGCGGCCTTGCGGGACTGCATTCTGGGCAAGCTGGGGCCGGAGGCGCTCCATGTCTGAAGAACCACCCAATTGGCTCTCCATGTCTGAAAAACCACCCGATTCGCGGGGAGCATGGGCCTCTGGCCCGTCCGATGGTCCAGGGTTCGGCGTTCAGGGTTCCGGGCCGGTGCCCCATCCGATCGGAGCCCCGGCAGTGATGCCGGGGTCCGCCGGGGGACCCCAACCTCCGCCGCCCGTTCCCCCCGACGACCGCCTCACCGCCGACGACCCCTTCGACCCCGCCCAGTGGGCCATGCACGGCGTGCTGAGCGCCTATTACGCGCAAACGCCGGGCCGCAACGAGCGCCGCGCCGCGGAGATTCTCGCACGAGCACGTGCTCACCATCAGAGCCCGAGCGGAAGCGAGGGGCCCCTTCTGAGCCCCGAGCGCCAGCGAGGGGTTCCCGTGGAGTCGCTCGGCGCCATTCAGAGCCCGAGCGGAAGCGAGGGGCCTCTTCCGAGCCCCGAGCACCAGCGACGCGTTCGCGTAGCAACGCGCGTCCTGCGCGCGCTGCGTCGTCGCGCCCGCTGGCTCATCGGCTCTGGCCTGGCGGCGGCAATTCTGGTGGGCTTCTTCCTGATTCACGCCGGGCCGCACGGGATCGCCCGCGCCGAGGCGTGTTTCCTCGCCGGCGGCGGCATCACCGACCCAGAGGACATCACAGTCACCGAAGCCCGGATTCGCACGAATCGACAGGAGCGTGACGAGATCACCGTTCTTGGCACGGACGCCGCGTGCGCCGGGATTCCGAAGATTGCGCCGCGGTGGAACCGGATTATCCGGGACCTACGGGACCTGGGCCGATTCGACGAGGCCCTGAGCGAGGCAGAGGCGGCGCGTCGTTGCAGCCGGGAATGCAAGTCGTGGGACTGGGAATTCGTGCTTCTCGCCGACATCGGCGCCATCCATGCCCGTCAGGGCCGTTTCGACGAGGCGCGCGAGGCCTTCCTTGCTTCGATCGACGCCCGCAATCGGGTGAGTGGCGACCCGAATGAGCCGAGTGAGCGGGGGCGCGCCGCCAAGGACGCGGAGTGTCACACTCTCGGGCCGCTCTACCGGCTCTTGGCCTGCGTGGGCATCAGTGTGGGCGACCTTGGCGAGGCCCGGCGGTGGCAGGGCCGCGCCGAAGAGGCACTCCGCTACGCCCTGCGGCGGCGCTGCGAGCGGGCTCAGGTGAGCTTCGCCGCGGACGCCTCGCTGACCCAACTGTGGCACCTGGCCTTTGGGCCAGCGCGCGGCGAGATTGATCGCGTAACTGCTGCGGACGGGCCGTGGGAGGGCCTGGCACATGACGCCGTGAGCCTGGCGGCGAAGTTGCGAGAGCACTTGCTAGTCGAGGCCCGCCTGCGCCGTTTAGAGCAGAACCTAGACGGTGCGGAACAGGCGATGAAGGACGCCGAGTCGCTCCCGTACTCTCCGCGGATGGACGAAAGCCGCATGGACTTCACCGGCCCGATGGAGAGCGCGCGGATTGCGATCGCGCGCCGCGACTGCGTGGCGGCCCTAGCGGCCGCGGAGGAGGCCAGCACCCACACCGGCTGGGTGCGCATGGCCCGTCCCGACGAAGATCCCGTCGCCGTCGATAGGCCGCCGATCGGTCCGCTGGCCCGTGCCGAGTTGGACCTGCTGCACGGCGTCGCGCTGCTGGGGGTGGGCCGGGATGACAGAGATGTCAGCGAAGGCCACGCGTTGGTCGAGCAGGCTTTGTACGTTCCGCGGCAGATGGCCGCCGGGATGAACGATGACCAGCGCACGGCGTTTCTGCGGCAGTTCCGAGCGTGGGAAGAACTGGGCGCTGCGACCCGACAGCGCCCGAACTGAGCAACCGGAAAAAAGGAGCGAGCCATGCGAACGGGAGTCCTCCATAGCACGCAGGTCAAGGATGTGTCGCTAGTCTTGTTGGTTGTCGTGCTCGGCCTTACAGCCGGCTGCCCGTGCCTCGACGGTGATCGGGATGGAGATGGGGTGTGCGACACGCGGGACAATTGTCCCGACACGCCGAATCCATCCCAAGCGGATGCAGACGGCGATGGAGTCGGCGACGCATGTGATCCCAACTCAGCGCCCGCCCAGCCGGGGTCCCCCTCGACGACTTCCGCCTCGCCGGACATGCCCTGGACGCTGCACACCGTACCTGGCCCTTCCGCACGCGGTGCGCACGGGATGGCCTGTGACAGCGTGCGCGGGGTCACGGTCCTTTTTGGCGGCGGCGACTACCTAGCCGACACCTGGGAATGGAACGGCGTGGCCTGGACCCGCCGTGATGTGCCAGGGCCCTCCGGCCGGCTGGCCCACAAGATGGTCTATGACACCTGCCGCGACGTGACCGTACTCTTCGGCGGTTACGTCGGACCCGGGGCGCACAGTCGTGAAACCTGGGAATGGAACGGCAGCGCATGGACCCTCCGAAGCACATCAGGCCCATGCGCGCGCGGTTCGTTTGCGATGGCTTTTGACAGCCGGCGCTGCCGCACCGTGTTGTTCGGCGGCTACTGCGGCGGAATTCAAGGCGACACGTGGGAGTGGGACGGAAGCGCGTGGACGCAACGGGCCACGACCGGGCCGTCTCCGCGGCAGAATGTGCCGATGGTCTACGACAGCTCTCGCGGCGTTTGCGTACTCTTCGGTGGCGATACCGGCGGCGGCTATCCTGGTCTGAGCGACGAGACCTGGGAGTGGGATGGTACCAGTTGGACGCAACGCACCGTAAACGGCCCGCCAGCGCGGTTTCTCCACGGCCTGGCCTACGACAGCGCGCGACGCGTTACCGTGCTGTATGGCGGAGCCCTGCGTGACCAGTCATATACCGACGACACGTGGGAATGGGACGGCACTACTTGGCGGGAGCAGCCCGTCCATGGCCCCCCGCCGCTTGCTTATCACGAAATGGTATACGACGGCGCCCACGGCGCGACGCTGTTGTTCGGAGGCAGCACCAGTACTGCCCCTGCTGACGGGACGTGGGTGTATACCGGCCCCGGCACTGATTCAACCCCGTCCGGGGACGGTCCCGGCGCCAGCCAAACCACCCTGGTGGCCACCGCGAGCACCGACGACGACGCCATTACTCGAGGCCAAAGCACTACGCTACGAGGGCGGGCCACCGGCGGCAAGGCGCCATACTCGTTCCACTGGTCCTCACCAGACGGGTGGTCGAGCTCCGACCAGAACCCCCAGGTCTCGCCGTCGGCAGACACGGGCTACGCGCTGGTAGTCCGCGACTCGTCGTCTCCCCCGCAAGTAGCATGGGACGAGATTGGCGTCGCCGTATCGGCGCCTCCGCCGACCGACGATTACGGGAACTCCGCAGGCGACGGGTACACAATGCCCCTGGATGTCGTGGTGAGCGGTGTCATTGAGAACGATCACGACGAGGACTGGTTCAAGATTCCTGTTAGCAACGGAGATATTGTGGACATCGAGGTACAGAATATCTCCCGCAAGGGGGGGCTCGTTTACGTGTACAACCAGCGTGAGGAGCTCATCGACGGCAACTACATGTTTGGGAGCATGGGCGAGGAACAAAAGACGACCGTGAAGGTCACGATGGGGAGCGGGTATCTGTATGTGCGGGTGAGTGCCCGCAACCGCGGGGACGAGTACTGGGACCGCGACTTTACCGGTTCGTACTCGATCCATTATCGCCGCCACCCGGGAGGGCAGATCGATACCGCCGACTTCAGCATTTACCAGCAGGGGTCCGTGAGCTCAGATCGGCCCCGGTACCAGCTCTGGTTCCGCATGAGCGCGACGGCGCACTTCGGCAAGCCCTGGGGCGACGCGACCCTCGGTTACGGGCCCGCCTTCAAGTTAACCATATCCCCTGATCTGCACCCCGCATACGGAGGGGTATACGAATTCGGCGCCGACGTTTTTGGGAGCGACGACGCGGCGACGGCAGCGGTGACTGATGGCGCAATCTGTGAGGTGCTCGACGGCGACGAGCGAGACCCACGCACGGTAAGCGCTACGCTGGAATTCCGGTACATAGTGAGGCTTGACACGGGTGACGTCGACAGGCATGTAGTGAGTACGATTCCGGTCGAGTTTGACGTGCCGCCGGTGGAGTGATTCCTGCGCGCGAGACTTGGAGCGTGCCTGTCTAACGCCAGTGGTCGGCTAGGCCAGAGGGGCACCAAGTGTGCCCAACGCTGAGTAGCGGCCCGGCCGTCCGGCCAAGGTACCGATGCCCCTCCCTGTCCCGCCGAGATCGACTGCGACGGTAGGGTAACGCTCGCCGACATCAACTTGTTCGTCGAAGCCCTCGCGGGGGAGTCGGCCTGGAACCAGAACCATCCCGGCTGTCCCTGGCTCAACGCCGACTGCAACGGCGACGGCCGGGTGACCTTTGCCGACATTGACCCGTTTGTCGAGTTGCTCGGGTCGTAAAGACCGCTCGGTCAACCCGTCCGTGAATTGAAACGTCGGGGCGCAGGTCGGCTCCATGGCGACCCGACCTGCGTCCCTCCGCCCTTTGGTCCCTTGGCCCTTTACCCCGCTTCGCCGAACTTTCCCGGTCTCCCGTTTCTCGTTTCCCGTTTCCTGTTGACCAGTTCGCTTTCCGCCTGCCGTCCCGGTTCTGCGTCAATCTGTGCAATCTGCGGACCGCCTCTGTGGTTTTTCCGCCAGAATCCGCCAATCTCCGCCACCCGCCGTCAAACTCGCACAAACCCCCCGCCCCGCCTTTCTTTCCGCCGCTTTCCGATGAATACTCGACGTGTTCGGTCCACGGACCCGGCCTGCGCACGACGCGCGGACGGCTGGGAGGTGTGCGGAGGCGCCCTCCTTGTCATCTCATCACGTTATCACCGTATCGCTCGCTCCAGCGACCCCGCTGTCACCTGCCACTTTGCCCCTGTCACCCCGGCTACGTCCGGATAATCAAGTGTGCCAAGGGGGGGGTACACACCTTGGCACACTTGGCACACTTCCCCTTCCCGCAGCCCCAGCGGCCTTTTTATCCGGAACTATGCCAATCGCCCGGTACCCTTGGCGGTCTTGCCCCTCTCGGCGTCCCGGCGGTCGCCTTTCCGTGCGCCCTCCCAGCCAAGAGTCTCAGACCCCCTCACACAATCTTGAGACTCTTGATACTCTTGACCTTCCAGCCCGCAAACCGCGCACGCCGATGCGAAGGTTTCCCGGCCCGCCACTCGCGTGGCGGGTTCGGACGTTGCCGAACCGCGCACGACGGCGCGGAGGTCCGACGCAACTACGACCGGGCCATGACTGGCCCGGCTCGGTGCGCCCTTCGCGTCCGCCGCGTCCTTCGCGGTGAATCCGGGGGGCCGGCGCTACGCCGTCAGCCGCAGAGGGCTGACGCTACTGCTGCGTGCTCGACACCGACGCCGGTTCGGCCGCCGATGCTGAGGGGACATTCGCCAGCGACGATGTCACGGTCGCGGGTGGCGGAGCGATGTTGACAGCCACCGCCGCCGGCTTCTTCCGGCACTGTGGCTATGCAACGGGTAAAAAGTGAAAACGCTCTAGTCGCCGCTGGCGCGAAAAACGCAGCCACAGGTCCGGCAGCACGACGCCCATGGCAAAGTAGGGCGTAGCCGCCAAGCCCCGGATCTCTATGGTTATATACGAAGTGCGAGAGGTAATTCATGCTGATCGGCCGGCTAGGCCAGTCCACGCCGCACAACCAAGTTGCCCGGCAGACGCCTAAGCAGACCCTTCAGCTCCAATGCCGTCAGCGCCGCCAGAACCTCCCCCGGCGGCAACTCCGCCGCCCGCAGCACTGCGTCCTGTAGCAGCGGATCATACCCGACGACGCCATAGACCCGCGACTCGGCGGCGGAAAGCTGCATGCTGCGGGCCGGTTGCGCGGCCCCCCGCGGCTCGGCTGGAGCCGCGCCTTCCCGCCGAGCGCCCGTGTCGGCCGGCGATGGCGACCGCAGCCGCGCCCCGACCTCGCCCAGCTCGTCGAGGATGTCTTCCAGACACGTGGTGAGCTTCGCCGCCCCGTCGCGGATCAGCGCATTGGTCCCGATCGACATCGGGTCCTGCACGCGGCCGGGGACCGCAAACACCTCGCGGTTGTATTCGCTCGCCAGCCGGGCGGTGATCTGGGCTCCGCTGCGCTGTGCCGCCTCGACCACCAGCGTGCCCAGCGTCATCCCCGCGATGATCCGATTCCGGCCGGGGAAGTTCTCCGCCCGCACCACCGCCTCCATCGGCAGCTCGGTCACCCACGCCCCGCTCTCCAGGACCTTCCCGGCGAGGGCGGCGTTCTCCGGCGGATAGATCTCCGTCAGCCCGCGCCCCATGACGGCAATCGCGCGGCCCCCGGCATCCACCGCCCCGTGGTGGGCGAACGCGTCGATCCCGCGCGCCAACCCGCTGACCACCGTGAAGCCGGCCCCCGCCAGCAGCTCGCCGAACCGGCGTGCCTGCTCGCTGCCGTAGATCGTGCACCGTCGGCTGCCCACGACGGCCAGCGCGATCGCGTCGGTCGGCCGCAGCTCGCCTTTGACGTAGAGGATGATCGGCGCATCGGGAATCCGCTTCAGCCCTTCGGGGAAGTCCGGGTCCGCGCGGCAGATGATCCGCACGCCGTGCTCGCCGGCCGACTCGATCTCGCGTTCCACCTCGGTTTCGTCGGGTCCGCGGGCGATCTTGTCCGCTTTCTCGTCGCCGACGCCTTTCACGGCTTTGAAGGCGCTCGCTGGCAGGCCCAGCGCCCGCTCGACGTCGCCGAACTGGATGAGTAGCCGCGAGAACGTCAGCGGCCCGACGCCCTCGGTCAGCGCCCAGCGGAGGTAAACGCGTCCCGTGTTCGAAACGACATCCGTCATGCGTCAGTCGCCCCCGCTGGAGGCGTGGGGCACCCTCGTGCGCCTAGTCTACGCGTAGTCCGGCGTGCCCGCGACAGCCCGCGCGACGCGGCACGCGGATTGCACCCCTACCCACCGGCCGGCCGCAGCGCAGGCGAGCGTCGCGCGCCACGCCACGAAAAGCCGAGCCGCTGACGGAGTTTACCATGAGCGCTTCGACGAACAGCAATGCTTCGAACCGACGGGGCGGGCGCAGGTCCCGCGCGTACCGCGCACTGGCCGCGCTGGCCGCCGCCCCCCTGCTCCTCAACCTCCAGTGCGGCGACGAGGCCACGCGCGCCTTCAAGCAGGCCGCCTTCCCGCAGCTTGAAGCCGGCCTGAAGGCCGCGCTGGACGGCCTCGTCACCGGCGTCTTTACGATCAACTCCGACAGCAGCACCAACTCCGCGAGTACTTCCACCAACTCCAGCGGCGGTTGACAACGCTGCCCGCGGCCTCCGCCGCTCCCGCCCGCCCAGGATGTCGGGTATGCTCCCGCGCCGGCATGCCCCACATTCCGGTAAGGAGCGCCGATGCGCATCCG
This sequence comes from uncultured Phycisphaerales bacterium, assembly GCA_903914415.1. GTDB lineage: Bacteria > Planctomycetota > Phycisphaerae > UBA1845 > Fen-1342 > Fen-1342. Next base: position 18,208 of record CAIWOY010000059.1, on the reverse strand, counting down.
CCTGGCCCACAGCCCCGACCCCGACGACGCGTTCATGTTCTACGGCCTCGCCTGCGGCGCCGTCGATCCCGGGCCGTACCGCTTCGAGCACGTCCTCGAGGACATCCAGACGCTTAACGAGCGCGCCAAGCGCGCCGAGTACGAGGTCACCGCCCTCAGCATCCACGCCTATCCATACGTCCACGGCCTGTACGCGCTCACCTCCTGCGGCAGCAGCATGGGCGACAACTACGGCCCGATGGTCGTCGCGCGGAATGCCCTGACGGTTGAACAACTCCGCGGCCGCACGATCGCCATCCCCGGCCTGATGACCACCGCCTACCTCACGCTCCAACTGCTCCTCGGCAAGGATGCGTTCACACCACGAGTCGTGATGTTCGATCAAATCCCGGACGAGGTCGCCGCCGGCCGCGTCGACGCCGGTCTGCTGATCCACGAGGGCCAGCTCACCTATGCGAAGTACGGCCTGCACCTGGTCGTCGATCTCGGCGTCTGGTGGCAGCAGCGCACCGGCCTGCCGCTGCCCCTCGGCGGAAACGCGATCCGCCGCGATCTCGGCCCAGAGAACTGCCGTGCCATCGCCCGCCTCATCCGCGCCAGCATCCAGTACGGCCTGTCGCACCGCGCCGCAGCGGTCAACCACGCCCAGCAATTCGGCCGCGGCCTGGACATGAAGCTCGCCGACCGCTTTGTCGGGATGTACGTCAACGAGTGGACGCTCGACTACGGCGACCGGGGCCGCGCCGCCGTGCGGCGACTGCTAGCGGAGGGGGCGGCGGCCCAGTTGGTGCCCGCCGTCGGAGAATTCGACTTCGTCGAGTGATTCGGTCCGCGCTGCAACCCGCTCCCGAGATCGTATAATGCACGCTGGCGCGGCACGGGAGTTCGCGCGCGACAACTTGTCACGGAGGACCGTGCGTGATCGGCGTCATCGGCGGTACCGGCCTCGGTGAAGCCCTCTTCGGCAGCGTGGAGGGAAAAGACCACGACGTTGACACGCCCTTCGGCCGCCCCAGCACGCCGATCCGGGTCGTCCCGTGGCACGGCGTCGCGGTCGCCCTGCTCGCGCGGCACGGCAACGGCCACATCTTCAACCCGGCCCAGGTCCCCTACCGCGCGAACATCTACGCCCTCAAGTCGCTCGGCGTCACGCACGTCATCGCCAGCGGAGCGGTCGGGTCGCTGCGTGAAGAGATTCGTCCCCGCGACCTCGTGATCGTGGACCAGGTCATCGACAAGACGGCTCGCCGCACGCCGACCTTCTTCGACGAGGGTCTCGCCGTGCACGTCGAGTTCGCCGAGCCGTTCTGCCCCTGCATGAGGAACCTGCTCTGCGCCGCCGCCGACAAGATCGCGGCGACGGTGCACCGCGAGGGCACGTACGTTTGCATGGAAGGCCCCGCCTTCAGCAGCGTCGCCGAGTCGCGCCTGCACCGCGACTGGGGCGGCGACGTGATCGGCATGACCGCGATGCCCGAGGCCAAGCTGGCCCGCGAGGCCGAGTTGTCCTACGGGCTCGTCGCGCTCGCCACGGATTTCGACTGCTGGAAGCCGCACGAGCCCGGCAAGGACCGCCAGGAGCTGCTCACCGAGATCATCGGCAATCTGAAGGCTGCGACCGCGAACGCCGTGGACCTGATCCGCGCCGCGGTCGAACTGTTCGCGGCGAAACCACCGGCGCCCTGCCCGGTCCACACCGGGCTCGACCTGGCAATCTGGACCGATCGCGCGAAAATCAGCCCCACCATCGCCCGGCGTTATGGCGTGTTGTTAGAGAGGTACTTGCAGGCCGGCGCGCCTGCGTAGCGTCGGCCCTCCGTGGCCGACGCCTGTGTAGCGCCGGCCCCCCGTGGCCGACGTAGAAGACGGAGAAATCTTTCTTTACGGCCCACGAAGACCCTCATGGCTCGTAGTTCTGGCCTCCGTGGTGAATAACGCAGTACAGGGTGCTTTCGATTTCCGCCGAACTGCATCAACGCGACTGGATCATCTCCCCGCCGCACCCGGCGCGGGAGAGCCTCGCGCGTGACGCGGACATCCCGGCGTTGCTGGCGCAACTGCTGCTGAATCGCGGCCTGACCACGATGGCGGAAGTGCGCCCGTTCCTGACGCCCGACTTCAACGCCCTGCTCCCGCCCGACGCTCTGCCGGGCGCCGTGCCCGCCGCGCAACGGTTAGCTGCGGCGGTACGTGCCAAGCAGCGGATCGTCATCTACGGCGACTACGATGTGGACGGCGTCACCGCCACCGCCATCCTCTGGCACGCGCTCAAGCTCGCCGGCGCCGACGTGCACTTCTACATTCCACGCCGCCTCGAGGAAGGTTACGGGGTCAACGCCGACGCCCTCACCTCGATCGCCGCGGACGGCGGCCACCTGGTCATCACCGTCGATTGCGGAATCACCGCGCTCGACGAGGTCCGCCACGCCCAACAGCTCGGCCTCGAAGTCATCATCACCGACCACCACCAGCCCAAAGACAAGCTGCCCGACGCGGCCGTCATCGTGCACCCCACAGCCTGCGGCGTCAGTGCGAACCCGCACCTGTCCGGTGCAGGCGTGGCTCTGAAAATCGCCTGGGCCCTCGCCCGCGACCTGTCGCAGGCCACCCGCGTTTCGCCGCAATTCCGCGACTTTCTGCTCGACGCGACGGCCTTCGCCGCCCTCGGGCTCATCGCCGACGTGGTCCCGCTGACCGGCGAGAACCGCGTCATCGCGAGCTATGGCCTCCGACATCTGCGTCACACGCGCAACCCCGGCCTGCAAGCCCTGATCGAAGTGTCCGGGCTCACGGAAAAGCAATCGTACGACGATTACGACGTCGGCTTCGCCCTCGCGCCGCGCCTGAACGCCATCGGGCGCCTCGGGCACGCTCAACTCGCGGTCGAGCTGTTCACGCGGGCCGACGGAGACCGCGCGCGACAAATCGCGACAACCCTCGACGCCGAAAACCGCCGCCGGCAGGACGTCGAGCGGCACATCCGTGCCGAGGCCGAAGCGCTGGTCGTCGAAAAGGGCTTCGACCGCGCCGGCTGCCACGGCATCGTCCTCGCCAGCCCCAATTGGCACCCCGGCGTGATCGGCATCGTCGCCGCCCGCCTGGTCGACCGCTTCCACCGCCCCACCGTCCTGATCGCCCTCGACCACGACCTCGGACAAGGCTCCGGCCGCAGCGTCCGGCATTTCCCGCTGCACGAAGCGCTCGGCTGCTGTGCCCAACACCTGGAGAGCTTCGGCGGACACGCGATGGCCGCCGGCGTTCGCCTGCGTGCCGACCGGATCGACGCGTTTACTCAGGCATTTCTCGCCGAGGCCGCCCGCCGGCTGACCCCGGCCGACCTGCGCGCCAAGCTGCATCTCGACGACGAGGTGGCACTCGCCGACGTCACGACCGGCGTCGTCGACACGATGCAACGCCTCGCACCCTTCGGCGAGGGGAATCCGCGCCCGCGACTGGCGACCGCCGCGGTCGAGCTGGTCGATGCCCCGCGCGTCGTTGGGCGCGGCGGGGCCCACCTCCAGTTCACGGTCCGCCAGCAAAACGCCTATCGCAAGGCGATCGCGTTCGGGCAGGGCGCCCACGCCGCACACCTGGCCGAGCACCGGCACGTCCGGCTTGCGTTCGAGCCGCTCATCAACGAGTGGAACGGCCAGCGAAAAGCAGAGCTCAAGGTGATCGACTGGAAGCCGGTGAGTTGACCCCCGGCCGAGTCCCGAACAGGAGAACGCCCCATGGCCATTCCGGTGACCACGACGTTTACGATCGAAGGCTATCGCATCGCCATGTACCTCGGCGTCGTCCGCGGCATCATCGTCCGCGCGCCGACGATCGCGCAGGGGATCATGGGCGGCCTGAAGTCCATCATCGGCGGCCGCATCGGCGCCTACACGGAGATGTGCGAGCAGACGCGGCAGCAGGCTTATGAGCTGCTGGTCGATCACGCCGTCGCGCTGGGCGCCAACGCCGTCGTCGGCCTGCGCTACGACGCCTCCGAGATCGTCAGCCGCGCCAACGCGACCGAGGTGCTGTGCTACGGCACCGCCGTCGTGATCGAGCCCGAGAAACCCTGACCTACGTCCCGTCCCGCGACTTTTGCCGGCCCGGTCCGGCCTCGAACGGCCGCTCAGCCGCCGGCAGCTTGTGGTGCGCCCGATACCGCTCGATGAACCACTGCGGGTCCCGCCGGTACTCCGCGATCAGCTTCCACGTGTACGGCCGCCCGCACTCGGGACACCGGTAGTTGTCCGGCAGCCCCGTCAGGTTGTAGCCGCAGTAGATGCAGAACGGCTCGCGCCGCGCGTGCACCGCCCGCCGGATGACGACGCCCGCCAGCCACGCCGCGATCGCCGCCACCAGCATGGACAGCTTGAACGCCAGCGGCCAGAAGGCCCCCAGCAGCGACTGCCAGCGATACGCCACTACAGCGAGCACGATATACCCGAGCGCAGGCAGCAGGAACACCCAGCGATACCCGACGTACCGCCACGCACCCCCCCCCCCCGGCCGCCACCACACGATCTCCGCGCTCGAGGCCCGCACCTCGCTCGGCGTCGCGATGATGTCCGGCGGCAACTGCTTTTCCAGCGGCTGCTCGGACTCCGCGGCCGGCGCCCCCCAACCCGCCTCCCCCGTCGGCGGCGACGACTGCTCTTCGCGCTCAGACGACTCGCCGTTCACGTCGATCCGCTCACTTCTCCGCCGGAAACGCCGCCTCAAGCGCCAGCATCGCGTAGGCCGTCGTCAGCGCCGGAGCGCCCTCCATCCAGCGATCCGCCTCGTTCACCCAACTGCCGTCGTCGCGCTGGAGCTTGTGCAGCCGCTCGACCAGCTCTTGCCGCCACGCGTGCAAACGGCCGGCCCGGTCCTCGATCACCGGCTCGCCCAGCGCGTCGAGCGCCCGCGCGAACACGTGGTAGTAATAGAACAGCCCCTCGCGCGACTGCTTCTCCGGCATGTTCGGGTTGTATTCCAGCGTCCAATACCGGCGAATCCAGTCCAGCGCCGCCTTGACGCGCGCATCGTCCCGCGGCAACCCGCAGTACAGCATGCTCTTGAACCCCGCGTACGTCATCGTCCCGTAGCACCGCAGCTCCGCCCGCCCCTCCACGTCCACCGTCTCCGTCGCCTTGCTCTCGCCGCCGTTGACCGGCGAGTAAATGAACCCGCCCTGCGTCGCCCCCTTGGCAAACGGCTGATCGTTCGTCTCCCCGAGCATCTGGCAACGCTGGATGAAAACGAGCGCCTTCTTGTACACCGGATCGTCCTTCGGCAGCCCGCTGTCGCGCAGCGCCTCCAGCATCATCTGCGTATTCGACAAATCCGGCCGTTTCCCATGTCCATACCCCGCCCCGCCGTACCACGCGTCGTCCGGCGACTTGCCCTCGCCCTCGTCCCACTGGTTGTCCTTCAGGAACTTCTGCAACGCCGCCGTCTGCTTGGCGTACGCCGGGTCCTTCAGCACCGCCAGCATCGACAGCACGACGCTGCTCTCGTAGTTCTTGAGCAGCCCTTCGGCGGAGTAGATGCCGCCGTCCTCGCGCTGCGACTTCAGAATCAGCTCGACGCCGCGCCGCACGGCCGCATGTTTCAACCCGACGCTCGGCTCCTGGATCAGGGCCTTCAGCGCCAGCGCGGTTATGCCCGGCCCTTTGTCCGCCCCCCAGCCGCCGTCTTTTTCCTGTGCTGACAGGAGATACTCGGCGCCGCGCGCGGCCAGTCGCCGCGCCTCCGCCCGCAAAGACGCACCGTCCGGCGACGACACGTGCGGCGGCTCTTGCGAAACCTGCGGCTGCGTGGCTGCGGGTTGGGCGGAGACGGGCAGCGCGGCGGCGAGCACGAGGAGCGCGCTGATGGGACGCAACGCCGTCCACCTTCTACGGCCGACACGGGGGTCGGCCGCTACATTCCCGACACGGGCGTCGGCCGTTACATCCCGGGCCGCTCCCGTGGCGACCAACATCCGACCGGCGCGATTCCGTTTCATCTCGGTAAGCCTCATTCTCCCTGCCCAGGCCGATAGCCGATTGGGCACGATCTGAAACTCGCTCCTCGCCATTCGCTACTCGCAACTCACTCGAACCCCAACTCCTCCAGCCGGTCCTCGTCCAGCCCGAAATGATGCCCGATCTCGTGCAGCACGGTAATGCGAATCTCGTCGATCAGCTCCTCCCGCGACGAGCACATCTCGCACAAATTGTCGCGAAAAATCACGATCCGGTCCGGCAGCGGCGTCGGCGCCAGCTCCGGCCCCTTCTCCTCCAGCGGCACCCCCACGTAGATCCCCAGAATGTCGTCCGGCACGTCGTGCTCCCGCATGAACGCCCGGTCCGGACGCCCACGCACCTCCATCACGACGTTCTCCAGGTAGCGCTGGAAGTCGCCCGGCACCTCCTCCAGCGCCTGCTCGATGGCCTGGTCGAAATCGGCCTCCGATATGCGTATCATGCGTCGTGCGGGCCTCCGGGCGGTTGCAGCGTCTGCCGTCGCCCAAGTATAGCTGGGCCTGCGCTATGAGCCAATTGGAGCGACCATGACCATGTACGTCCCCGTTGTCTCGCGCGCCTCCCGCGGCGGCCTCCTCGCTTCCGCCATCGTCCTACTCGCCGCCCTCGCCGGCTGCGCCACAGGCTCATATCTCATCACGCCCGTCCCGCCCAAGCCTGAGCTCGTCGAGGAAGTCGTCATCCGCGAAAGCGCCTGGGCCTCCAAGAAAATCGCCGTGCTCGACCTCGACGGCGTGCTCACCGACGCCCGCTCCAACTCGCTCCTCGGCGCCCCCGGCGAAAACCCCGTCTCGCTCTTCCTCGAGAAGCTTGAGCGCGCCGCCAAGGACGACAACGTCCGCGCCGTCGTCGTACGCATCAACTCCCCCGGCGGCGGCATCACCGCCAGCGACATCCTGTACTCCGAGCTCCGCGCCTTCCGCCAACGAACCGGTAAGCCCATCATCGCCGCCATGCTCGACGTCGCCGCCTCCGGCGGCTTCTATGTCGCCTGCGCCGCCGACCGCATCTACGCCAGCCCCACCACCGTCACTGGCAGCATCGGCGTCATCATGCTCGCCCCCGATTTCTCCGGCACCATGTCGAAAATCGGCGCCCGCGTGAACGTCATCAAGAGCGGCGAACTCAAGGACGCCGGCTCGCCCTTCCGCGAGATGACCGACAAAGACCGCGCCGTCTTCCAGGGCCTCATCGACAAGATGTACGACCGCTTCCTGAGCGTCGCCGCCACGTCGCGCACGCGCATCCCGCGCGAACGCCTCCGCGAATTGGCCGACGGCCGCGTCTACTTCGGCCCCGAGGCCAAAGAGCTCGGCCTCGTCGATGAGATCGGCTCGCTGCACGACGCGATCGCCGCCTCCAAGCAGGCCGCCAACCTCGACAAACAGTCCATCAAGGTCGTCCAGTACAGCCGCCCCTACGCCTACCGGGCGAACATCTACGCTTACGGTGACCCGCCCCCCACCCAGGTCAACCTCGTCAACGTCGGCCTGCCCGAGTGGCTCACGAGCCCGTCGCCGCAGTTCCTGTACCTCTGGGCGCCCGGCTGGTAGCTCCGTCCATGATCCTGCTGATCGATAACTACGACTCCTTCACCTACAACCTCGTCCAGCGCATCGGCGAGCTGGACGCGGCCGTAGAAATTCGCGTCTATCGCAACGACCAGATCACGCCCGACGAAATTGAAGCTCAGCACCCGGCCCACATCATCATCTCCCCCGGCCCCTGCACGCCGCGCGAGGCCGGCGTTAGCAACGACGTGATCCGGCGGTTCGGCGGTCGCGTCCCGCTGCTGGGCGTGTGCCTTGGCCACCAGTGCATCGGCTACGTCAGCGGCGCCAAAGTGATCCGCGCCCGCCGCCTCATGCACGGCAAGACCAGCCTCATCCGCCACGACGGCCAAGCCCTCTTCAAGAGCCTCGCCAACCCCTTCGAGGCCACCCGCTACCACTCGCTCATCATCCAGGACGGTACCCTGCCCCCGGCATACATTGTCTGCGCCACCGCCGAAGACGACCCCACCGAGATCATGGCCGTCCGCCACCGCGACTGGCCCCTCTACGGCGTGCAGTTCCACCCGGAGAGCTTCTTGACCGGGGAAGGTCACAAGTTGCTTGCCAACTTCCTCGCCATCGGGTAGGCATAGGTCATGCGCGCTTGGATCGGTGTGGTCATTGCGACTGCTGCCCTCTGGCTCGTGCTGGGCTGCGCCGGGCCCGGCTCGCGCGTGACGCCCGCGCCCACGGCGGACGAGTTGCCCAGCCATGCGGAAGAAACCGAGCCGGCTTGCCAGGCCGTCGTCGCCGTGCAAGGCCGACAGGCTGAGCCGCGCATCGACCTCGCACCGAGCTTCAAAGAGCCGGAACCGACCCCCGCCGAACGAAAGGCCCTCGGGAAGGAAGAGCCGACCTACAAGCCGCTCCTCTTCGACTTCCCCGGCCACTTCCACCCGCCATTGGTCGGCACGTGGTACGGCGGCGTCGATACCGGCGCCCTGCACCGGCTGTCGCCGACCGTCAACTTCACCGAAAGCAAATCCCTCACCGCGGCGCTGCTGCCGTTCGGCGGTCCCACGGTCGGCTACGACCCACGTCCACACCCCGGCGGGAAGATGTACGGCTCTGTCCCCCTGCCAGGGACCGTTAGAGGGGAATCCTGGGTCCAAATCGGCGTCGACCGCGCCAGCAAGGTGGCGCGCGTCAAGACCCGACGCGACCGCTAGCAATCCCAGTGCGAGGGGGCCGCACTACGATTGCCAGGAGCCGCGGCCACGCGCGCTTGGGACTGGCCTCACGCCTGCGCTTCAGCCGACGTTGATGTTCAAGCCGCTGAAGAAGGTCGCAAGCCATCCGAACAGGCTGTTCAGGAAGTCGTTGAGAAATCCGAACAGCGAACCGAGGAAACCGTTGAGGGCGTTTTGGAAGTCAAACATCGCTCACCTCCCACAATCAACTCGCACAGGGGCCCGTCCGGAGCCCCGCTGTCCACCACCAGTATAACTCCGATTCCATATTCCATAGTACCGGGGCGGTCAAGACGTCCGTGAGCGCGCACGGGCAGCCATTGTCTCGCCTTCGCCGACAACCTTCGACACACCGCCCGCATCCCGTCGGCGTGTTTCGACACTCGGTCCGTGCTGCTACCCTGTCACGCATGTTCGAGGCTCCAGGCAGTCCGTTCCTGCGAGTGACTGAAAGTGGCGGCCGCCTGCATGCCCGCGCGCGCCCCGCGCTCGGCCCAGGAGGTACGGCGGGGAGGCGAACGTGCGCGTGATGCTCCTCGTCACCGACCACGAGCGCGGCGGAACGCCGCTGCGCCTCGCTCGCCTGGCCCGCGCGCTCCGTGACACCGGCGTCGAGGTGTTCGCCGGATGCCTCGCACCACCCGGGCCGGTGAGCGCCGAGCTGGCCGCCGGCGGCGTCCCCACTTTCGCGTGCGGCGCGGCGGGCGCACACGACTGGGCCGCCCTGTGGCGCCTCGCGCAGCACGTGCAGCGGATTCGGCCAGACCTGATTCACGCGACGCTCCTGCACGCTAACATCGCCGCCCGCCTGGTCGGTCTCCTGCACCGCGTTCCCGTCGTCACCGCGACCGCCACGATCGAAGTCGAGCGCCGCTGGCACGCCTGGGCCGAACGGCTCACCGGCCGGATGGATCGCGGCCACATCGTCAACAGCGCAGCCTTGGCCGGACACGTCGTCCGCACGTTTTGGCTGCCGTGGCGACACGTGCATGTCGTGCCGCCATCGCTGGACCTGCCGCTGGAGCGCCCGAAGCGAGCGGCGGCCCGCGCTGCCCTCGGCATTCCAGACCACGAGTTCGTCGTCGCGTGGGCCGGGCGCTTCGACCCGGTTAAGCGCCTCGACCTCGTGGTTCGTTGCGCCGAGATGATGACGGCGGTCCCATGTCGCTTTCTCCTCGCCGGCGACGGCCCCTACCGGGAGACCCTGGAGCGGATTCTCCACCTGAGCGCTGCCCGGCAGATCGTCCACCTGCTCGGTTGGTGCGACGACCTGCGCCCGGTCTTGTCCGCCGCCGACGCCTTCCTCTTTCCGTCTCTGACCGAGGGGATGCCGAATGCGGTGCTCGAAGCCATGGCCGCCGGGCTCCCGGTCGTGGCCAGCCATCTCCCCGCGCTGCGTGAGCTGCCCGGCGGCGGCCAGCGCCTCGTGCTCGTCGGCGGCGACCAGCCGCGCGCCTTCGCCGACGCCCTGCTCCAGTTGCACAGCGACGAGGCACTGCGCCGAGCGATCGGTGCGCAGGCCACGGCCTGGGCGCACCAGAACCTGCACCCCCAGGCGACGGTCCGCGCCGTGCTCCGCGTGTATGCGCAAGTGCTCGGTCGCAGCGAATCCGCCAAGCGTGTATGATGCGGGGACTCGTGTACTTCGCGTCACGGCTTCTGACGGCCGCGGCGTGATCGTCGCTTGTATGATCAGTCATGAGGGAATGATGCCGTCGTCAAAGCTGCTCGAACTGGCCGCGACCCACGCCTACGAACCGTTTGAGGCCGCCTGTTTCGAAGCGCTCGAGGCCGGTCAGCTCCGGCTTGCCGAGCTCGTCGCGCCCTTCGAGCAATTCGAACGCGCCGGCCAGGCGGAGCGCCTCGCGACCCTCGCGCAGGTGATCTTCGAGAACATGGATCCCGCCGCCGACCCGCAAGCCGGTCTGCAACTGGCCCGCATGGCGCTGAATGCGGCGCCGCAGAACGACGTGCTCCGCCGGATCACGGCCGACCTGTACCGCCGCGTGTACGCCTCGACGGCCGGCCTCGCCGCGCTGCTGCAGGCGTCCGGACTCGAGAGCGGCCGGCCGGTCCGCACCGCCTTGAACGTCCTGGACCTGTGCCTGACGCTCCAACCGGGCGACGTGCTGGTCAATCGCATGGACGGGCGGGTCGTCGAAGTCACGGAAATCGATCGCGCCAACGCGCTGTTCACGCTGCGCCGTACGGATCGCGTCATCGCGATGCCCGCCGCCGACGTCTCGCGCGAGTACGAGCGGCTCGCCCCCGACGACTTCCGCGTGTTGCGGAACCTGCGGCCCGACCAGCTCGCCGCCCTGATCCACGACGACCCCGTCCGCGTGGTCATCGGGCTCATCCGCGCTCATGGCGGGCACCTCGACGCGGACGTGCTCAAGCACGAGCTGGTGCCGAAGTACATCGAGGCGAAGGAGTGGTCGGCCTGGTGGACGCGGGCACGAAACCAACTCAAGCGCTCGCCCCACGTGATCGTCGAGGGCCGCTCGCCGATGTTGCTGCGTTACACCGCCGAGGGCCAAACGCTCGAGGACGAGGTGTGGGCGGCTTTGTCGGCGCAGAAGGAGCCGGCCCAGTGGCAGAGCATGATCGAGGCCTATCTCCGCGAGAAGGCCGCGCGGAAGGAACCGCCGGACCAACCGCTGCTAAGCCGTTGCCATGACTTCCTGTGCGAGCAAGTCACCGCGGCGACCGGCCGGCGACCCCGCGACGCCCTCGCCGGCGCCCTCGTGATCGAGGCGCTGGCGGCCAAAGGGCTGCCCGCGACCAACGACAGTCGCACCCTGGCGGGCCGCATCCTGCGCGACGCGGCCGAGCCGGCCGCGCTGCTCTTGGGCCTTCCGCAGGAGGGACTGCGGGAGCGGGCCTGGGCCGCCCTGCGGGCCGCACGCCCGGACGACTGGACCCGTTGGGCCGCGGCGCTGCTGCCGCTGGTGCCCGCCGGCCTGCTGGACCATCTGACCACGGACCTGGTGAAGGCGGGGCAGGTCGCGGCGGTGCAGAGCTTCATCGACGCCGGCCTGGCCGACCTCGCCAATCACCCGGAGTTGGCGTACTGGCTATGGAAGGGACCGAAGGGAGCGGGCGCGTTGCGGCTGCCGGGCGACGCCGACCTGTTCCGGCTCATCCTCGACACGCTGAGCGCCCTGGGGCGGACGGTCTGGGCCGACGCGGCGGTGGTCAAGGAGTATCGGCACCGCGTGCGGACCGCGCTGGGGATCAAGGACTTCGCCCGCGTCCGCCGCTGTCTGGCGGAGTCCAGCGAGGCGGCCGCCATCACCGTCCGGCGGCAGTTGCAGCGGCTCGAAGGCGTCGGCCCGACCGTGCAGTCGCGGCTGCAGGAAATCCTGCGCGAGGCGCACCCGCAGCTCTTTATCGTCAAGCCCGAGCAGGTCGCACCGTGGGCCGACCCCGACACGGTCTGGACCACGAGCGCCGGACTCCATCGGCGGACCGCCGAGCGCGACGAGCTCGTCAACGTCAAGATGCGCGAGAACGCCAAGCGGATCGGCGAGGCGGCGTCGCACGGCGATCTGAGCGAGAACTCCGAATATCGGTTCGCCCTGGAGGAGCGCGACCTGCTCCGCGCCCGCGTCGCCGCCATCAACGACGACCTGTCGCGGGCTCGCGTCATCGAGCCGCACGACGTGCCCACCGACCAGGTCGGGATCGGGTCGCGCGTGACGCTGCGACGCAGCGACAACGGCACGCAGCAAGTCATGACCTTCCTGGGCCCGCTCGACACGGACGTCGAGCAGGGGATCTATAGCTACCAGGCGCCGCTGGCGCAGAAGCTGATGGGCGCCGGCGTCGGCGAGCGGCGGGTCGTCGGGCTCGACGGACAGGACGTGGCGGTCGAGGTCATGGACCTGGCGAGCGCCGTGACGCGCCCGAGCTGCTGAGCGCCGGGGGCGCCCGCGTACGACGGCCGAGGAAACGGTACATGCCGCCGCCGGCTCAACCCGACGCTTATGCGCCGCACGTGCTGTGGATCGGGCCGTTTGTCGCCATTCTGCTGGCGATCGCGCTGTTGCCGCTGATACGCGGGGCGCGGCACTGGTGGGAGTCCAACCGGAACAAGCTGCTCGTGGCCCTCGCGCTGGCCGGGGTCACGCTACTGTACTACGGCCTGCGCGACACGGGCCTCGCGCTGCACGAGCCGGGCGGCGCGGCCCACACGTCCGCGGGGCTGCCGACCGTGCTGACCGTGGCCGAGAACGCCGTGCTCGTCGAGTACGTGCCGTTCATCATCCTGCTGTTCAGTCTCTACGTAATCGCGGGCGGCATCGTGGTGCGGGGCGACCTACGCGCCACGCCCGCCGTGAACACCGCGATCCTGGCGACCGGCAGCCTGCTGGCGAGCCTGATCGGCACGACCGGGGCGGCCATGGTGCTGATCCGCCTCCTGCTCAAGACCAACTCCGAGCGGCGGCGCACGGCGCACACCGTCGTCTTCTTCATCTTCCTGGTCGCGAACATCGGCGGCAGCCTGCTGCCGATCGGCGATCCGCCGCTGTTTCTCGGCTATCTCAAGGGCGTCGATTTCCTGTGGACGCTCCGGCTGTGGCGGCCATGGGCGTTTCTGGTCGGCATCCTGCTCGTCGTGTACTACATCTGGGACGGCTGGGCGTACCGGCATGAGCGGCCGGAAGCGCTCGTTCGCGACCAGGCCGAGCGCCAGCCGCTGCGGGTCGCCGGGCTGGTCAACATCTTCTGGCTGCTGGGCGTCGTGCTGGCAGTGGGCACGCTCGACCCGGCCAAGGCCGTCCCGGGCACAACGTGGCATGCGCCACACTACCTGCGCGAGCTAGTGCAGCTCGCGATGGCCGGCCTGTCGCTGCTGACCACGCCGCGGGGCCTGCGCGGCGAGAACCAGTTCAACTACACGGCGATCGGCGAAGTCGCGTGCCTGTTCCTCGGCATCTTCATCACGATGCAGGTACCGATTGAGATCCTGCGGGTGCGCGGGCCGCAGCTCGGGCTGTCGGAGCCGTGGCACTTCTTCTGGGCGAGCGGGGTGCTGAGCAGCTTCCTCGACAACGCGCCGACGTACATGGTGTACTTCGAGACCGCCGGCACGCTGGCTCCGCCGGGGATGCCACTGCTGCACGGCGTGGGGACGGCGACGGGCAGCATCCCGGTGCCGCTGCTGGTGGCGGTGAGCTGCGGGTCGGTGTTCATGGGGGCGAACACGTACATCGGGAACGGCCCGAACTTCATGGTCAAGTCGATCGCGGAGCAGGCCGGCGTGAAGATGCCGAGCTTCTTCGCGTACATGGCGTACTCAGGGGCGCTGCTGATCCCGCTGTTCCTCCTCACGACGCTAATCTTCTTCCGCGGGTAGCCGGCGGTCGAAGGCGATCAACAGGTCATCAGGTGGGCCCATAAAGCCGCGTTTTTGAGCGTTTGGGGCGAAGGCGATCAAGTGCATTGTCTTGTGTGTAGTTAGCCGGCGAGCTCGTCGTAGGCGGCGAGGATCAGGTCGGCGGTGCGGAAGCCGCCCGTCTCGGCGGTGTCGCGGCGCTGGGTGCCGGTGAAGGTGGAGAGGATGTACTCGGCGTCGGCGCGGCTGACGCCGTAGAGGTGGAAGTAGGCGGCGTCGAGGTCGGCTTTGAGCTGGGCGCGCTCGTCGGGCTTCCACTTGTGGACGCCGTCCTTGAAGCCGGCGGCCTCGGCCAGGGGCAGCATGTCGTTGGCGGTGCAGGTGAGCTTGAGGACGCGGTCGGAAATCCAGCGTTCGAGGGTTTGGGCTGGCTTCCAGGGGCAGCGCTCGGCGTAGGCGTCGGGCGCGAAGGCCGGCAGTTGCTCGACGATGAAGAAATTGAGGTGGAGGCCGCCGACCTTCTGGCGCGCGACGAAGTCCAGGGCGAAGGCGTTGAGATTGGCCAGGAGGCAGCAGCGAAGGCGCCAGGTGATGCCATTCTGTAAGATCACGAGGGGGGCCGAATTCACGACGGCCGCAGGGGGCATGAACGCCGCGATCATCGTGCGCTCGTTGGTCGGGCTGGTCACGTCCTTGTAGCAGAGCGCGGCGGGCGGGAGCGAACCGCCGAGGGCCGCGCGGACGCGTTCCTGATCGACCCACCAGCGCGGTTGGGTGACGAATTCGGGGTTTTGGTGGGAGACGGGGCTCGTCTCGACGGTTTGGCCTTGGCGGACCCAGTTTTCGGGGTCGATTACGACGCCGGCAGCGCGATGGTCGTAAGCCTGAACCATCTTCGCTTCGTAGAGCGGGAGGAAGACGTGGTTGCGGAGCTGCCAGCGGTTGCCGCGGAGCTTGAGGCCTTCCTTGGCGAGCTGGGCGGCTGTCCGGAACAGCTCGGCGTCGTTGGTCTGGTCAAACATGCGGACGAAACGGATGCCCCACGGGTTGCCGCCTTCCTCGCGCGACTCGTCGATGAGGACCGGGACGTGCCGATAGATCGCTTTGGTCAGCTCGGCGTCGCGGCGCGAGCGGAAGATCGGGCACGTGCGCGTGTTCGGGTTGACAAGAGCCATGTCGGCCGCGCTGAGCGGGATATGGCGGCTCTTCGGTTTCAGGTCGTCCATGTGGTGGGCGAAGAAGACAAAATCGGCCGCCGGGACGCGGACGTTGGCGCCGCCGAAGACCAGGGCGGAGAACTTGAAGCGACTGTCGACGTCTGGGAAGAACGGGCGCTTGTTCTCGAAGTCGTACAGCCTGATGAGCGATTGGCCGCTCATCAGGGCGTTGAAGAACTCCTTGGTCGTGTCGTCGCTGGCGATGCCGGAGGGGACGAGCAGGCCGACGCGGCCGTCGGGGGCGACGATCGTGCGGGCGAGCTCGGCGAAGAGCACGTAGGTGTTGATGTCGCCCTTCCCCGTGAGCGGGTAGCGGCCGGACGTGCGGGCGTAGCCGAGCGTGCGCTCGGCGTTTTGCTGGGCGGCGACGTAGAGGGCATACAGATCGGGGTTCTTCTTTTCGAGCTCGGCGATCACGCGCCGCCGGTCCGCCGCGTTGACGGCGGCGGCGATGTCGGGGGCGGAAAGCGAGAAGAACTCGCGCTCCTGGAGCTTGAGACGCTCCCACGGCGGATTGCCGATGACGCAGTCGAAGCCGGGGGCGGGGCGTTGGAAAACCGCCGGGAACGTCTCCGGCCATGTCATCGCCCGCGGATGGACCGCCGGATCGTCCACGAGGCTGTTGCCGCAGATGATGTTCTGCGACAGGTTGGCGAGCGTGTGGCCGCAGCGGGCGGAGCGAATCCAGAGGGCGAGCTGCGTGATTTCGACCGCCTCGGGCGAAAGGTCCACGCCGAAGAGGTTGTCCGCGAGGATGAGGTCGGGAATCTGGTCGGCGAGCTTGTCGGCGTCAGGGTCGCCGGCGGCGATCAGGTTGTCGAGCACGTCGGCGTATTGCTCTTCGAGGTAGTCGTAGGCGCGGATGAGGAAGGCGCCGCTGCCGCAGGCGGGGTCGCAGACCTTGAGGTCACGCAGGACCGCGAGGCAGGCGCGGTAGTAGGCGGGAGGCGCCGATGGCGTGCCCGCCGTGATCGCGAATTGCGACCCTCCCCCGGCCCCTCCCTGGGAGGGAGGGGGGTTAGCATCGGACGGCGAGACGCCGTGGTGTTGGGCGAGGGCGGCAAAGCGTTCGCGGAGGAGCTCACCGACGGTCTGGCGGACGAGGAAGTCGGTGAATTCGGGCGGGGTGTAGTAGATGCCGAAGCGTTTGCGCTGGGCGGACTTCGGCATGGTTGGGCCGGCAGGGACGCCGGCCCCACTACCAGCGGTGGCGGGGGCGACCGTCCCACCCTCCCCCGGCCCCTCCCTGGCAGGGAGGGGGGTCAAGAGACCGCCCGCAGCGAAGGGGCCGCCCGCGGTAAAGAGGCCGCCGGCACGGATCTTCTCCAGCTCGGTGACGGACTTTTCGAAGAGATGGCCGAGGACTTCAACGTTGACTTCGTCGCAGAAGTCGTAGCGGCCGATGTCGCGGAAGAAGTTGGTCCAGTCGTCGTCCAGTTGAAGCTCGTCCACGTCGGCGTCATGGGCGAACAGGCCGCCGTTGTAGCCCTGCTCAAGGTCGAACGCGCGGTGGCCCTTGTCGACGGCGTGGAAGAGGTCCATGAAGTTACGCCAGCGCGGATTCGTGACGCGGGCCAACGGCGGGAGGTCTTCGTATGTGCGCTGGATGATTCTGCGGGGCAGGAGGCCGCGGTCTTCGCAGAAGGCGACGAAGATGATGCGGTCGAGGAGCTTCTGGGCGACCGCGATGGCCGTATCGAGCGGTTTGCCCAGCTTCGTGTGCAGGTGACGGATCAGGTCGAGGCGGTTCTTGCTGTACGCCTCATAGAGCTCGTCGCCGACTTCGCGCTGACGCTCGCCGGTGCGGGTGAGGAGGGCGAGGGCGCGTGGCGTCGGATCGGAGCGCGTGGGCAGCAAACCGCCGGGGCCGAACACGTGGTAGAACTCGCGGAAACGGCCGTGGTCCTTGAGCTCGACGAGCGTGAAGAGCTCGAAGGCGCGGGAGCCGTGGGCGCGGTGATAGAGGCGGAAGCTGACGAAGTTGCTGAGGATGCCCCAGGGGCAGTCCGGCGTCGCGTTGAGGTAGTCCCAGAGCTGCTGCACCGGCGTGCGGCCGGAGGACCGGTCGGTGTCGAGGTTCACGTTCGCGGATTTGAGCTCGATGATCGCGACCGGCGCTGGGGGCTGGCCGACCGAAAAGGCGCCGAGCGCACCGTCGGCGGTGCCGACGCCGGGGACGGCGAATTGGCGCTCGAGCTGGTAGGTTGCCGCGGCGGTCGTGGCCGGGGCGTAGCCGAGGGCGTCGGAGAAGATTTCGCCCAGGAACTCGGCGTCGAGGGACGTTTCCTTGCGCGCGAGGGCGCCGCGCGTCTCCAAGTCAGCCCATTTGTGCAGGATGGCGTGCGCCCGGCCGAGCTCGTCGCCGTAGAGATGCGCGCGTTTCTTCGACTCCTCGATGAGAAAGGCGCGGATGAACAAACGGCGGCGCAGGCGAGCCGTGGCGGAGCCGTTGGGCTCGGCGTTTGAGAAGAGCGCGATCTGATTGTGCGCGTCTTTGCGTTTCGGCATTGCCGTCGGGCCCCAATCCGGCGCGAATGTACCCCCGGGCGCGCGGCTGAGCAACCGAGCCGGACGACCAACAGGCGCGTCCGCCGCTATGGCTTAGGCGGCGGCTCGGCCTGGACCTTGAGATCTTCCAGCGGCTTGCCGTCGGGGTCGCGGACGGCGCACGAGACGGCCCACGGGCCGTCGGCCTCCACGACCTTCACCAGCAGCGCGTTCCAACCCGCGTCCAGCTTGATCGGCGTCTTGTCGCGCAGGGTCTCGTGCGCCCGCCGGCCGTTGAACTCATAGACCATGCGGCCGTTGAGCCAGACCTTCGCACCGTCGTCGCTGCCGAGCTCAAGGCGCGCGTCATGCGCCTCCGCGGACCACACCACCGCCCGCAAGTAGAGGCAACGGTCCT
>CAIWOY010000058.1 GCA_903914415.1 uncultured Phycisphaerales bacterium | reverse complement strand
CTGCGTAACCCGTGGCGGACTGACCCTCAGCTCGCGCGCCAGCTCGGTTTGTCGTCCGGAACCGTGCGTCTGGGCCAGATAGGCGAACACCCGGCGTGCCGGGCGGCTGACGCGGTGCCGGCGCAGGATGCTGGGGTAATCGAGATCCTGGCGGCAGGCCTCAAGCGGGTCGCGGACCCGGCGATCGGCGAGCACCTCTGACAATGGTAGCCGGAGCTCACCCTCCGGTGTCCGCACCCGGCGCCACGCGTCGAATGAGACGATGCGCACCCGGTGGCGCTGCTGGACGGCCGGCGCGAGTAAGTCCCGCGTGTCGGAGCCGGCGAGCCGGCGGCCAGAGGCGTAGGCCCGGCCGAAAAACGAGACCAACGTGAAGGGCGTGAGCAGGTGGAGCTTGCCGCGCGTGGCGGCGCTCAGACTGTAGCGAAAAACCTGGCCCAGGATGTCGGCGGCCGCATCGTCGCGCTGGCCGCGGGCAAAGCGGCGGGCAAGGGCCCGAGCGCGGCCGGTCAGTTCGGAGAGGTTCTCGATGAACCAGGCGTGCGCCGTGGTGGGTGGCACGCCGGGCAGGGCTTGGAGCGTGGTCATAGGCGGTTCTCCGCGCAAACGGAGGGCCGCCGGATCGGGGCGGCTCATCCGTCACCCAGGTGGGTGAGAAAGGAGCCGCCCCGCACAGGGGGCAGCAGAAAAAGAACGGCCACCGCCGGCGCCGATCCGCTGGCGGGGCCGCACGAAGTTGAGGTCCTCAGGGTGTACTAGCGCTGGGCGGGCTGCGAATTAAGTGCTGGCGGGAACGGGCGGTGTGAAACGTCACACGTGACGCGCCGGACGTGCCGAAACAGCGTGCTCGGTCAGCGCGGCGTTGTGCGGCCCGTTGAGCTCCCCCGAGACGTCGCGATTCGAGTCGGCAGCGTGGGGCACGACGTGTCTCACCGTGTGATCGCGGCCGGCGGTCGGCCAGGGCGCTGCACTTTTCAACCGCCGTTCACAGCCCGCCTTGGGTTGCTTCGAAGCTGCCGTCTAGACAGCCCGAAAGCCAGTTTATCGGCGGTTCGCGCGCGACATGACGGACCGTGAGGGCTTGCGCGACGGGGCGTCAACGAGTCGGGGCCGTGAACATCGGATCAGCGCCACACGACCGAGCCGTAAGGCCGCGCTGACACGGCTGTATCACGAGGTCGTGCTGAATCAGCACAACGAGCGTGGCGTCGGCCTACGCGAGCCGGAGCGCGTGGGTGTGCTAAATAAAGAGATGAACATCCGCTGCCGACTATCTCGCGGGGGGTAGCGCCTGGGTGAGCAACTGGCCCAGAACGTCTGCGGTCGTACCGCTGACAAAGTCCATCGCTCCGCCGATCACTGCATCCCGCGCGTTCGTCACACACGTGCCGGTGAACGGTATCAAACCGAGGCTGAGCACGAGGAGCCAGGGCAGGCGACGTGGCTTGCGGTTCATCGGAAGCTCCTTGGAGGTTAGAAGGCCATCTTTAGTCGGAGACCGGCCACGAAGGCGTCCCGTCCGTTCTCGCCGCCGGGGCAGAGAATCCACTGGAAGTCTGGTGCCAGGGAAAGCCAGGGCAGAAGCTGGATGTTGTAGTAGACTTCGATCGCGGTCTCGCGGTGCGGATCAGCCCCGGTCCGGCGCAGCTCGTCACTGAGAATGCCCTGCGCGACCCCTACACCCAGCACGTCATCGTCGCGCGTCGGCACCAGGCCGCGATACTGCCCGCCGACGCTCCAGAAGTCCTCAATCGTGTTCACGTCGCCGTGCGCATGCGAATAGCGGAAGAACAGGCCCAACCCCTGCTCGTCGCCCTCGACCGCCGGATTCTCCCGGAAGATCATCTGGTCCAGGCTGGTGTAGAAACCGACGTCGTCGCGCCTCATCGGGACCGTTTGCCGGCGTCCGCCGAGATCGTCAAAGAATACCGGTTTCGGCTGCGGGTCGTGCCACAGGCCGAGACGATAGTTGCCGGGCAGCTTGCCCCACCCAGTCTCCCATTTCGGCGTGAAACCGAATTCATAGATGCTAAAGAAGTAGCCGTCCTCGTGGAATGCGGTGTGGAATCCGGTCTGGCCAAGTTCACCCTGGGCGTCGGCCAGGCCGGCGCCAACGTGGAACCAGTCGCACGGAGTGAAGAACGCTTGTGCCCCGATCGCACCCCAGGCCTTGGCCGGGAACGGAATGTTCGCGGCGTGATTTAGGCCCCAGTTGGTGAAGTCCAGCGTGGTGTCGAAGGCAAAGGCGTTCGTATCGAACGAGTTTGGCAGCATGATCCGGCCAAAACGAACGCGCAGCTTGTTGTCCAGGAGCGCCTGCTCATACCACAGCTCGTGCACGTTGATCGGATGGTTGCCGAGCTCGATGCCGTTGACGTCGAACAGGTCGCCCGTCCAGCCCCGCGTCGTGGGACTCTCACCCCAGGAATTCGTGGCGTAAACGTACATCGTGCCGCCGGGGATGAGCTTCATCTTGCCCAGGTCGAGTGTCAGCTCGAGCGCATTGACGCCGAGGATCGTGTGGGCACGACGGGTGTTGAGGCCGCCGTGGGCCACCGATTGGAAGAAGGTTGTCAAGGTCATGTCGAAGGTGACCCCGCACTCTTCGAGCCAGGGCCGTGCGCCGCCCCAGTCGCCGGTCGCGCGCTCGCCCGTCAGCAGCGCCTCGAGCACGCTCTTTGGTTCTTCCTCCTCCGCAACCGGCTGACTCGTGGGCGCTTCGGGGCTCTCTTCGGCCTCCGTCTGGCCCGGCTCGCCCACGGCGGGTTCCTCCGGCGGCGTCTGCGCCAGCGCCATCGCGCCGAGCATTCCGACCGTGATCACCAATGCGAGCAGATGGCCGCCGGCGCAAAACGTGGATGCGACTAGATGCGCGCGATCTCGCAGTGCATGGGCCTTGGGTCGCTCTGAGTCCGACAGGGCCTCTCCCCAACCCTTCTTAGCGTCAGATCGATCCGAGCACCGCGAGCCCTTGGGAGACATCCCGCACAGGTCTCTGCTCAAACTCGATGCAGGGGAACTGCAATGTCTTACGTGATACAGGTTCACGCCTGCATTATCGGCCAACCTTGGCCCGCGCCGTAAGTTTCTCGGCCGAATCAGGCGGACCCGCGTGCCGAGCCGACAAAGTTGGCCGTCACGGCTCCGTCGCGTTTCGCAAACTCGCCAGCAGCGCCCGGCCCTTGGTGACCTCACGGTCCATTTCCTCTACGAACTCGCGTAACACTTCACCCGTCTGCAAGATTGTCTGAGATTTTTGCAGCCTAGCCCTTGCGCCGGGAGCGCGCACGCGCGTATATCCTCGCCATGCGCAGCACGGCGACGCGTTCGGACGCGTTGGACAAGCTGGTGGCGGCCTT
>CAIWOY010000057.1 GCA_903914415.1 uncultured Phycisphaerales bacterium | reverse complement strand
TACCACCGCGGCGCGCAGGAGCAACAGGCCAAACATGGAGGCGTACATGGAGCGCTTAATGCCGAGCCAGTCGGTCACGACGCCGAAGAAGAACAGACAGATCGTGACCGTGGACGAGAACAGCGTGTAGATGTACCCCGCTTGCACGTCCGTGAACTTGAAGTCCTCGGAAAGGAACACGGTCGCGATGTTGAACATCGCGAAATACGCCGTGCAATCGAGGAAATTGATGATCTGCAACCCCCAGTATTCGCTGCGCGTCTCCTTCAGCACCTTGAAATCGCGGAAGTAGTTGACCGCCAGCTCGACCAGCGAGATCTTCTTCACCGCTTCACTCATGCCAACGTCCTTCTCTGCGCATTAACCTCGCCAAGTCCGACAGCCGGCCGCATGGACCGACGGAAGCGCACGACCTTCCGCTCCGATCACGCCCCCGTCGCCTACACAACGGCCCCGCACGCTGCACAGAATGCCGCATCCGGCGCGTTCGTGTGCCCGCACGCACACCGCCGCTCCGCCGCCGGCTTGCTCGGTGTCGTCTCCGTCTTCCAGTGCGCCCCCTTGGTGAACCAGCCGCGCAGCATGATCGCGATGGTCGGGCCCAGCAGGGCGGCGGTCCCAAGGATGATCCACAGTGCGCTGGGGCTGTGCCAGAACGGAATCTGGCCCGCCGCCAGCCGGTCTCGCAGAATCGGCTCGCCCGCCGGAAACTCCGGCACCCAACGCACCAGCATGTGGCCGGAGAGCCCGGTCACTACCATCTTGGTCGCAAAATACGGCGCCTGCGATAACCCGAAGTACGTCCCTTCCTGCCCCTTCGGAGCAATCTCGGTCGTGTACTGCGTCAGTCGTGGCGACCACACCACTTCCCCCACGCTCAGCACGACCAGGCTGGCAATGCTCGTCCAGTACACGGTGTCGCCCCAAGCGGGAATGGCCAGAATGAAGAGCGACGACGCCGATACCAGGGCGCCGTACGTCAACATGCTGTACACCTTGAAGCGGCCCACAAGCGGGATCAGGATGACCGTGCCGATCATGACCAGGAAGGGGTTAATCCCTTGCAGCAGCCCAATCCAGGGGTCCGGCCCAATCACGCGCAGCCAGTACTTGGGATACAGGAAGGTCATGTAAAGGAATGCGGCCCGCACCGCCATCATCAGTCCGAACAGTGCCAGGAACCGCCAGAACGCGCTCTCGGACAGCACCGCCACGGCGATGTCCAGCGGCCTGCGGCGCTGCGTCGTCGCCACTTTCGGCTCCGGTACCTCGTCCGGTCCGTAAAGCTGTTCCTCGCGGCGGACCAGCAGGATGTTCGTCACGAGACAGATGGCCGCGATGGGGATGCCGATCGCCACGATGTACGCGTTGTGCACTTTCAACCACATCCGGACGACGTCGATGTACAGGCTCCCCAGGAGGAAGCCGAAGTTCATGAGCAGGTACCAGACGTTGAAGCCCGCGGCCCGCGAGCGCGCCGTCGTGAACCGTCGGTTCGACGCCTGCAACGCCGTCGTGCCCACCGCCATCGCGGGGGCCATGGCGATCATCGCCGCCGGCCCGATGACCCGGCGGTATGGGAAGTCCGGGTACAGCATTGCGGCCACCATCACAATCCGCAGCACGATCAGCCCCACCATCGAGATGTTGATGGACTTGCGGATTCCCAGCCAGTCCGTGATCGCACCGGAAATGCACAGCGACACCGTGACGCCCATTGTGAAGGCCGCCACGATGTACCCGGCCTTTTCGTCGTTGAACCCGAAATCGCTGGAGAGGAAGACCGCCGCCAGCACGACCATCGCCTGGTACGCCGCGTTGTCCAGGACGTTGTAGATCTGCATGCCCCAGTACTCGCGGCTCGTGTCCCGCAACACGGCGAAGCCGCGGAAGTACCGCACGATGGAGTCGAGGGGACCCTTCGCTACAGCTTCGCCCATCGCAGTACCTCAACCCTGCTCGGGGGATCGGCCGCTGGTCGGTTTGCCGGCGGGCACGCCCGACCTTGGGCCGCACATCGCGTACGCAAAACACGGCGGCCGCCCGGTCGCGGGCCGCCGCCGCAACCATAATAACCGCTCGCCGCCGGTTTGGATCAGTGGCTCGGCGGATCCACGTCCGGCAGCTTGATCCG
Source organism: uncultured Phycisphaerales bacterium (assembly GCA_903914415.1). Taxonomy (GTDB): domain Bacteria; phylum Planctomycetota; class Phycisphaerae; order UBA1845; family Fen-1342; genus Fen-1342. The sequence goes on along the minus strand of CAIWOY010000057.1, from coordinate 7,210 downwards.
CTGGTCACCGTAGCGAACCTCGCCGGTCCGGAGAAACTCCTCCAGGTGCGGCCGGCACGTCCCGCAGCCGGTGCAACATCCGGTCTGGCGGATCAGCTCCTCGATGTCCGTGATCCCGTGCCGCCGCACGTAACTTCGCAGCCCCACGAAGCTGAGCTGCTTGCAGTCGCACCGGGTCTGACCCATGCGGCGATTATACGGCCCCGCCGGCCGGTTTCAGACCCCGACGCCCCGTGCCCCGCCCGCCTTCCCCGGCTACACTCCCGGCATGAGCCGCCTGCAAACCACGTTTCGCGACCTACACGCCGCCGGGCGGAAGACGCTGCTGCCCTACGTCACCGGCGGCTACCCGGACGCCGCGACGACCGTCGAGATTCTGCGGCAGATCGACCCGCAGCGCTGCGCGTGCGTCGAGATCGGCATTCCGTTCTCCGACCCGATCGCCGACGGTCCGGTGATCCAGACGTCGTTTTCGCGGGCGCTGGAGCACGGCTTCAGGCTCGACGGCCTCTTCGATGCACTTCGCGCCGCCCGCGACCAGATCGCCGTCCCGCTGCTGGCGATGGTCAGCTACTCGATCGTGTACCGGCGTGACCCGCGGCACTTCGTCGAGATCGCCCAGGCCGCCGGCTTCGACGGCCTGATCGTCCCGGACCTGGCGATCGAGGAAGCGGACGATCTGGCGGCGATCGGGCGGGAGCGGGGGTTTCCGCTGGTCATGATGGTCGCCCCGACGACGGACGAAACCCGCCGACGGCGCATCGCCGCCATCTCCGAGCCGTTCATCTACTACCAGGCGCTGGCGGGTGTTACCGGCGAGCGTTCCGCTCTTCCGCCGGACCTCGTCCAGCATGTGCAGCAACTCCGCGCGGAGACAGGCAAGCCGATCTGCGTCGGTTTCGGCATCGCGACCGCGGCCCATGTGCAGGCGGTGTGCGCCGTCGCGGACGGCGCCATCGTCGGCAGCGCGATCGTCCGGCGGATGAACGAATCCGTGGATCGCGGCGACTCGCCGCCGGCTATCGCTCGCGTCGTCGCCGGTTTCATCCGCGAGCTGGCTGCGGCCTTGCCGTAGGCCAATTCACCACCGAGGCGTCAGTGGAAGTCGCGCGACGCGGCGCGGACTGGGGCGATGCGGGCGGACAGGTCGTGCAACTTGTTGACTTGCACGTGGATCACCGCGCCCTGCCGCTCGACTGTGCCCTCCGCGATGAGCGCGATCCGCGACCGCCCGACCACCCGGTGGCGCTCCCACACGCGCGGCCGAATGATCAGATTGGCGGTCCCGGTCTCGTCTTCGAGCGTCATGAAGACGATCCCCTTCGCCGTCCCCGGGCGCTGACGATGGGTCACCAGCCCCGCCACGGCGATGCGCTGCCCGTGGCGCGACGATTTCAACTCGATACTGGGGCGAACCCGCAGCGCCGTCAGCTCGGCCCGCACAAGCCCGAGCGGGTGCGCGTTCAGCGAGAGGCCCAGCGTGTCGTAATCGTGCACCACGGTCTCGTCGAGCGGCATCTGCGGCAACGCAGCCGGCGGTTCGACCGGCTCCAGGTCGGCGAACAGCGGCGGGGCGTCATCGTCGAGCGCGAGGATTTGCCACAATGCCTGCCGCCGGTCCAGTCCGAGCGAGCGGAACGCGTCCGCGGCCGCCAGGCGCACGAGCACGTCGCGCGGAACGTCGGGCCGCCGCGCCAGGGCGTGTAGCGAGGTGATTGGGCCCGCGCGCCGCGCAGCTTCGATGCCGCGCACTCTTTCGGCGCTCAGCCCGCGCACCAAACGCATGCCCAACCGTAGTGCGGGAGCTTCAGTGTCTCCGGAGGGGCTTTCCAGCCGGCAATCGTATGTACTGGCATTCACATCGACCGGCAACACGTCCACGCCGTGCCGCTGCGCATCGCGGACCAGTTGCGCGGGTGCATAGAAGCCCATCGGCTGCGAATTGAGCACGGCCCCGATGAATGCGGCGGGGTAATAGCGTTTTAGCCAGGCCGAGGCGTACACCAGAAGTGCAAACGACGCCGCGTGGCTTTCCGGAAAGCCATATTCGCCAAACCCGCGGATTTGCTTGTAGATTTGCTCTGCGAACTCTGGCGTATAGCCGTTGGCTAACATGCCTTGCAGCAGGCGCGTCTGAAGCGCCTCGATCTTCCCGCCGCGGCCCCAGGCCGCCATCGAGCGGCGAAGCTGATCCGCCTCGCCCGGGGTAAAACCGGCCGCGACGACGGCCAGACGCATGACCTGCTCCTGGAACAACGGAACGCCGAGCGTCTTCGCGAGTACGTCCCGGACGGCTTCGCTTGGATACGAAATCGGCTCCAGTCCGTCCCGGCGGCGCAAATACGGGTGAATCATGCCGCCCTGAATCGGTCCGGGCCGCACAATCGCGACCTCGATGACCAGATCGTAAAAGCAGCGCGGCTTCAGTCGCGGCAGCATGGACATCTGCGCGCGACTCTCGATCTGAAAGACGCCCACCGTGTCCGCCGCGCAGATCAGGTCGTAGACGGCGGGGTCTTCGGGCGGCAGCGTGTGCAGCGCGAGGGGCGTTTTCGCTTGCTGCGGGATCATGTCGAAGCACTTGCGGATCGCCGTGAGCATTCCAAGGGCTAGACAGTCCACCTTTAGGATCCCCAACGCGTCGATGTCATTCTTGTCCCATTCGATGAACGTCCGCGCGGGCAGCGCGCCGTTTTCGAGCGGCACAATCTCGCACAAGGGCGTCTCGGTAATGACGAATCCGCCGACGTGTTGGGACAGGTGCCTGGGAAACCCCAGCAATTGCCGCACCAAACGGATAATCATCTGGATCGTGCGGTCTTGCGGATCGAGCCCGGCCGCGCGGAGCGCATCCTCCGGCACCGCTTCCGCGCTCCACCAATCCAGCGACTTGGCCAGTACGTCGACGCGGTCGAGCGAGAGACCGAGCGCCTTGCCGACATCGCGCACCGCCGAGCGCGGACGATAGCTGATGACTTCCGCGGTAATGGCCGCGCGCTCGCGTCCATACTTCTCATAGATATACTGAAATACCTCTTCGCGCCGCTCGTGCTCGAAGTCTATATCTATATCCGGCGGCTCGTTCCGGTCGCGGCTGATGAACCGCTCGAACAGCAGGTCGATCCGCGCCGGGTCCACCGCGGTCACCCCCAGGCAGTAGCACACGGCGGAGTTCGCGGCCGAGCCGCGGCCCTGATACAGAATCCCCCGGCCACGCGCGAAACGCACCAGGTCCCACACGGTCAAAAAGTAGTGTTCGTATTTCAGTTCCGCGATCAGCGCTAGTTCCTGCTCAATGAGGCGACGGACCTTGTCCGGCAGGCCGCCGGGGTAGCGCTCGCGTGCGCCGGCCCAGGTCACTTTCGCCAGGTGCGCGCGCGCCGTCAGCCCCGCCGGCACCAGCTCGTGCGGATACTCATAGCGCAGCTCGTCCAGGCTGAACGTACAGCGGCGGGCGATCGCCACGGCGCGCCGCAGCCATTCGCGGTACGGTGCATACCGGCGGGTGATCTCGTCCCGTGGGCGCAGGTGGCGCTCGGCGTTCGCGAACAGCCGCCGGCCCGCGGTCGCGACCGTGCACTTCGCGCGCACGCACGTCAGCACGTCCTGGAGGTATCGCCGCTCGGGCGCGTGATAGTGCACAGCATTCGCGGCAACAAGCGGAATACCGGTCTGCCGCGACCACGCGGCGAACTGCCCGAGCCGGACAGCGTCCGGCGTGTCACCGGCCAACTCGGCCGCCAGGTACAGGTCATCGCCGAAGATGTCGCGGTAGGCGTCGTAGGGTCCGCTGTGCGGACCGTTGCACTCGTCGCCGGGCAGCGCGATCGCAATGAGGCCGGACCCGAGTTCCGCCACATCCGCCAGCCGCAGCGCACAATCGCCCTTGGGCGAACGCAGCCGCCCGCGCGTAATCAATCGCGATAGCCGCCCGTAGGCCGCGCGATCGGGAGCGAGCAGCACGACCGGCAGGGCATCCACCGGCGTGATCTCCGCCCCGATGATCAGGTGCAGGCCGTGCTCCTTGGCGGCCCGGTGCGCACGGACCACGCCGGCCAGCGAGTTCCGATCGGTGATCGCCAGCGCGTCGTACCCCAGCTCCGCCGCCCGCTTAAGCAATTCCTCCGGGTGCGACGCGCCGCGCAGAAACGAGAAGTTCGATAGGCAGTGCAGCTCGGCGTACGCGTCCGCGGCCGGAGGCGCGGTCGTTCGCGCACCGTCCGCCCCCACACGCAAATCGGGCTGTGGCCTCGCCGGCATGGCCCGGCATGCTCCGTCGGCGCAGCGTCGCCCCGGACGCCGAATCCGGCTTGACGCACCATCCGTTCCCCGTTAGTATTATACCTAACACAATACGAACGTGCAAATGGCCGGCGTGCGGCGCACATCGGTGTGTCCCCCGACCGGCCGCCGTGTCCGCGCACCTTCGCCCGGCGGCCGGCGCCTCGTGTTTACCTCAGCGCTAGCCGCTTAACTCGGTGTCGCTGAGCGGCGGCGTCGGCGCCGTGCACAACAGCACGCGCCAAAACGCCTCGAGTTCCTCGCGGCGCATCGAAAGCACCCGGACGCGTTCCATGTGTCCGCCGCGCCACGCGGCAAATTCCAGCCGCGCGCGGTCGCGTTTGCCGCGCGCGTGCACCGCGATGAAGACCCGCGTGCGCCCGTCGAACGGAAAGTCGATGATCCTCGGGCGCGCTCGAAACGGCCGGTACCTCAGGACTTGCACGAGCCCCGGGGCCAGACGCACGTACTGCGGTCGCAACAGGGCGGTCCAGACCCACCCGGCGCACGCGACGACGCCGGCCACCGCAGCCATACGGAACACAACGTGCCGTGTGGAGCGCGTCAAACCAAACTGGAGCGCGACGACGCCAATGTACACGGCGGCGATCGCCCAAATCGCCACGCGCCCCGTCCGCATCGGCGTAATGACGATCGGCTGCGCGAGCGCGTCCGTCGCCGGCGGCACGTCCACTTCACCCAGGCACACGATCGGAGTCGTCGGCCGCGCGTACCGCGGGTCCTCCAACACGCGCGCCAACGGTCGCAGCTTGCCCCGTCGCGTCGTCCCCCACGCCTCGCATAACGCCGCGAGCCGCGGATCGGTATCGACCTCCGGGTGCGCTGCACGCATCCGCTCGCGACACCGGCGTGCCGCTCGGTTGCCCAGCCACATGTCCCCCAGAATCCCCATCCCCACGGCCAGCGGCGTCGCCAGCAAGACCACCAGCGCCGGCGCGACCACCGCCAGCAACTGCCCCAGAAACGGCCCCAGATTCGCCAGCCCACCCGGCACATAGCTCACGAACCCCAGGTAGATGAGGGCCAGCAATGGGAGGATGATGGCGTAGCCGGTCCCGATTTCTGCCAGAATGATCTTTAGTGTGGCCGTGAGTTTCCGCACCGGCGGCGGCACGTGCAGCACCTCGACCGGCGGTCGTGTCGCCGATCCCGTCTGCACGTTTTCCCGCGCGCTCTCCATCGGCCCGCTCCCGCGTCGCCTCCGCGCCACCTGTAAGGCGGGCCGCCTACAAGTCAAGCTCAGCGACCGGCCACCGGGCCGCTCGGCGCCGCTTGCCCAACCGCGCTCGGCGTCGAGGCCCGTTGGCCGCGCTGGACGGGTGATGGCGGGCGTTGGGCGGGGGCCCGGAAACAGGCCCCTCTTGTCGCGCTCTTGCGCCGGTCGTGCGGCGCCCGTATCATGCCGGGCATGGACACGCCCGCTCCCGAGAACCCGGTGCCGGCCGCGCTGCGTGACTTGCCGGCCGTCGATTACCTGCTGAAGCAGCCGGCCATCGTGAACCTCTCCGCAGACCATCCCCGCAGCGAAGTGCTCCATGCCGTCCGTGCGGTGCTCGAGGAGCGCCGCGCGGCGCTGCGGGCCGGCCAGCCCGTTTCCATCGATCTTCCGTCGCTGGCCCTCGCAATCCGCCAACACCTGTACGAGCGCAGCCGCCCGCGGCTGCGCAAGGTGATCAACGCCACCGGCGTCGTGCTGCATACGAATCTGGGGCGCGCGCCGCTGGCGGAAGAGGCGATCGACGCCATCGTCGAGACGGCCGGCCGCTACTGCAATTTGGAGCTTGATCTCGTGACCGGCCAGCGCGGCAGCCGGCACGATCACCTGCGCGACCTGCTGCGCGAGTTGTGCGGGACGGCGGATGCCGTAGTCGTCAACAACAACGCCGCCGCGACGTTCCTGGCGCTGAGCACGTTGGCCGCCGGCCGCGAAGTTGTCATCTCGCGCGGGCAGCTCGTCGAGATCGGCGGGTCGTACCGTCTGCCGGAGATCATGGCGGCCGCGAATTGCCGGATGGTCGAGGTCGGTACGACGAACCGGACGCGCATCGGGGACTATGAGCGGGCCGTCAACGAGAGCACGAGCGTCCTGCTGCGGGTCCACACGAGCAACTACCGGATTCAGGGGTTTACCGAGAGCGCGTCGCTCGCCGAGCTGGTCGCGCTCGCGCGGCGGAACAACCTGGTCGTCGTCGACGACCTCGGCAGCGGCCTGCTGACGGACGACGTGCCTTGGCCGACGGACGAGGGCTCGCCGCCCGCCGCCGTCGGTGGCCCCCAAACGTGGGATGAGCCCGGCGTCCGCGCCAGCGTCGCCGATGGCGCCGACCTGACGCTCTTCAGCGGCGACAAGCTGCTCGGGGGGCCGCAGGCCGGCATCGTCGTCGGCCGCGCGGACCTGATCGCGGCCTTACGCCGCAACCCGTTGGCCCGCGCGCTGCGTCCGGACAAGCTGACGCTCGCCGGCCTGGAAGCGACGCTCCGCATCTATCGCGATCCGGAGGCGATTACCCGCCGCATCCCCGTTTATCGCATGTTGGCCCGAACGCCCACCGTGCTGGAGGCCGCGGCGCGTGAGCTGGCCGGCGCGATCACTGCCGCCGCGCCCGAAGCGGAAGTATCGGCCCGGCCGGACGTTTCGGAAGCCGGCGGCGGCGCGCTCCCGACGCGTCCGTTCCCGACCTGGGTGGTCGTCGTGCGACTGGCCAAGCTGCCGGCCGCCACGCTGGCCGCGGAGCTGCGTCAACGCGACGTGCCGATCATCTGTCGCGTTCACGACGAGGCGCTGCTCTTCGACGTGCGCACGCTCGAGCCGGACGAGGCGCAGCAGATCCCCGGGGCGCTGGCCGAGGTCGTGCTTGAAAATCGGGGGGAGTGATCGGGGGCTTCAGCGCGAGTGCGCGGCCGGCCG
>CAIWOY010000056.1 GCA_903914415.1 uncultured Phycisphaerales bacterium | reverse complement strand
GCCGTCCCAGCGCCATCACGCCATCCTCCAGAACCGACCGGCCTTCAAAACAGGCCCAATCCTAGCATTCCTAGCCCGCGGCGCCAAGCGACTTTTGCAACGGACTGCTAAGAGGTGGTGTGACGCCACGCGCGGTCGAGGGCGGTGAGGGCGTCGCGGCAGCCGGCGCGGACGCACACGTCCGCGAGCGCGGATAGCTCGGTGGGGTTGGGGTTGATCTCGATGAGGCGCGCCCCGTATGCCCGGGCCGCGTCTGCCAGGGACGCCGCCGGCTGCACAACGCCGCTGGTGCCGACGAGCACAAAGACGTTGCAGCGCTGGGCGGCGAGGAAGGCGTTCTCGATGGCCTCGACCGGCAGGGCTTCGCCGAACCAGACGACGGCGGGGCGGAGGCGCTTGGCGCAGAGCGGGCAGGACGGGTCTTCGCCGAGGTCGTCGAGCGTCTGGACGTTGTAGTCGCAGTAGGTGCAGCGGGCGACATCGAGGCGGCCGTGCAGCTCGATCACGCGCTGCGAGCCGGCCCGGTGATGCAGGCCGTCGATGTTCTGCGTGACGAGCGTGAAGTCGGGCGTGCGGCGTTCCCACTCGGCCAGCACGCGGTGGCCCTCGTGCGGCTCGATCTGGGCCAGCTTCTGGCGGCGATGCCGATACCAGGCCCAGACCTTGACGGGGTCACGGCGGAAGGCCTGGGGCGTCGCCATTTCCTCGACGTTCACCTGAGACCAGAGGCCGTCCTCGCCGCGAAACGTCTCCAGGCCGGACTCGACGGACATGCCGGCGCCGGTGGAGACGCAAACAGCCTCGGCGGCGGCCAGCAGCCGGGCGGCGTCGCTGATGGCGGTCTCATCCATGCGCGCAAGTGTAAGGACGGTCCCCCACGCGTGCTAGAACCATCCCAGGACTCCCCTCCCTCCCAGGGAGGGGTTGGGGGAGGGTCGAAACGTGCGTGCTTTTTGCCCCTCACCTTGCCCTCTCCGCCGCGGCGAGACGGGTTACGGGACGGGTTCTAGCGCAAGGCTGGGGCACACGCGCCAACGATCGGAGCCCCAAGCGCGAGCGCGGGGTTTCCCGTGCTGCGCCACATTTCCGGCCGGCGCGCATTCGCCGAAAACCCGTCGCTTGCGCTCGGGCCTCTGATCTCCGCGGCCACGACCGGCCGCGGCGCCGCCGAACTTGCGCGTCAATCCGCTCCGCCCCGACCGCTACGAACCGTGCGCTCGCAAACGCCGCCCGGCGGAGTATTCCCTCATGGCCCAGCCCCGCGCGAAGCCGCGCCAAGCCCTGCGGAGACCGAAGGACGCCGCTTAAGTTAATGCCGTTCGGGACTGTCCCTCTTTTTCATGAAGCATCAACTCCCGCGTCGCCTCCGCAGCATCACTCCGCCGAATGTGAGCAGCGCCAACGCCGCCGGCTCCGGCACCTCCGAGTAGGCGGCAGTGATAGTGACGGACTGACTATCGCACGTGGTCTTCAGGTATCCATCAACCAAGGTGACAGTCCCGTACTGGGGGACATTGGGGTCGTTGGGATTCTGATAGTCAATTTGCCCTTCCTCAGTCTCGATATCCCAGCGGTTGTTCCCGTTGGTGTCGGTGTAGTGCAGGCTGGTCAGGACAACCACATGGGACATTCCGCTGGCAGGCTTGAACCAGAGCTCGATGTCATCGCATCGGCGGACTCGCTCTTCGAGGAAGCTCATGGATGGTTTGCCGAAAGTCAAGTTCTCGCCTCCCGCCCAGCCACTGGGATCTTCATCGACCATCCCGCCGAAAATGGTGGTTCCCGTCGCCCAGTCGGCTATCCAGTAGTATTTACTCTCCCAAAGGCTCCTGTAGCTGGCACCCCCCACACCCATGCCCATGCGGGCGGGGCTTCCAGGCTTCTGCCAGCCCGTGCAGAGCGCGTCGCGCGTGGCCAGCAACCCCACGCGGCCGGTCAGAAAGTTGTCGTAGGTGCCGGGATACTGATTCTCCAGGTACTTGAACGAATTGGCAGTGGAAGTGGGCGCGCACCATGGTTCCGGGGCGCCGGTGCTCGTTCCATCGTATGTGTTCCACAACGTGCCGTACTTGCCGAAGGGCTTGCTGAAGTCAACGGGACCGGCCTGCACATACGTGCCGAAGATAAGCACCAGGGCGACACTGATCCATCTTACATTTCGAGCGTTCATCGCATTCTCCTTTCCAGACGAAATAGGGGACAGTCACGCTTTTCCACGCTAATCGGGCCGCGAACGCCGCGGCTCGTTGTCCCTGGCTGTGTGTTCTGCATGTTCTCCATCGCCTTCCGGGCTTACCAGTCCGCCGCAAAAGGACCTTCGCCGCCGAGGACCGCTCACGAAGGCCCTGTTTTCTAGCATTCTGCGTCGGCCACGGGGTGCCGACGCTACTTCTGCGGCGGACTGTTACGCTCAGCGGCAGGCCGCAAAACGAGATTTCCCAGCAGCCCTGCCAGGCGCTCCGTTGGTTTTTCCGCGTAAAGCGGGACCCGTACTTATTTTGGTGCTCCTGCCCTTCCTTTTTGCCTCTGCGGGCGACGCACGGGCCTAACTGGCTGAGAATTGGGCCCGGAAGTAGTTGATTGTCCCTGTTTGTCCTGTTTGTCCCTTTTTCGTCCCTCTTTTTCAGGCGGCCCACTCAGCGTCGCCGCAGACCGAGCAGGGCACCGACGGCAACGAGCAAGACAGCCGATGGCTCGGGTATGCAATGCGTGCCAACCCAAACGCTGTCTACCCAGGCACCTGCCTGGCTAAACGTGAGCGCGAACGTCTCCGAGTTCGGCTGCGGATAAATGGTCCCCTCAAGCCAGGAAACGTGCCAGTCGTTTGCCTCGTCCTGGTTGGTCTGGCTCACCGACGCGGTGCCGGAAGACGGGGTGACGCCGAGAGTCAACGTCCCGGCACCCTTCCAGATGATCGCCAGGAAGATCTCCTTTGTCCATGTGGGCACAAACCGGTTCCCCATCAGCTTGCTGAGGGTTCCGGCCTGCCCGATGTAGGCGCCGAAGCCATCGCCATACGGTGCGCCGTCTGGATCGATGAAGGGATAGGGTGAGCTGTTGGGGATCGGCTGGTTGTACGCATTCGGATCGATGGCGGGCGTGGTCCACTGATCTGCGACGCTGGGGGGGTAGCCGTCGTACGTGTAGTCGGGCGAGGCGAGTTGATTCGGGTTCTGGAGGAAACTGTGGAACTGGGTTCGCGTTCTTCCGTCGTTCGGATCGCCCGGGATTTTCCACCAATCCGGTCCGTGCGAGAGCACGGTTGTCCTTTCCAAGGTTGGCATGGCCGGGTAGAGGCTCTCGGCGGTTGCCATTTCCATGGTAACCATGATGGCCAGGATGACGAGCAGTTGCATGTTCCGACGCATTACAGGTCCTCCGTTTGAAGGGGTTTGGGGGGCGGCGGCGAGAAAAACCAGAAGAGTCAGGGACAGCCGCCATTTTGCACGCCAATCGGGCCGCGAACGCCGCGGCTCGTTGTCCCTAGCTACGTATTCTCCATGCTCTCCATCGCCCTCCTGCCCACGCTCAACGTGGGGCCGCAAAATGAGGTTTCCCCAGCAGCCCTGCCAGCCGCTCCGTTGGTTTTTCCGGGCGATGAGATGCACGCCCTTGCGCACGCGTCACAGCGTGCCCTTCGCTTTGCGGGAGCTGAGCGGGGAACGATGCGAGAAGCGACTGTCGCCGCTGAAGCGGCAGCACGGACAAGACAGCTCCCGCAGGCCAAAGTGTCTGGAACAGCCCTGCCCACCGTCCTCCTCTTCCTCCAGGACCCGCACGAACTCCTCTGCGCGATGCGAACATGCTGAAAGGCGCGCCCCGCGCACTCCGATAATAACAGCATAACACGGCAGCGCCCGGTCCCGCCAGTCGCTTCTTGAGCTGTCAGCTCCGAAACCGACAGCGGCCGGCCGCGTACCGGCTGCAAAAGGGTGGGAGCGGGCTGCGCGGCTCGCAGGCCAGCGACAGGAAGGACTCGTACAGGCGGATGGCCAGGTCCATCCGGCTGGTGACCTCCAGTTTCTGGTAGAGGCGCGTGACATGCGTCCGCAAGGTGTGGGTGGACATGTCGAGTCCGCAGGCGATGGCCGATTCCTTGTCATCCCGGAAAATACGCTCGACGATCTGGCCCTCGCGCTGCGACAAACGCAGCCGGGCGCGCAGAAGAGCGAATGCTCGCTTGTCCAGGAACCGAGGGAGCACGGCGCTCGTGGGTTCAGCCATTGGTGCACCTCCATCGCCGCTGAAGAGAAGTGGGACTTCCAGCGAGCGGGACAGGCACGTATTCCCTGCACTTGCTGCACGCGGACGACACGCGGTTGCCGTTGGCGTCGTACCGCCACGTCCGCGCGATGTTCGGATCCAGCCTGCGCTGCGGCCCCACCAACCCGTGCCCGGTGAGCCCGGCTAGGGGCCTACTGCCCAGTATACCGTCTCCCCGCCGTCCCCGGCCAGCCCAAGCGGGGCGTCCGTAGGGCCTTTCAGTTCTGCCGCAGCGCCGGCCCTCGTCGCACAGGTGGGTAGTGCGAAGTTCAACTTCGCACTACCACACGCGCACACGGCCGAGAATTGAAAGGCCCTGGGGGGGCGTCCGACGGCGCGATGACGGTTTTTCGCGTCCTACGTCGCCCACGGGGGGGCGACGCTACGTTTGCGGGGGACGACGCTACGCGGCGGGGGGCAACGCCACGGGCGCAGGCACGACGGTACGGCCGGCGCGGCGGGCGCGCGAAATCGCCGTGAGCGGGTAAGATGGGCGTCTGGAGACGGCGCATGAACGGCCAGCTCAAGATGTTCGGGCTGAACCTGTACTTCCTGATCGGCGCGCTGTTGGTCCTGGGCGTCGGCGCCGTCGTGCTCGTCGCCGCGTGGACCGGGCTCAAGATGCTCGTCTGGGAGGAGCAGAAGCATTCGGCGGAGCGGGCGGACCGCCGCCGCACGCTGCGCCCGGACGGTACGCCGCTGCCGCCGACGAGCCGCGGGCTCTGCACGGCCTGCTCGCGGGCGTATGAGCAGGTTTACCATTTCCCGGGCGGCGAGCGGCTGTGCCCGACCTGCTACGCGGCGGCCTTACGTAAGGAAGCACCATGAGCGACGTTCTCTCTGTCGACACGCCGGTGTATGCGTTCAGCGCCGAGCGCAAGCTGAGCATGAAGGACCTGCTCGAGTACTTCGTGCGGCACGGCTCGATGCGGGTCTCGGATTTGCACCTGAAGGTGGGCTGTCCGCCGATTTACCGGGTGGACGGAAGCCTGCAACGGCTGAAGGGTGCGGCGCTCGACCTGCCGACGATAACGGCACTGGTGCAGAGCATCCTCGGGGACGAGAACTGGCAGCGGCTGGAGGAGGGCCGCTCGGTCGACGGCTCGTACATCACCGAGACGATGCAGTTCCGCCTGAACGCGTTCTTCGACAACGACGGGCTCGCGGTGGCGATCCGGGCGCTGGAGGACGACCCGCCGGCGGTCGAGGAGATCGGGTTCCCCAACGGGACGTGGCGCGACATCATCGCCCGGCAGCACGGGCTCGTCCTCGTGACCGGCATCACCGGGGCCGGCAAGTCCACGACCATCGCGTCTTTGATCCGACGGATCGCGGAAACGCGGCCGTGCCGGATCATCACGCTGGAAGATCCGATCGAATACCGGCTGACGAGCAAGGCGGCGATGATCTCGCAGCGCGAGGTGGGGCGCGACGTGCCGAGCTACGAGCGCGGGCTGCGGGACTGTCTGCGCGAGGACCCCGACGTGATCTTCGTCGGCGAGATGCGCGACCGCGACTCGACGAGCTGGACGCTGACGGCGGCGGAGACCGGGCACTTGGTGTTCTCGACGCTGCACACGCGCGACGTCCGCGGCACCGTCACGCGCGTGCTGGACATGTTCCCGCCCAGCCGGCAGGACGAGGTGGCGAGCCAGCTCTCGCTGGGCCTGAGCTGCATCCTGTGCCAGAAGCTGATTCCGCGGCAGGACGGCAAGGGCCGCGTCGTCGCGATGGAGATTCTCAACAACACCTACGCGACGGCGAACCTGATCCGGCTGGCCAAGGTGGAGCAGATCTACTCGATCCTCCAGAGCCGCACGCGCGACGTCCCGGACGAGCGCATGATCACGCTCGAGCGCTCGCTGGCGCTGCTCGTGGCGAGCGGCACGGTGGCCCCGCTGGAGGCGGAGAAGTGGGCGAACCACGCTAGCGCGTTCATCGACGAGATGCAGCGCGTGCAGGAGGCGAAAACCTAGTCTGCGAGGGCCCAAACGGGGGGTGCCGCAAAACTGTGGTGGTCGGCGCGCCGCCCGGCAGTACGGGGTGGGACCCGGCCCGCAGAGCCCCAAGCGCCAGCGCGGGGTTGCCGGAGGGCGTTGCGTTTCCGGTTGGCGCGCGTTGGCCGGGAACCCCTCGCTTGCGCTCTGGGCTCTGATCCCCGCCACCCGCCAACATCCGGCGGTACACCCGCCGATGGGCGCCCGCAGCTTTTGCGCTTGGTGCGGGGACGGGCGAGACTTACGATAGAATGAGATAGATGGCTTCGCAATCAGGAGGCATTCCGTGAACACGCCCACACGACGGCTTCTCGATTTGCTCGTCACGGCGGCGGTCGCCGGCGCGACATACGCCGCGGCGCCGACGGCGACATATCTGGTGCCGGACCGGCACGTGGCCGGGCTGGGCGAGGCGGTGGAGCTGCGGTTTGTCGCCGGCGCGGCGAAAGACGCCCCGGCGACGCGCTGGCCGAGCGACCAGGTCAAGCTGATGCTGGTGCGCAGCGGCGGTACGCAGCAAAACCGACACACGGTGCGGCCGGCGCGCGACACGGACGACTTCGTCAAGGTGGACATCGCGCAGCCCGGCGTCACGGTGATCGGGGTCGATCAGCGACCCGTGCTGCTTGAGATGACCGGCGCCGAGCTGCGGACGTTCGTCGCGCGGAACGTGGGCGATGCGGTTGCGATCGAGAAGGCCGGAGCCCTGAAGGACGACCAGAAGCTCCGCGTGCGTTACTTCGCCTCCGCCAAGGCGCTGATTCGCGTGCCGGCGGAAGAAGGCGGGCTCCGTCCTTCCGCGCTCGCTACGAGCAAGACCACGCTGACCGTCGAGCTGCGACCGGGGCTTGACCCGACCGCGACCAAGGTCGGCAGCGACGTGCCGCTGACGGTCTACATCGACGGCATCAAGAAAGAGGGGCTCAAGATCGAGGCCACGAACGTCGCCACCGGGAAGACATCGGCCTTCCACGCGGTTGGTGCGGGCACGGGGTACTTCCCGCTCACGGACGCGGGCATCTGGCGGGTCGCATTCGAGCACGCCGAGCCGGTGACCGACGATCCTGCCGCGGACTGGGCGATCTACAGCGGGACGCTGACGTTCGAGGCGGCGAAAGGAGCGGGCCAGTGAAACGCGGAAGCATACGGACGAACGCAGGTCGCACGGCTCGTCCGCGCGGGTTGAATCCCGCGCCTCGTCCGCGCGGGCTGAAGCCCGCGGCTCTGGCTTGCCTCACGCTGGCGGCGCCGGCGCTCGCCGGCATCGCGCAGGAGCTGGGGCCGGCCCCGGTGGGCGACGCGTACAGCGCCTACACCGGCCGCGTTTCCGCCGTCGCGTGCAGCCGCACGGACCCGAACCGGTACTACATTGCGGGCGCGGACGGGGGTGTGTGGCGGACGACGGACGGCGGGACGACGTGGACGCCGTTGACCGAGAAGATGCCCACGCTGTCGATCGGCGCTCTGGCGCTCGACCCGTCGAACGAGAACACCGTCTATGCCGGCACCGGCGAGGCCAACTACGCCAATCACAGCCGGTACGGGCTGGGGCTGTACAAGTCCACCGATGGCGGCAACACGTGGGTACAGCTCGGCGAGAGCACCTTCGGTGGGCGGACGTTCTCCCGGATCATCGTGCACCCGCAGAATCCCCAGCGTATCTACG
>CAIWOY010000055.1 GCA_903914415.1 uncultured Phycisphaerales bacterium | reverse complement strand
GCGCGGTTGCACATCGACTTGCTGCACGCGGCCCGCCGGCAGTGGCGACATGCCCTGCCGAACTGCCGTCTGGGGACGCTGGAAGAGCACGTGTTGCGACGTCCGCGGATCGGCGACGTGCCCAGCAGCGACGTGCCGGACCTGTTCCACCACTTCATCCGCACGGGCAACGCCGGCCCGCTGGGTCCCGTGCTGGAGCACAACCGCTTGGACCTGGTGGCGTGCACGGAGTTGCTCGTGCGGCTGGGGAACGTCGTAACGTAGCGGGCGGGTGCCGACCTGCCAATCGGGGGCCGGATGGTCTTCGGCGGCCGACACGGGGGTCGGCCGCTACGTTTTACCGCCGTGGCAGTAGCCGCCGATCAAGGCTTCTCGACGGCGGCAAGGTCCCGGGGCCACGGGGTGTTGGCTGCGAGCTTGATGCGCAGCATGAGGAGTGCCGTATCGATCTGCGGGTCGGTCTTGGGGGCGTCGTACGGGTCCGACTCGAGCAGCTTGATGTCGGCGTCGCTCAGCAGCGGCGGCAAATCGTCGTCCTCATCCTTCTGGTCGGCCTTCAGGTCCGCGAGCACCTTGTCGCGCTCTTCGGTGCTGAGCGGCTTGTTCGCACTGTCCGGCGTCTCGTTGTGGATGACGTAGCTGTCGCGCTCCTGCTCGAGCACCCGGCGGAACTCCTTCGGTGTTAGCTTCAGAGCCCAGTCCGGATCGACGCCCCAGTCCTTGGCCTGCGGCAGCTTGTGCGGGCTGCGGCCGCTCGGCAGGTACCAGAGCGCGGTCGTCACCTTGATGCGCGCCTCGCCGCCGCCCAACGGACGGACGTGCTGGACGCTGCCCTTGCCGAACGTGCGTTCGCCGAGGATCACGGCCCGATGATGGTCCTGCAGGGCCCCCGCGAGGATCTCGGACGCGCTGGCGCTGGCCTCGTTGACGAGCACCAGCAGCGGCAGGTCCTTGTAGGGGGCTTTGCCGGTGACGGGGATGGCGGCGGCGGTCTGCTCGCGGCCGCGGGTGGAGACGACCTCGCCCTGGGCGACGAAGTTGCTGACGACCTCGACGGCCACGTCGAGCAGGCCGCCCAGGTTGTGCCGCACATCGAGGATCAGGCCCTTCATGCCCTGGCGCGTGGCCTCGGCCAGCGCGCGGTTGACCTCCACGTGCGAGCCCGGCTGGAAGATCGTCAGGCGGAGGTAGGCGATGCCCGCGTCCTTGTCCAGCATGAAGTCCCAGGCGTTGGCATCGCCCGGCGTGCGCCGTACGCCGCGAACGGACGTGAGCACGATGTTGCGGCGGACGAGGGTGAAGGCGAGCTCTTCGCCGGTGCGGAGGCGCCGCATCGTGAGGACGACCTTGGTTCCGGCCGGCCCCATGATGTTCTTGACGGCGTCCTCGGTGCTCCAGCCCTTGGTGGTCTGCCCGTCCACGGCGACGATCAGGTCGTCGGGCTGGATGCCCGCCTCCAGCGCGGGCGAGTTCTCGAGGGGCGTGACGACCTTCAGGCGGTCGCTGCGCTCGTCGAGGCCGAGCTGAATCCCGACGCCCTCAAAGCCGCCCATCATCATCTTGTCGAAGTCCCGCGCTTCGGAGGGCCAGATGACGCTGGTGTACTCGTCGAGCTTGTCGTCCATGCCTTCGACGAACTCGACGACCAGCAGACCCTCGGGCAGCTCGACGCTCTCCTTGTTGGCCTCCGCGACGGAGTTGAAGAGCCGCCGCAGGTCCTGGTAGGTGAACGTCTGGGCGCTGTCGACGTCCGCCTTGAGCGTGTTGAGCCGGGCGACGAAATGCGCGCGGGTGACGGGGTTCGCGAGCCCGTCGAGGAAGCCACGCACCTTCGTGGCCCCGCACAGCGTGAGCAGGTTGTCGAGCGCACCGCCGGCCGCCTTCTTGAAGTTCGGCTCCTGCCAGTAGTAGTCGTTGATGGCCTTCACGGCGTTGCGCAGCAGGTCCCGGTCGGCCCCCTTGATGTGCTCCTTCAGCGCCTTCTCGTCTTTGTACAAGACCTCGACGCGGGCGTGCCGCGCGGTGGCATCGCGGAGCTTGGTGAGCTCTTCGTCCTTCGGATAGATGCGCTCCAGGACGGCGTAGTGGCTCAGCGCCTTCGACCAGTGCTCCGCGTCCGTCTGCTCGCGCGCCGCGACCAACATGCGCTCGCGCAGCGCGCGCACCCACGGCTCGTTACCGTACGCATCCGGGTCCGCGGCGTACGAGGCCGCCTGGGCGGCGAAGCTGAGGGTCAGGAAGGGCTTGCCTTCGTCGAGCGCCTTGTGGGCCTGCTCCACGTTCCACGCGAACGTCTTCGCTTTCAGGTCGCCGCGCGAGACGACCAGGTCGTGGTAGGAATCCAGCCACCCGCGGGCCCGCTCCACCTCGGCCGTGTCCTGCTTGGCCAGCAACTGGCCGAGCGCGGTACGGCCGGCGTCCGTGTCCCCGCGCAGGATGGCCGCGTAGGCGGAGCTCAGCGCGTCGTCACCGGCCGCGGCCCACGCGGGCACCAGCAGCAGGAAACCCAACAACAACAGTTTCGCGGAACGGGAAGCCATCGTCACACTTCCTTTTCTATCGACCGAGCGGAAGTCGCCGCAGGCATTTCATCGGGCGCAAACTCCGGGTGCCCGCATCCCATTATATGACGGTACGAAATGACTGCCCATATCGCCAAGTCGGCCGGACCTGTGCGGCGACAATTTCACACGGGCAGGAACGGCGTGTTCCGCCGCCGGGGCCGGCCACGCGCCGGTTCGCGCCCCCATTTGCGCACTCTGCGGCCCGGGACCCGTTGCCAGTCCGCGAAAAACGCGCATGATGAAACCATGCCGCGTGTCAGCTCACGCTCGCCAGCGTCCGATGTCGCGGAAGCCGCGCCCGCCGGCCCCATCCTCGGCGTCGACCCCGGGTTGCAGCGCACCGGGTATGCGCTGCTCGTGGTCGCCGCGCCGCCCCAGGAAGCCTGGTTGCTCGAAGCGGGCGTGATTCGGCTGCCGCGGGACGCTCCGTTGGCGGAGCGACTGGTCGAGCTCGAGGACAGCCTGCACACGATTATCCGGACGCACGCCCCGGCCGTGCTGGTATGCGAGGAGCTGTACGCCCATTACCGGCACCCGCGGACCGCGATTCTCATGGCCCATGCCCGCGGCACGATTCTCACGCTGGCGGCCCGCTGCGGACTGCACGTCATCTCGGTGGCGGCGACTAACGTGAAGAAGCTGCTCACCGGCAGCGGCCATGCGTCGAAACGCCAGATGCAGCTTGCGGTCGCGGCCACGCTGCGACTGCCGACGATCCTCGAACCCCACGACGTGGCCGACGCCGTTGCGATCGCGCTCTGTGGGCTGCGGTTGCGGCGTGCGGCCGCCACGACCACGCGTCAAAGCAGCACCATGAACCCAATCAGAACCGCGACCGTCAGGGAGCGGGCTATCGGGGACCGGCCCGGACGAGTCCGGAAGGTGAACGCATGATCTGCCGCCTGACCGGCAAAGTCGCCAGTCTCGGTGAAGACGCTGCGGTCATGGATCTCGGCGGGGTCAGCTACGAAGTCATGGTGCCGGCGTCGGCCCGGCCCGAGTTGCAGCGGCTGGTGGGGAACGAGATTACGCTGTTCACCGTGCAGTACCTGGAGGGCAATCCCGCCGGCGCGAACCTCGTCCCGCGGCTCGTCGGCTTCCTGGCCGAATCGGACCGCGCCTTCTTCAGCCTGTTCACCAAGGTGAAGGGCATCAGCAACCGCCGGGCGCTGCGGGCGATGGCCGTCCCGATTCACCAACTCGCCGGCGCGATCGAGCGCGGCGATGCGCGGCTGCTGACGAGCCTGCCCGAGATCGGCAAGAAAACGGCGGCGCAGATCATCACCGACTTGCAGGGGCGCACGCAGCGGTTCCTCGAACCATCCGCTGTGCCGCTGCCGATGGCGGAGA
Source organism: uncultured Phycisphaerales bacterium (assembly GCA_903914415.1). Classification (GTDB taxonomy): domain Bacteria; phylum Planctomycetota; class Phycisphaerae; order UBA1845; family Fen-1342; genus Fen-1342. The sequence continues at coordinate 5,484 of CAIWOY010000055.1, read as the reverse complement.
TGACCGACGCGCAACGCGTGGCGCTGGAGATTCTGGTGCAATGGGGCGACCGCCGCGCCGACGCCCAGCGCTGGATCGCCGCCGCGGTCGAGCGCGACCCGTCGCTGACTGGGCCGGACGCGATCGTGCGGGCGGCGTACCGGGCGAAGCAGGAAATCGCGCGCTGACGCAAGGCCACCGCGGAGGCGCAGAGAGCGCAGAGAACGCGGAGTGCGGTTACTTATAATTGGCCTCAGCGTGCTCTGCGCTCTCTGCGCCCCAGCGGTTAGTGTGGGCTTCGGTTCATTTTCTGTTTGGCGGCTTGGCGGTTAAACTCTGCACCATGGCCATCGAACGCGTCTTCACTCAGCCCGGTCCGGAGGAAGAGCGGTATCTGACCTCGCTGCGCCCGCAACGCCTCGACGAGTGCATCGGACAGGAGATCGTCCGCCAGCAGCTCCGCATCGCCCTCGAAGCCGCCCGCAAGCGTGGCGAGCCGCTGGATCACGTGCTGCTCGACGGACCGCCGGGGCTCGGCAAGACCACCCTGGCCCACGTCATCGGAAACGAAATGCAGGCGACGATCCGCATCACCAGCGGCCCGGCCATCGCACGCCAGGGCGACCTGATGATGATGCTCACGCAGATGGACACCGGCGACGTGCTGTTCATCGACGAGGTCCACCGGCTCGCCAAGGTCGTCGAGGAGTTCCTGTACCCCGCCCTGGAGGACTTCCGCGTCGACTACACGACGGAGAGCGGCATCGGCGGGCGGACAGTGAACTTCGCCCTCAAACGCTTTACCTTCGTAGGGGCGACCACACGGGCCGGAATGCTCTCGGGGGCGCTCCGCGACCGGTTCGGACTGCTGCTGCACCTGGAGTACTACACCGAGAGCGAGCTGGTCCGCATCGTGCGGCGGAGCGCCGAGTTGCTGAAGATCAGGGCCGAGCAGGCGGCCCTGGAACGTCTTGCGGCCCGCTCCCGCGGCACGCCGCGGATCGTCAACCGCCTGCTGCGGCGGGTGCGGGACTACGCAGAGGTGCGCGGGGACGGGGCGTTGACGCCGCCGGTGGTGGACGCGGCGCTGGACATCCTGCAGGTCGACAAGCTGGGGCTGGACAGCCTCGACCGCGGGTACCTGAACGCGCTCATCAAGCACTACGACGGCGGTCCGGCGGGGATCGAGGCGATCGCTGCGACGATGGGCCACGAGCGCGACACGTTGGAGGACGTGGTCGAGCCGTACCTGCTGCAAATCGGCTTCGTGATCCGCACGCCGCGCGGCCGCGTCGCCCGCCCGGCGGCGTACGAGCACCTGGGGGTGGCGCCGTCGAAGCGGGCGAAAGACGAGCCGGGGCTGTTTGAAGCGTAGCGATTTGTGCCGCTGGTTTTGCTGCGAAACCGTGATGCAGCTCCCGTGTACAAGGGGTCGATAGGTTCCGTGCTTCACTTATGGCCGGCAGCGCACTGATTGGCGCCACCGCTGTGCGTGCTGCTGAGTGGCCCGGAAAGGCGACCATAGCGGAGAATCGCGATGAAATCTGCCGTGCTGGCAACAGGAGTCGTAGCGCTCGCACTTGGATTACCAGCCTGGCTGGCCGCGGTTGGCGATAAGCCTCCCGACGAGGTCCGCGTGTCCGCTCGGGACCTTCGGCTGACGCTCGACAACGTGAGCTTCGACGCGAAGTCTCAGTATGACTGGGAGGTGCGTTACAAGCTCAGAAACCTCGCGACAGTATCCGTCGAGGTTCAGCCGCGGCAGCTTGAAACCGCGGGTGGCGATGTGCGCTTCTGGCTGGTCGGTACCGATCACGCGTATCGGCTTTCGCCGAACTGGCCGGCTGGGGTACCCACCTCACTGCCACCGCCCGTCGTGATCGAGCCAGGCGCCAGTATCGAATTCGTGAGCAGGGTTCCGCTAATGCAGGGCTCCGGCTTCAGAAGGGGTTCTCCGTCGACGAACCCTGATGTGGAGGAGTTCGTGCCCCGAATGGAAGCTGGTCAATATGCGGTCGACGTGTACATAGAGGTCGGCTTGCGCGTGAACGGTCAGGGTAAGAGCCAGTACGTGTGGGTCCCGAGCTGCAACAAGAAGTGGATCAAGACCGAGTAAAGGCATGAGTCGCGGCGCCCGCCGGTAACCAGATGTACGGATAGCGGGGCGGAGGCGCTTGCAGATCGCCAGATTTTGTTATATAATTAAATAGGCGGCCGTCATGGACTTCCGCTGGAACGAATGGAACCTGGAACACGCGCAGAAACACGGCGTTACGCCGGCCGAGGCCGAGTGGGTCGTCCAGACGGCCCGGGCGCCGTTCCCACAGCGGATCGGGTACGACAAGTGGCTGGTGTGGGGCCGCGGTGCGAGCGACCGGCTGGTTTAGGTGATATTCGTTGTGGACAAGGCGCAGGTCATCTACGTCGTTCACGCGCGGCCGCTGACCGACCGCGAGAAGACGCGGTACCGCAGACGAGCAAGACCATGAAGCGCAAAGGTGCCATCCAGGCGTTTATGGACATGACGGACGAAGAGCGCGACCGGGACGTTGCGAAGTACGACCGCGAGTTCATCATCGATGAGGCCCGTCCCCTGACGCCTGCCGAGCGCCGCCTCTGGCAGCGCGCCGTACGCAAGCGCGGCCGGCCGGTCCAAGGGCGCGGCGCGCAAGCGATCTCGGTGAGCATCGAAAAGGGGCTGCTCCAGCAAGCCGACGCCCTGGCCAAACGCAAACGCATCACGCGGGCCAAGCTCATCGCCCGCGGTCTGCGCGCCGTGCTCGCGGCGGAAGGGCTCATCGCGTCATAACGCTTGTTGCGGACGCGCGCGGGCGCCGCGCGGCCCGTGATTTCTCTCCCGCGCGCGCCTCTTGCTTTCTCCCCGCCGCCCCGGCACCCTTCACGCGCGGAAACCGCGGAGGAGCAACCCGATGTTCGAGCATCGCACGCAGCCGCTGCTGTCAACCCTCGCGTTCTTGTTGCGGATGGTCCGGTCGGTGGGGGTCGCCGTCGGCGTCGTGCTCGTCAGCCTGGCGCTCGGCGTACTCGGGTATCACGAGTTCGAGGGGCAGCCGTGGATCGACGCCCTCGTCAACGCGTCGATGATCCTCTCGGGCATGGGGCCGGTGGACCAATTGCACACCAGCGGTGGGAAGGTGTTCGCTGCGGTGTATGCTCTTTTCTCGGGGTTCCTGTTCCTGACGATCGCCGCGATTCTGCTGGGTCCGGTCTTCCATCGCATGATCCACCGGTTTCACCTGGAGGCGGCGGAGGAGGCGGCCGCGGAACAGCGTTAGCGAGCGCGGCCGCCGCTACGCACGCTTCGCCGAGCCCTTCGCCACGAGCCACACGCCAGCCAGCACGCACAGCCCACCCAGGATGGCCCAGAGCGACACCGGTTCGCCGAGCAATAGGGCCCCGGTCAGCAGCGCGACGAACGGCTCCAGGTAGAGTAGCGCTCCGGTGCGGGCCGGCCCGTGCGCATCGACCGCCGCGAACCACAGGTAGTACGCCACGCCGCTGCAAATCGGCCCCAGGAAGATGAGCACGAGCAGCGTGTCGATCGTGAACGGCCCGTGGAGCACGCCCGCGCCGGCGGCGCCGACGCCCGTGATGACGGCGGCCACGCCCATGCTGCACGTTGTGACACACAGGACGCCGTTGCGGACGGTGGGTCCGGCCGCCGCGAGCGTATAAACGGTCCACGTGACGCACGAGACGAGTTGCAGCAGGTCGCCGAAGCGGGCCTGGGCGAAGTCGGGCGGTTTGGCGCCCGTGACGACGAGCACGCCGCCGGTGCCGAGCGCGACGCCGAGCCAGCCCAGGCCGTGCAGCCGCTGCTGCCCGACGAGCCACGCGCCCAAGGCAAGCGTGACGGGGATAAAGCCGATGATCCAGCCCGCGTGGATCGCGGTGGTGCGCTGCAATCCGTAAGCCTGGATGAGCAGATGGGCGCTCAGGACGCCGCCAAGGAAGATGCACGCCGGCAGGTCGTGGCGGATGGGGAGCAGCCGTCCACGACGGGCGTGCAGGATCGCTGCGAGCAGCAAGGTGCCGGCGACCGCGCGCAGCGCAACCAGCCCGAACGGGTTGAGGCAGTCCAGCGCGACGCGTGTCGCCGCAAACGACGCTCCCCACACGAAGACCGCGCAGAGCCCCGGTCCGGACACGGCGCCAAGAAACCGGGTGCCGCGGCCCGGGACGCGGGGCCGCCTGTTGGCAGGTTCTATCTCTGGCACAACTCGACTCGGGCGGCCTTGGAGCGGCGCGCTGGTTCGCGGCGTGGACTCGGAGCAGCGCTATCCCAGCTTCGCGGTGAGAATCTGGGCCGCGCGCTTGCCGTCCGACTCAGTCTCGAGCCGGATGTAAAACAGACAGCGATCGTTGATCGCAGCCGCCGACACGCCGCTGATGTTCAGCCCCGCCTCGGCCAGCGCGCGCGCGATCCCGGCGCCGACCCCTGGGCGGTCGGGCCCGGTGACGCGGAGCACGTACATGGTCACGGCCTGGCGCAGGTTGACCTCCTGGGCCGCCCGTGCTTGTTGCGGGCCGTGCAGTGGGGCAACGAACAGCACGCCGGTGCCGGGCAGGCCCGTGGAGGGGCGTACGATGACAAACTCCAGGTTGACGCCGGCCCGCTCCAGGACCTCGAGCTTCTCCGCCAATGCGCCCGGGTGGTCCTCGATTTCGCCGGCCCACACGTCCACCTTGGTGATTTCGAATGCCATGACGTGGTCTCCTGTTCGGCCAGCGTGCACGAATACTCCGGCGTCGGCGGAACGTCAAGGCGGACGGACGTCGGGGCCGGGGCTGCAACGCGCCCGGCTCGGCGGGAGTCTCGCCCTCCTGCGTGGGCCGCAACGCCCGACAAAATCGCGCTGGGGGCCGCAGCCAGCAACCGCCGGACCGGTTTTTCTAGACTATCTACGATCCTGTGCTAGGTTTAGGGGTGGGGGCCGGCCGGCTCCGGCCCGGAACGCCGCAGCGACCGGTCCGCGCCCCCGGAGGACGCATGACTGGCAACCCGACTCCGAACGACACGGCCGCTGGGCCCCCCGCGCTGGCGTGGGCCCGGCAGTACCTGCCCCACTACTTCACCGACCCCCCCTGCCGGTTCCACGCCGAGCTCATGCGCGCGCTGGCGGACGGCGACCGGCGCCTGATCGCGCGCGTCGCCCCGCGCGGCCACGCCAAGAGCACGCTGGCCGCCCTGGCCTACCCGCTCTGGTGCCTGTGCCTCCAAAAACGCGGCAACATCGTCATCATCACGCACGAGGCCGCGCTCGCCACGCAGTTCGTACGCGATATCCGGCACGAGCTCGAGACGAACGACGCCATTCTCGCCGCCTACGGCGACCTGTGCCGCGCGCCCGAGGCTGACACGGAAGAACCCGGCGGCCGGCGCCGGCCGGCGAAAGCGCGCCCCGCCGCCCGGGCGCGGCGCAAGTGGTCGGAAGCGATGTTCACCACGACCACCGGGATTACGGTCCAGGCCAAGGGGATCGG
>CAIWOY010000054.1 GCA_903914415.1 uncultured Phycisphaerales bacterium | reverse complement strand
TGTTTGCGACCTGCCGGATGCCTTCCCGCGGCCTTTGCCACCCCCATGTTGACCGCGCTGTCCGCGACGCGATTCGTTCGGCCCGCCGCACTTGGCCGACGATTGGCCATTGCCTGGTGACACGTCGTCGTCGCCTGCACAACGCCGCCCACCCTGGGGACCGGGGACACCAAAACACATTCCGATTACTGACCCAAGGCGCGCCAGTCGCCGGAATACCCTGTTCTGGCCGCCCTTCGCGCCCCCGCTGCGCGCCCGCGCCCCTTCCCGGGTCGCCACGGCTAGGCATCGTCCGCCACGACACACCTCGCCAGACCGGACCACCCGCCGCCACAAAGAGTAGTCACACCCCCTCGTCTTCGACACGTTCAAGCGGCTCGCCGGCCCGTCCGATACTCCTCGTATGGCAGGGCAGCTTTCTGGCGGCATGGCCACGCCCGGGTCGGCGTGCATCGACCAATCTGCGCCCCACGGGCGCGGCGCCCGCCGCGCGCATCTGGTCGTCACCTACCACTACATCCGCGAGCACAACTCCGACGGCGTCACCGGCGTCACGCCGCAGGAGTTCGCCGGGCAGATCCGGGCCATCCAAGCCCAGTACCGCGTCGTTACCGTCGAGGAGTTCGCGGTCCAGCACGTGTGCGAGGGCGGACTGGCCGTCATCACGTTCGACGATGCGCTGCGCGACCAGGCCGTGGCGGCGGCGATCCTCGACGACCTCGGCCTGCCGGGCGTCTTCTTCGCTCCGATGCGGCCGTACTCCCACGAGCCCGACCGCTGGTGCCCGCAGCACCTCCTGCACGCGCTGGCCAACGAGCTGGGGTGGGCCGAGCTGGAGCGGCGGGTCAGTCCGCACCTGGCCGGCGTCGCGATCGACGCGAACGAGGCCGACCGGCTGTATCACTACGAAGTCCCGCACAAGCGCCGGCTCAAGTACGCCCTCGCGTTCGCGCTGCCTGCCGCCGAGGCGGCCGCGGTGCTGCGCGAGGTCAACGCCCGCGTCGGCCTGCGTGCCGACGATTGGTACCTGACGGCGGCGCAACTCCGGGCGCTGGAGGACGCCGGCCACGCCCTCGGCGGCCACGGCTTCGACCACGTCCCGTACAACACGCTGTCCCCAAAGGCGCAGGCGGCTGACATGCACCGCGCCGTCCGCCTGATGAACCAGCTATTCGGCACGCTGCCGCGCGCTCTGGCGTACCCATTCGGGCGGTTCACGCCCGTCACCGCGGCGCTGGCCCGGGCGTGCGGCTACATCCACACGTTTACTACGGAAGACCGCATCGATGCGAAGTTCGTCCGCGACGAAATCGCCCGCCGCGCGAACGTAGCGGCCGACCCGCCTGTCGGCCGTAGGCCAGCGCAGGAGAGCTAGAGATGACACCGCAAGTGCGGCCGTGCGACGACGCCGCCCAACTTCAGAAGTACATCGATACGTATTGGCGGCACGGGCACGTCCTGGCCCGCGACGCCGCGCTGCTCAAGTTCACGTACGGCACGCCGTGGGTGGACCGCGACCGGTTCCCGGCGGGCCTCAGCGTGCTGGGCCTTTACGATCGCGCACGGCTGGTCGGCTTCCTCGGGGCGATCGTCGCGCCCTATCCGCGGCCGCAATCCTGCTGGCTGGCGTTGTGGCACGTGCTGCCGGAGTTGAAGGGTGGCGGGCTGGGCGGCAAGCTGCTGCAGCGGATGCAGGAGATCGCGGAGGAGCGCGATGGCTGGATCGGCACGTTCGGGGCCGGTCCCGAGGCTTTGCCCGTGTACCTGAAACGCGGCTACTGCGTCCGTGCAGCCCGACGGTGGATATATGACCCGGAGGCCTCCACGCCGGTAAGTCTGGCGCCCGCGTTACATGGCGCAGAGTGCGAGCCGAGCCCGCCGTGGCTCGACTACCGCTACCATCGGCACCCGGTCTACACGTATGACGTGCGGCCGCGGGCGATCTTCCGCACGGAGGACAACCCGTGGGGGCGCGTCACGCACGCATGCTGGCTGGCGGTTGAGGCCCAGATCGAGGTTGAGTCGGTCTACCGCGCCGAATCGGCCGGCGCAAAGCAAAGCGGCCGGCGGTACCTGATGGACGCCTGGGCGTTCGACCGGCCCGGCTCCGGCTGGGTGCCGGCCCCGGCGGACCTGCCGAGCGTGTTCCACCCGGTCGAAGCCCGCGGCAACGTCATCTACGCCGTCGGCCGCCCGTTCGTCATTACGCGCGTACACAAGGGCGACTGCGACCAGGACCGGCCGAACGCGGCGTCCACCACCGAAGCACGCGCGACCGCCGCAGGTCGCGGCTGATCGCCGAGCGCGGGGATCCAAAAAGGGGGGCCAGTGCCCGCGCGCAAAAGAAGCGGGCGCCGCGCGGCGCCCGCTTGTTTCTGTCGTGCTGAATTCTTGGCGTCTTCGCGCCTTGGCGTGCAACGTCAGTGCGGGTCGCCGCGGCCGTAGATGATGTAGACCTCGCCGGAATCGCGGCGGCCGAGAGCGTCGGCCAGCATGGAGCTAATGGCGATATCGCCGTGGCCGTCGCCGTCGACGTCGCCGATCATCGTCACGCCCTTGGAGTACACCGTCACGGGGGTATGGTCGGGATTGAGGAACACCGAGCCGTTGACGTTGGCGGGGTTGCCGTCGCCGTAAGTAAGGGTGCCGCCGCCGAGCGCATCACCGACCGCGCGGCCGATGAACTTCGCGCCCGGCACGTCAAACGTCCCGACCTTGGAGAGCGAGAACGTCTTGGGGAAGCTCGGATTGCCGTACTGCGCGGAGCCGTAGATCAGATAGACGGCGCCCTTGCCGCCCATCGCACCCGGGGCCGCGATGAGGATATCGCTGTAGCCGTCCCCGTCCACGTCGCCCGCGCGGCTGACGTTGGCGCCGGCCAGGTCGCCGGCGGCTTCGCCCGTGAAGCGCACGGCGACGTTCGCGGCCACCGCCGTGTCGATCGTCCAGCCGCCGCCCGGACTTTGGAGCGTGGGCGAGCCGAGGAGGACGATAACCTCGCCGGCGTTGCTCGCCGCCACCTCGTTGCCGATGATCACGTCGCCAAAGCCGTCACCGTTGAAGTCGCCGGCGCTGTCGAAGACGCGGGCGAGCTGGGAGGCCGGCGGGTTGCCCTTGAGGAACACGCCGGCGAGACGGTTGATGTTGCTCGTATCGTACGCCAGCTCCTCGAGCAGGTAGTCGCCTTCGAGGCCGGTGGGCCGTCCGTACACGATGAAGATGCCGCCGAGCACGGCCCCGTTGGGATCGAAATCGTCGCGAATGTCGGGCGAGCCGACGGCGAAGTCCGCAATGCCGTCGCCGTCGACGTCGCCTACGCTGCGTACGGACGAAATCCGCGCGCCCGCGTGGGGTCCGACGATTTGGCGCGTGCGGTTGATGAGGTTGTGATAGCGGAGCGCGGGCGCGGTCCACACCGGCGAGGTGCATTTCGCGCTGGGTCGCACCCCAGCCAGGACTGCCGTGGTCAGTGCCGTGTCACACCCGGTCGTGGTGATCGAGTACGGGAGTTGGCGGACCGCTCCGGGATAGGTCGTGTCGGAATTCCCGAGGGCCACCCATTCTTCCGGCCAAAGCACATCGTTTGCACGCCCGTAGCCGCTGTCCTTGATGACGTACGTGTGTGGGACCGGCAACGCTGAGTCCTGGTTGCCGGGGATTTGTGCGTCGAGATACGGGAAGGCGATGGGGGTCGACACGAAGCTGTTGGGGTCGTTGGGGTCGCCGACCAGGTGCGTGCCCGGCTCGATCCAGAGTTGCGACTGCGTGGGACCGCCAACATAGCCGGGCGTGGCGATGCGATATTGGTAGACCGAGCCGGAGAGCGCGCGCCGCCCGCCGGTCGGCAGCCCGAGCCGCGGCACGTCTTCCTGACGCGCCGAATGTTGCGGGGCGATCATATACAGCCACGTCCCATCCGACGCCACGGCGGTGCCGAACTTGTCGTTGACGGCCTGTCCCAGGACGCGTGCCCCGATCGTGGTGTCCCACGGACTGACATTCACGGAGTCGAATCCGTAGAACCCGGTATACACGTAGAAGCCCGGCACGGACGTCGTCGGCACGTTGGGCTCCCAGTACATCGCGCCACGGCGGGTGCCGGGCACGCCGGAGAACAGGCAAGGCACAGCCGTGTCCCAGGTGTTATTCACGACGCAGTGGCTGGTGCCGCACGGATCGTTCGCATCGTGCACGTAACTGGTTCTGATGGTGGACAGCGAAACCGAGGACACGGATATGTTGGCCAGCGGCGGATTCTGCGGATCCCAGAACGTGCGGTCGGTCAGCCAGTTATCGAAGCCGACCGGGCCCTGGTCGTTCAGCAACGTCTCCCACGCAAGGGTGAGGTTCTGGTAGGCGGTGTCCTTGCCGTCATTGGGGTCGCCACACGAGTCGGTCGCGTTGGGGTCGCAGGCGAAGCAGGAGTCGGGCGACGCGGTCTCGCTGACGAGGCGGGGGACTTGCTCGGCGCGCCGCATGTTGGTGAACATCTGCCCGACCTCGTGCAGGTCGATCACGCGGTCGCCACGCGTCCCGAGCTGCGTCGTGCTCTTGAACATCGCGTTGCTGCTGGAGCAAATGACGATCCCGCCGCGCGTGAACTGCGTGCGGTTCTTCAGCCAGGTGGACCCGTCGACCGTCACTTCGAAGTCGGAGCGTTGCTGCAGGAAGCTGCCGGGGTTGTTCGGGTCGGGCAGATCGACCGTGTCCGCGCCATCCCGGTCCGGATCGTATTCGAGCGAGCCCATCGGCGTGTAGGGCGCGGAGACGGGCGGCTGCCACGGGTTGTTGGTGAGCGTGATGGACTCGGTGCGCGGGAAGCTGAACACCAGATCGGGCAGGCCATCGCCGTCCATGTCCGGCACATACGTCACGTCGGAGATGCCCTCCGTCCACGAGGTCGTGCGCGGGCACCGAATCCCGGTGAACACGAGACCCTGTATGCCGGAAGGCGTGAGACTACCGACGGCGTTCAAGCGCTTCGGGGTGCGCAGGCGTCCCGGTTGGCCCAGAATCAGGTATGCCTCGCCATAGCCGATGCCCTGGACCGATTCGAGCCGGGGCTTTCCGAAGCGCGACACGATCACAAGGTCGTCATACCCGTCGCCGTTGATGTCGGGGACCCCGGTCATGGCGCTGCCGGCCAGGTCGTTGAAATTGAAGCCCTGCAGGATCGCGCCTTTGCTGAGTACGCCGGTGTTGCCGTTCGGGTCGGCCTGGGGGTCGAGCTGGTTGAGATCGAAGGGGCCGATCAGGCGGTCGGTCAGGCCCAGCCGCGCGTAGCCGCCGGTCGTGGGGTTCGGCGCGTAGCCGGACGCCACCGGCGGGAAGCCGTCGGTCACGGTGTAATAGTAGTAATACCTCCCGACCGGGAACGTGCTCAGCGGCAGGTTCACCGTCGTCGTGAGCGTGTCCGAGTTCGGATCGGGCTGCAAGTCCATCTTCGCAAACTGGACCTCGTTCCCGTTCAGAGGCACCAGGTCCGGATCGAGCAGAATGGTCAGCGTGATCGGCGAATTGTCCTGGGTCCTGATCGTCACCGCCCAGTTCGGGTCGCGGCTGAGCAGGTTGTCTGTGGTCGGGTAGACCCAGGTCGCGGTGGGCGACTGCGAGTCCACCGAGATCGTGCCGGATGCGTAGCGCAGCACCTGCGTGCCGTCTCCGGTGGCCACGCGCACGCCAAGCACGAAGCGTCCCAGCCCATGCGTCAGGAGCCCCTGATCGACCGTTTCCTGCGTGTTGAACGTGACGCTGTTGCTGCCCGCCGCCGCGGTGACGGTGCGCGACAACACCGGGTTTCCGTCGGCGACACCGTCGCGGTTGTCGTCCCGTGCGACCACCAGTTCGGTTCCGCTCAGCGTGGTTCCAGGACCGAGGCTGATGAAGAACTCCACCGTGACCGAGGCTCCGGGCCGCAACACGCGTGAATCAAAGGGCTCGCTCACGCGCAGAAACGCCGAGTTCGCGGGCGACGTCAGCGTCGTGCCGCCCGTGGCGCCCGTGGGTCCCGTTGTGCCGCCCGTCTGCTGCTGGTCCGGCACCGGCAGGGTCACCGGCCGGTCACCGCCGGGGAGTGACGGTCCGGTCGGACCCGACACCGTGGTCGTCTGGTTGGGTTCGGTGCTTGGCTGCCCGGGCGTCTGGGCGACTGGACAGCCTCCCAGGATCGTGATACAGACAAGTACCGCCGTCAGAAACGTAGCGAGAAGTGGGCCACCGAAGGATCTGGGATTCATGAACGGAAACCTCCGTTTCAGCACGGCGTTCACCAGCGACAGACCGACAGCGCGGACCGCGCGCCGGCCCACTTTCCTCCCACCAATGCTAGATGAAAACAGGTGTCGCGTCAATTTCGCCGTCCGCGGTTCGGGAGCGGTTCAGGGCTGGCGGTCGCGAGGTCGCATATCAGCCCAAACCGAACCCATTTTGAACTGCCGCTGCGCAGCGCCGATCCCGTTCTTTCCTGCCGGCAAGGGGCCCGGCACCGCGCTGTGCGCCCGAGGAGCTCAACGCCGGCACGTGGGATCAGCATGAGCACCATTCAGCCGTTCCCGGCCATCCGTTATGCCGCCGCCGAGCGCGACTGCGATATCTCCGCCCGGCTCGCCCCGCCTTACGACGTCCTCGATCAGGGCGGGAAAGACGCCCTGCTTGCCCGCGACCCGCGGAACTTCGTCAAGATCGACCTGCCCCACATGCCGCCCAAATCGGCCGGTCCGCCGGCCGCCTACGCCGCCGCCCATAACACGCTGCGCCAGTGGCTCCAGGACGGAACGATGGTCCGCGACCGCCGGCCGCAGATCTACGTCTACCACCAGAAGTACCGCCACGCCGGCACCGAGTACGTCCGCAAGATGTTCTTCGCGCGGCTGCGGCTCGAACCGTTCGGGACCGGCAGCGTTTTTCCGCACGAGCGGACGTTCGGCGGACCCAAGGAGGACCGTCTGGCACTCACCCAGGCCACCCAGGCGAACCTCAGCCCGATTTTCGGGCTGTACGAGGATGCGGCGAACGCGGTCAGCCGGCGACTTGCGGAGGGCCTGCCCACTCGCCCGCTTGCCAAGGGGACGCTCGATGGCGTGGAGAACTACCTGTGGGGCGTCGACGATCCCGGCCGAATCGCCGCGGTCGCCGAGTTGATGAAGCCCAGGGCGATCTACATCGCCGATGGGCACCATCGCTACGGCACCGGATTGCTGTACCGCGATTGGCTGATGCAGCAGCAGGGCCCCCTGCCCGATAATCACCCCGCCAACTACGTCCTGTGCGTGTTTTGTGCGATGGACGATCCGGGCCTGCTGATCCTCCCGACGCACCGCGTGCTCCCGGGCATGAAGATCGGCGACAACACGCTCGCTGGCGACTCCAAGCTCGAGTTGCAGCCGCTCGCTGTTGCTAGCCCCGAGGAGGCCGTCCGGTCGCTGGCCCGCTTTGGACCGCAGGCAGTCGGCTGGTTCGACGCCGCCGGTGGGCGCCACTTCGTCGTCCGCCCGCGGTCTGCGGACATCCTGGACAGCCTTGAGCCCGGCCGCAGCCCAGCGTGGCGCCGCCTCGGCCTCGCCTTTCTCCATGCCTACCTGCTGGACCGCGTCGTGTCGCCCAAGCTCTGCGGCGGGAAGGAACCGGCGATCCAATACATCAAGACGGCCGCCGACGCCGTCCGCGCCGCCAGCGACAGCCAGGGCACGGCGTTTCTGCTCCAGCCGACGACGATGGAGGAGCTGCGCGGCGTCTGCGGGGCAGGCGACCTGATGCCGCAAAAGAGCACCTACTTCTTTCCGAAGCTGGCCAGCGGGCTGGCGATCAACCCGCTGTCGGAGTAGCGGCGGAAGGCGTAGCGGCCGGCGCCCCTGCCGGCCGTGGAAGGCGAGTTGGTCTTCTATGTCCGGCAGGGGCGCCGAACGCTACTAAGCCCGCCACGGAGACCGCGCATGCCACGCATCACCAAGGTCTACACGCGTACCGGCGATGACGGCACGACCGCGCTCGGCAACGGCCAGCGCGTCCCGAAAACCGCGCCGCGCATCCGCGCCTACGGCACCGTCGACGAGCTCAACGCGCAGCTCGGCGTCGTGCTCGCGACCGGCAGCGCCAGCGAGCTCGCCACGCCGCTGCGCCGAATCCAGAATGAGCTGTTCCACCTCGGGGCCGAGCTCTGCATTCCAGAGGCGAGCCAGCAGAAGCACCCGGGCCCGCGGATCGAGGCCCGACACGTCGAGGCGCTGGAGCGGCTGATCGACCAGTTGAACGAGCAACTGGAGCCCCTCAAGAACTTCGCCCTGCCCGGCGGCACGCCGGCCGCCGCCCAATTGCACGTCGCCCGCACCGTCTGTCGCCGCGCGGAGCGCGAGGTTGCTGCGCTGTCGCAGCAGGAACCCGTGGACCCCGAGGCAATCAAGTATCTGAACCGGCTTTCGGATGCGCTGTTCGTCATGGCCCGGTGCGACAACCGGGCCGCGGGTCACGACGAACCGCTGTGGGACAGCCGGGCCTAGTGTGGTCTCTCGGAAGAAACTGATCGTATCACGGGCTGAGCCGCGGCCTTCAGGCCGCGCGGGACCACCGCGCGACATGAATGTTGCGGCTCCGATACGTCGTAGTTTCAATGAGACACTACACTAGGAGCAGGCCGCGACCGGCGGCTACTCGCGGGCATCGCGCGTTTTTTCCGTCGCGTCTCTGGGGGGCGCCGTCCGCTGCGGTTTTTCGAGGAACCACGCGACGGCGTCGAGCGACGCCTGGGCCAGGTCCCCCTCGCCGCCCGCCCGAAACGAGTTGCTTTCGGTCTTGACCAGTGCATCCCCGACGAGCTCGTCCCCGGCGCGCATCCGCACGCGCGCCAGCAGCAGGGCCCCGCTCAACAAGCCCTTCCCCTGGAAATAGAGCACGTCGCTGTCGATCTTCAGGCTCGGCTCGCCGCCGGCGTACGACCGCTTCAGCCGGGATGCGACCTGGTTGGCGGACCGATCATAGGCCCGCAGCAGCTCCGGGGGGCAGATCCGCGAACCGACCGTCGTAGTGGCCGGCGTGAACTCCACGCTCCGGTACCTGGCCAGCGCCGCCGCGCTCATCTCGCGAATCGGCAACATCTCGCCTTGTGCCCCGCGCACCTCGCTGAACGCCTGCTTGGCAACCGTGAAACAGCCGGTGACCCACGCAACATTGGCGACTAGCAGTATGAACGCGACCCGCTGACCCCACGTGATCACGACCCGTCCTCCTCGAAAGCGGCGGCTCATCCGCCCGCGAGGCGGGCCGCATCCTCACCCGTAATCTCAAAGTTGCTGTACACGTTCTGCGTGTCGTCGTGCTCCTCGAGCGCGTCGATCAGCTTCATCATGCGCTCGGCTTCATGCCCCTTCAGCGGCACCGACACGGCGGCGACCATCGACACCTCGGCACTCTCAGGCCGGATGTTCGCGGCCGCCAGTGCCGCGCGAACCTTGTCGAACGCGCTCGGATCGCAGGACAGCTCGAACGCCTCGCCCAGCGCCTGCACGTCGTCCGCGCCCGTGTCGAGCGCGAGGGTGGTCAGCGTGTCCTCGTCGGTCTGCTCGGCGGAGATCAGGAACACGCCGCGCTTGCTGAACATGCGTGCGACCGACCCCGGGGTGGCGAGCTTGCCGCCGCGCATTTCGAAGGTCTTCTTGATCTCCGGGGCGGTGCGGTTGCGGTTGTCGGTGAGCGCGATGCAGAGGATCGCGGCTCCGCCCGGGCCGTAGCCTTCATAGATCAGCTCTTCCAGGCTGCCGCCCGCGAGCTCGCCGGTGCCCTTCTTGATCGCGCGTTCGATCGTGTCCTTCGGCATGTTGGCGTCGCGGGCCGCATCGATGGCGTACCGCAGGCCCAGATTCATGTCCGGGTCGCCGCCGCTGCTGCGGGCCGCCACGATCACTGCCCGCGCCAGTTTGCTCCATGCCCGGCCGCGGCGGGCGTCGGTGACGCCCTTGGCCCGCTTGATCCGTGCCCAGTGGGAATGCCCTGACATAGTCGGTTTCCTTTTCCGCGCGTCGTGCGCCCTGTCTGCATTCTACGAAGACCGCCCGCGGGCGCAAAGCCGCCTGCGCCGCTTGTTCCCCCCGCGCCGCTGCCCGTAGACTACCTGAACCGGAGGAAATGCCCGGCCAACCACGTCGACGCGAGGTGGCGGCACATGGAGGCGGCGCTAAGTGAGCTTGTCGTCCGCGCGACCCAGGGTGATCGCCTGGCCCTGGGCCGGCTACTCCTCTTTTACGACTTGCGGCTGCGTCGGCGGATCGAGCGGCGAATCTCAGCCGATCTCCGTGCGGCGCTCGCGGTCGAGGACGTGCTCCAGGAGACTTATGCCGCGGCCCACCGGCACGTTGCGGAGCTTGAGCCGCGGGGCGAGGGGGCGTTTTACGCCTGGCTGGCGATGATCGCGGACCGGAAGCTGCTCGACGCCGGGAAGGCCCGGCGCGCGGCCAAACGCACGCCGCCGGCCGGGCGCCGTGTGGAGCATGACCGCACGACGTCGTTTCTCGGGTTGGCCCGGCTGGTGGACGAGCGCGGCCGCTCCCCCAGCGGGCAGGTTGCGCGCCAGGAGGCGGTCCAGGCCTTGCAGGTCGCGGTGGCGACCCTGCCGGAGGCCCTGCGGCAGGTGATCTGGATGCGCCACATCGAGGGCCAGTCCGTCCGCGAGATCGCGGAGGCCCTCGGCCGCACCGAGCGGGCGGTGAACCAACTTTGTTATCGCGGGCTTTTGGGGTTGCGAGAGCAAATGGGCCACCGGTCGCGGTTTCTGAGCGACTCGCGCTGAAGGCCGCCATGCCCGAGCGCGAAGGCCACCGGTGTTTCGTGTGAAGCCCGCGTATGTCGGTCGTTACTAAGACTCGGGTGCCTGTACGGACCGCCTAGTGTAGTGTCTCATTGATTCTGCATCTTATCGAGGACTTCGTGGGCGCGCATGATCTTGGGCAAGATGTCTTTCAGGTCGGCGGTCCAGACGAAGGGCCGCGGGTCTGCGTTGTGTCGGGCGCTGTACGCCTCGATCGTCTGCACCAGAGCGTCCACGCTGCCGAAGCTGTCGCGGCGGATGCGCCGGGTCGTCAGGTCGCGGAACCAGCGTTCCACAATGTTCAGCCACGAGCTGGAGGTCGGCACAAAGTGCATGTGGAAACGCGGATGCTTGGCCAGCCACGCCTTGACCCGTGCATGCTTGTGCGTGCCGTAGTTGTCGGCGATCAGGTGCAGGTCCAACTCCGCCGGCGTCTGGGCGTCAATCAGCTTCAGAAACCTCAGCCACTCCTGATGGCGATGCCGCGGCATGCACATGCCGATGAGCTTGCCGCTGGCCAGCTCCAGGGCGGCAAACAGCGTGGTCGTGCCGTTCCGCACGTAATCGTGCGTCATCGTCCCGCAACGGCCCTTTTTGAGCGGCAGGCCGGGCTGCGTACGGTCCAGCGCCTGAATCTGGCACTTCTCGTCGACGCTCAGGACCAGCGCGTGCTCCGGCGGCCGCAGATACAACCCGACCACGTCGATCAGCTTTTCAACGAACCGCTTGTCGTGGCTGAGCTTGAACATCCGCACGCGATGGGGAGCCAACTCGTGGGACCGCCAGACCCGCTCGACCAGCGACTTGGACACGCCCAGATGTTCCGCCAAGCTGCGCTGGCTCCAGTGCGTGGCGTTCTCCGGCGTCGTGTGCAGCGTGACCTCGACGATCGTCCGGGCCCAGTGCTTGCGCTTGGCCGCCTTGCGGCCGCGGCCCGGCCGTTCCCGCGCGATGCCGGCCAGCCGCTCGGCCGCGAAGCGCTTCCGCCAGCGGCCCACGCTGGTGCGTTCGATCCCCAACAGCGCGGCAATTTCCTGGTTCGTGCGCCCCGCGGCGGCGGCCAACACGATCTTGGCCCGCGCCACCCGCCGCGCCGGGGCCGTCCGGCTTCGTGCCGCCGTCGCGAGCGTGGCCCGTTCCTCATCCGTCAGGTTGATCGCTACGGCCTTCCGCCTGGGTCTTATCCTCCTGCAAAGAATAAGACGCGGAAAGCCGTCAATAGTTGCAATAAATATGAGTCACTGCACTAGGATCGCACCCGGTGAATCGCCGACGGAGGTGAGTCGTGGCCAGGCCAGAGCCAGCCGAGCGGGTTTCCCAAGCGGAGCGCTTGCAGCGGATCCAGAGCATCCTCGACGAGTGCTTACGCCGCCGGGCAGCGGGCGAGACGTTGCCGGACGACGCCGTCATAGCCGACCATCCCGACCTGCTGCCGGAGCTTCGCGAACGGCTCACAGCCGTGAGATTGATCGAGAATGCCGGCCGCCGAGCCGCCGACGGACCGGCCGACTTGCCCCCGATGGCCACGCGGGAGGCTGATACCACCGACCTGTCGGACCTCACCGAAGACGCGACGATCGCCCACGTCGGGGCCTCGCTGCTGGACGCACTCGGGCGGCGGATGGTCGCCGAGCCCGGCGAGGAGCCGACGGACCTCGCGCGCTACGAGATCCTGGAGCCGCTGGGCAAGGGCGGCATGGGCATCGTCGTCAAGGCGCGCGACCGGCGCCTGGGCCGGATCGTCGCGCTAAAACGCATCGGCCGGCATTTGTCCGGCTCGGGACGCGAACTGGAGCGCTTCTTGGCGGAAGCCCGCGCGATCGCCGCCCTGAACCACTACAACATCGTGCAGATCTACGACGTGGACCAGGACGCCGACGGCTACTTCATCTCGATGGAGTACGTCGAGGGGGAGGACCTGCGGACCAAGATCGTCCGCGACGGCAAGCTGGACCCCGAGCGCGCGGTCGAGATCGCCCGGCAGGTCTGCAACGCGCTGAGCTATGCCCACGAACGCGGCATCATCCACCGCGACATCAAGCCGGGGAATATCCTGATCAGTGCACGCGGCACGCCCAAGCTGGTCGATTTCGGCCTGGCCCGCATCGCCGAGGGTCAGGACCTCACCCAGACCGGGGCGATCATGGGGACGACCAGCTACGCCAGCCCCGAGCAGCTCCGCGATTCGAAGAACGTCGACCACCGCACCGACATCTACTCGCTCGGCGCCACGCTGTACGAGATGCTCACCGGCCTCAGCCCGCGCGTCATCCAGGACAGCAAGCTCCCCGAAGCGCTGCGCGCCTGCGTCCTCAAGGCGGTCGAGCACGACCGCGCGCGACGGTATCCCGCCGCGGAGGCATTGGCCGAAGCCCTCGCGGAAGCCAAGGTCGGCGACGCGGACCACCTGGTCCGCCGGGCGGACCAGTGCTATCGCGACGGCGATCTGGAAGGGGCGCTGGAACGCTACGAGCGCGTGATTCGCATTGACCCGGATCACATCCACGCCCGCGAGCGCGTCGGCCTGATCCAGTCGAAGATCGCCGGCATCCGTCGCGACCGCCGCCAGGCGAACGACGCGGCCGCCCAGGGCCAATGGGAAACCGCCGTCGCCGCCTGGCAGCGCGTGCTCCAATCGGCGCCGGGTGACACCGAGGCCCGGCAGCAGCTCGCCAAGGCCGAGGCGGAGATCCGCAACGCGAAGCTGGCCGCGGCGCTGGACCACGCGCGGCGGGGTTTGAACGGCGGGGACCTGAAGGCGGCGGACGAGCAGTGCCAGGTCGCTCTGGAGCTGGACCCGAGCAACCAGGAGGCGGCGACGATTCGCCGGGCTGTGCGCGTGGAGCGCGTGCACGCGGCGCGCGACCGGCTGCGGACCGGGTTGCGGGCGTTCCAGGACAAGGACTATCCGGTCGCCATCGGACTGCTGCGCGAGGCGCTTGACCTGATTCCTGAGGACCACGCCGAGCGGGCGAAGGTCGTGCAGTCGCTCGATCTGGCCGAAACGCTGGGGGCCATCGCCCAAGCCGACCGCGCGATCGCCCAGGGCGAGATGCCGGCGGCCGCGCAACTGCTCGACGAGGCGCAAGGGAAGGCCGGCAAGTACCAGAATCTGCTCGACCGCATCCAGAAACGCCGTGCGAAGATCGCACAGAAGCAGGCGGTCGTTCAGGCGCGGGCGCGCCGCGGTCAACTCTATCGCCGCGCGGG
>CAIWOY010000053.1 GCA_903914415.1 uncultured Phycisphaerales bacterium | reverse complement strand
CACCGCCTGCGGCCCCTTGTCCTGCCACCCGATCCAGCGGTCCGGCGGGGGAAAAAGCACCCTCCCCGGCCTGCACCCGCAACTGCAACAGCTTCTCCAACGCCCGCTGCCGCAGCCGCTCGCCCGCGTCCCGCACCACTTCCTCGGTGTCCGCGATCCAATGCCCTTCCCGCGCCGCGTTCATCGCCGCCCGCATCTCTTCCATAAACCCCGCGAACTCCGTTGCCAGGGCCTGCTCCCATGCTTCCGGCGTGACCGGCTCGCTCGACTCATCGCTCATCGCTCGGCCTCCTTGCCAAAACGCACAACCCAACCCCCGCCAACTCTCGCTCGCCGCGCACTTTACCTGTTCCCAGGAATTATGGTCACACCCTGCGCACGGCGCTGGACCATTGTGCGCCGCGGCGCCCGCTTTATGATGGTAGCTGGGAAGTCGCCCGCTACGGCGGGTGGCAGGCCGGGCCATTGGAATAGCGGATGGAATCGGATCGGGAACGGTTTTCGCCCAGCGAGCTGGCCGTCGTGCTCAGTCACTACGACATCGGCGTGATTGAGAGCGCCAAGGAGTTTCCGCGCGGCTCACGCCGGGCCCCGAAGCTGCTGCTCAAGACGCCGCGTGGGCGGTTTCTGCTGAAGCGGCGTGCTTCCGGCCGGGACGACCCCTTCAAAGTGGCGTTCTCGCACGCCCTCGTGGGTCATCTCCGCGCGCGCGGCTTCCCGGTCCCCGCGCTGATCGGTACGCGGAACGAGCAGAACTCGCTGCTCCAGCTCGGGGGGCACGTGTACGAGCTGTTCGAGTACGTCGAGGGCGATCGGTACAACAATTCGCTGGAGCAGACCGCCAGCGCCGCGGTCACGCTGGCCCGCTATCACGCCGCCGTGGCGGATTTCCAGACGGAATGGACGCCGCCTGCGGGCAGCTATCATGACTCGGCCTCGGTGCGCACCGGTCTGAACGCGATCCCGACGACGGCGTCCGGGCACGACTCGGTCGTCGGGCACGAGGCGGAGCTTCTGCACCTGACGCAGGAGCTGCACGATCGGTATGACGAGGCGGCCGAGCGCGTCAACCGGGACGGGTTCGGCTCCTGGCCGGTCACGATCATCCACGGGGACTGGCATCCCGGAAACATGCTCTTTCTCGGGCCGCGGGTCTGTGCCGTGCTCGACTTCGAC
The DNA here is from genome assembly GCA_903914415.1 of uncultured Phycisphaerales bacterium. Taxonomy (GTDB): domain Bacteria; phylum Planctomycetota; class Phycisphaerae; order UBA1845; family Fen-1342; genus Fen-1342. Next base: position 5,441 of record CAIWOY010000053.1, on the reverse strand, counting down.
GCCGCCCGACATCAGCCGGCCGTCATCGACGTCGCGTATGGGATGCTCCAGTTCTCCATTCTGCGCGGCGTGGCCGGGCCGGAGGAGTGGCCGGACTTCGGCGACGAGACGCGCACGCGGCGGTTTCTGGCCGGCTACCTGACGCGCCAGCCGCTGCCGACCGAGCAACGGGCGGTAGTGCCAGACCTGATGATCGAGGCCCTGGTCGGCGAGACCGTGGTGCCCATCGCCGTCACCGGGTCCTTCGGGCGGCTCCCGGGCTTCGGGGTCCTGCAAATGGTCGGGCGGAAGGTGACGTGGCTGCTGAAAAACAGCGACCGCGTGCGGGGCTGGCTGCTGGAGTGAGCCGCCCGCCGCAGGATGTGCCGCGAAGGACGGAGCGTAGTGAGTGACGTAGCGCAGACGACTTCGCCGGGGGCTCGGCTGCGTACGCTCCTGCGCCGTCCGTTCTTCGGGGGCCGGCGACGACCGTGGCTGATTGGGGGAGGGGCCGTCGTCGTCGTCGTGGTGCTCGTGGTGGGAGGGTGGCAGCTACTGCGGCTGCTTGGGCTGCTCAAGGGCGGCACGGACCAGCAGGCGTATCATGTCGTGCAGCGCGGGGCGCTGAGCGTGACGCTCAAAGAGGACGGGGAGCTGAAGCCCGTCAAGTCGGTGGACATCAAGTGTGAAGTGCCGGGCGGGAACGCTACCATTCAATGGGTCATCGAGGAGAGCACGCGCGTCAAGGCGGGGGACCTGCTCGTCAAGCTGGCCTCGGCGGAGTTTCGGGACCGGGTGCGCGCCGCGGAGATCGAGTTCGGAGCGACGCAGGCGGCCGCGGCGGAGGCGGAGCAGGCGCTGGCGATCACGAAGAGCGAGGACGCCAGCCGGCTCGACAAGGCAAGCATCGACCTGGCGGTGGCCGAGCTGGAGCTCGAGCGCTACATGAAGGGGGACTACGAGCGGTCCCTCAAGCAGGCCCGGATCAACATCCAGCAGAGCGAGATGGACGTTAACAGCAAGCGGGACGAGTACGAGAAGAGCGCGGTGCTGCTCGACAAGAAGTTCATCTCTCAGTCCAAGTACGACGAGCTGCGGGATGCACTCAAGAAAGCGGAATTGACGCTGGAGATGAGCCGGCTCGAACTCGAAATCCTGGAGAACTACGAGAAGCCGAAGAACAAGATGCAGAAGGAGGCCGCGGTCGCGCAGACCCGGGACGAGCTCGAACGCGAAAAGCAGCGCGGCGAGTCACGCGAGAAGCAGGCCCAGGCCAAGGTCGAGAACCAGCGCGACACGCTCGCGCTCCGCGAAGTCACGTTGAACACGCTGAAAGAGCAGCTTGCCAAGTGCGAGATCCGCGCCCCCGCGGACGGGATGGTCCAGTACGCCGGCGGCGACTGGCGCTGGGGCAACGAGCGGGTGGCCCAGGGGCAGAAAGTGTTCGAAGGGCAGACCCTGATTACGTTGCCCGACACGAGCCAGATGAAGGTCACCACCCGGGTCCACGAGGCCGATCGCCACAAGATCCGGGAGGGCCTGACGGCCCAGGTGCGTGTCCCCGCCGTTCCCGAGCGCACGTTCACCGGCCGGATCTCCAAGATCGCGCAGTTTGCGGATTCTGAGCGGAGCTGGTGGAATCCGGAGCTCAAGGAGCATGCCGCCGAGATCGTGCTCGAAAACACCGACGCGCCGCTTTCTCCGGGCGACACGGCCCACGTCGAGATCTTCATTGAGGACGTCCCCGACGTGCTCTCGGTGCCGGTGCAGTGTGTGTTTGCACGGGGCGACAAACGGTACGTCTTCGTGCAGCGCAGCGTTTCTGCCGGGCCGGCCGAGATCAAGCTGGGCCGCTCCAGCTCGACCATGGTCGAGGTGACGGACGGGCTGTCCGCAGGCGACAAGGTCGTGATGGCCCCCGATGAGCGTCTGCTGGCGCTCTTGCCGGGATCGCGCACCGAGGAAGGCGGATCGAAGGGCAGCCCGCGGGCCACGAGCCAGCCCACCAGCCGGGCTGCCAGCCAGCCGGCGTCCGCCCCGTCCAGTCAATCCGCGGAGGCGACCACCGCCCCCGCCAGCCAGGCTGCAGAGACGACGACGGCTCCGGCCACGGGCCCGGCGAGCCAGTCTGCCACCCAGCCGACCAGCCAGCCGGCCACCCAGCCGGCCGCCGCGGGGTCGTCCGAGTGATGCGGGCCAGGGCGGCCCCCTTGGCTGCGCCGACGCCCGGCGCGGCTCGTCGCGAGCGGTGGACCAGGCCCGAAGGATTTTTCGTCGCGCCCCCCCGTGTGCCGTGCGCGAAACTGCTCGTCGAACGGTTGACCGGCCGCGGAGGGACCGATATACTTCCTGGGCTCTGCGGCGAGCGATGTCGCCGCCAGAACTTGGAGCCGCGGGAGTTGGCCCACCGCCCCCGAGTGGGATGAGAACCTTGCCCAAGAAGACTGCCCAGAAGGCCGTGAAGTCGAGAGCGAAGTCAGCCCCTGCCCGGGCCCGGACGCCGAAGGCCCGCAAGCCGGTCGCCGTCAAGCGGCCGATCGAGAAGGGCAAACGCCAACCGGAGAAGGCGAGCCGGCCCAAACCGGCCGGCAAGACCCTGCCTGCCCGGGTGACCGCACGTCCGGCCCTGTCGCGTGCGGCGAAGCTTCCTCCGCCCCCGACGGCCAGGCTGGGCGGGACGCGTTTGCCGGCTGGAGCGCTGGCAGGCAAGGCCGAGTTCGCGGTCCCGGCGGAGCCTCCGCTTACCCGGGCGGAACTCGCAGAGTTCCGCGAAATGCTGCTTCAGAAGCGGGCGCAGATCCTCGGCGACGTGTCGACGCTCCAAGACGAAGCGCTGAACAAGAACCGCCGCGACGCGGCCGGCGATCTATCCAGTATGCCGATCCACATGGCGGATCTGGGCACGGACAATTACGAGCAGGAGTTCACGCTGGGGTTGATCGAGAGTGAGCGCGCCGTCCTGCAGGAGATCGAGGAGGCGCTGGACCGCACTCGCGACGGGACATACGGTTTGTGCATCGCGACCGGCAAGCCGATCGGCAAGGCCCGTCTGCGGGCCAAGCCGTGGGCCTGCTACTGCTACGAATACGCCTTGGCCCGGGAGAAGGGCCAAGCGCGCGGGCTGTAGCCCCTTGCGCTTGCCAACCACTCAATCCGCCGACCTGCCCACGACCAAACCCGAGGGGGCCCACGCGGTCGATCCCGCAGGGGTCGCGCGGCCGGCCACCGCCTTGTGCGCTGTCCGTGCGCACCTGCGTTTCTGGTTTGTCGTGGTTGCCGGGGTGGGACTCGATTTGTGGTCCAAGCACTGGGCCTTCGCCACGCTGCGCCAGGGCGGACGCCGCGTTTTGATCCCCAACGTGCTGGAGTTTCACACGACCTTGAATCCCGGCGCCCTCTTCGGCCTGGGGGCCAGCCGCACGGGCCTGTTCGTGGTGGCGTCGCTGCTGGCGCTGGCCCTGGTGCTCTGGATGTTCGCCCAGTGCGCGGCGCGCCGTTGGTTCACGCACATTGCCCTCGGCGCGATTTTCGCGGGCGCGTTGGGGAACATGTACGACCGCGTTTTTGTAAAGCTGGTCCAATTTCCGCCGAACTCCGGGCACTACTGGACGCTGCTGTCCGACGACGGGGCGGAGGTGGTGCTCCAGGACTATCCGCCCGACGCCGACGCTGCGGTGCGGCACGTTTCGAGGACGCTGGCGGGGGAACTCGCGCCGGTCGGCTGCGTGCGGGACTTCATCAAGGTCTCGCAGAAGTGGTTTGGGGGGGGCGACCTGTGGCCGTGGGTGTTCAACGTGGCGGACATGCTCCTGGTGGGCGGGGTTGGGGCGCTGGCGATTCTCATGCTGCGGGATCGGCGGCCCGCGACGGGGCCGGCAAAACCGGAGCTTGACGGAGCCCCGCCAAAGTCCTAATGTAGGAGTGATTGCTCCGGGGCGTGGCGCAGTCTGGCTAGCGCGTCTGCATGGGGTGCAGAAGGTCGCAGGTTCGAGTCCTGTCGCCCCGATTCCGAAGTGCCGCCCAGCGCCGCGCTTACGGCACGTCAGCGACCGGTCAGTCCGTCCCCAAACCGTGGCACTACGCTTTTCCCTGCACTTTTGGAGAAGTGCTATGCCGCGGAGCCGGTCTACCGGACTGCGAGCGCCCGCCGGTCCACGGTTGAGGTCGTGGGTGTAATACGCATCCAGGTTAATTCGTGCGCTGTAGCCATGCGGTCTGACAGATGGAGCGGATGCGGCTCGGGGTGAGCTGGTTCCAGGCGGTGGTACCGGCCGCAAGCAGGTCGTCCTAGTGTAGTTATACGGAATCTGATTAGTCTTTGCGCGCAGTTCGGCGCAAGTTAGGTATTGCGCCAAGGCCTCGGGTCGCGCAGACTTTGTGCGGCGTGGCCAGGAGGCCGTTGGATGAATGTCGAAGCGCGTGACGCGAACGATCTGCAGGTTCTCGAACGGGGAACACGGGCCGGGCGTGATGGGCGGCGGCGCGAGCGCTATCGCTGTGTGCTGTTGGCCCTGCGCGGCTTCGAGGCGCCGCAGATCGCTGGCCAGCTCGGCCGCAGTCGGCGGTTCGTGCAGTATTGGGTCTATCGCTACCGCGACGGTGGGCTCGAGGCGCTGCAGGATCGTCCGCGTGCGGGGCAACCCACGCGGCTGCCACGCGCCGCGGAAGCGCAGCTGCGGACGCGTTTGGATGCTGAGCCGAAGCCGACCGATGGCGTGTGCTCGCTCCGCGGCGTCGACGTGGTTCGCATCCTGAAGGCAGAATTCGGCGTCAGCTACTCGCTGCCGGGCGCCTACGACCTGTTGCATCGGCTGGGCTATTCGTACCTCAAGCCCCGGCCGCGGCATCGCAAGAACGACGCGGCCGTGATGCAGGCCTGGCTGAAAGACGCCCCCCTTTTGTCCAGAACGTCCGCCACGAACATCCTGACCGGACCGTCGAAGTCTGGTTCCAGGACGAAGCCCGCTTCGGACAGAAGGGCTCGCTGACCCGCGTCTGGGCCCGCCGCGGCTCGCGGCCGACCCGGCTGAAACAGACGGAATACGACTGGGTCTATGCCTACGGCGCGGCCAACCCCCGCACGGGCGACGCGCTGTGCTGGCTGATGCCGACCGTGAACACCGGCTTGATGAGCCTGTATCTCGAGCGGCTCGGCCGGCACGTCGGTCCGACGCGCCAGGTCGTGCTCGTGCTCGATCAGGCCGGCTGGCACGTGGCCAAGGACCTGCAGGTCCCGGCCAACATCACGCTGCTGTTCTTGCCGCCCTACTCGCCCGAGCTGAACCCGATCGAACGCCTCTGGTGCTTCCTGAAGGAGCACCACCTGAGCAACCGCGTGTACGCCGACTACGAGGCCCTCCTGGCCGCCGGTACCGACGCCTGGAACAGCCTCACGACTGCGCGAATGCAGTCGATTTGCCGAACCACGTGGATCGAGCGCAAGGACTAATCAGCATGCGTAT
>CAIWOY010000052.1 GCA_903914415.1 uncultured Phycisphaerales bacterium | reverse complement strand
GCCGATGAGGATGAGCCCGATCATGTAGTGCGGCAGGTCGCTCAGGAACAGCACGGCGAGCGCGAACATCAGCACGGGGCCGATGACCCAGTTCTGCACGAGGGAGAGCGCGAGAATCCTGTAGTTGCGGAAGACGTCGCCCAGCTCCTCGTACTTCACCTTCGCCAGCGGCGGATACATCATCAGGATCAGGCCGACCGCGATGGGGATGTTGGTCGTGCCGACCTGGAAGCGATTGATGATCTGCTCCACGCCGGGGCAGAAGTAGCCGCCGAACACGCCCGCGGCCATCGCCAGGAAAATCCAGAGGGTGAGGAAGCGGTCCAGGAACGACAGTTGGGGGACGCATTCCGACTTCATCGGGTTCACCCTGGTTTGCGGGCGGTCACATTGAGGCTGGTCACGTAGTCGGCCGGCTTCGTGCCCGGCGGCAGCGCGGCGGCAATCCTCTGGTACAGCGGGTCCTGGAACGAGGCCAGCGAGGCGACGTAGTCGGGTTTCTGCTCGAGCCGGATGTCGACCAAGCCAGCCGCCCGAACGTACTGCTCCGTCTCCGAAATCAGCACGGCCCCGGCGATGCAGCCGACCAGGGCCGCTACCATCTCGTGCACCGCTTCCGGCAGCGGCCGGAGCAGCGCCAGGTCCGAGACCGCGACCCGCCCGCCGGGCTTAAGCACGCGCGCAACGTCGCGCCAGACCTGCGGCTTGTCCGGCGACAAGTTGATGACGCAGTTCGAGATCACCACGTCTGCGCTGTTGTCGACCACGGGCAGGTGCTCGATTTCGCCGAGACGGAACTCGACGTTGTCGAGCCCGCTGCGGGCGCGGTAGGACGTGCTATTGCGGCGGGCCTTGCTGATCATGTCGGCCGTCATGTCCACGCCGATCACCCGCCCGGTCGGACCGACGCGCGGGCCGGCGAGGAAGCAATCGAACCCGCCGCCGCTACCCAGGTCCACGACTACCTCGCCCGGCTTGAGCGACGCCAGCGCCGTCGGGTTGCCGCACGAGAGGCCCATGTTGGCGCCCTCGGGCAACGTAGCCAGCTCGGCTTCGTTGTAACCGGCGCGCTTGGCCACGTCGTCGGCCGTCGCGGGGCCCGGCGCACAGCCGGTCGGCCCGCAACCACAGCACCCGCCCGCCCGTGTCTCGCGCGGTGCGGCCGGTGTGCGGGCGATTTCGCCGTACCGCGTGCGCACGTGCTCGCGAACCGTCTCGGCATCATTGCGTGTCACATTGTCTTTCATGGTGTTCTCCAGTGGTTACTTCCATCCCCGATCAGTGGCTCAACGACGCGGGTAGCGTCTCGATGAACGCGCGGATCTCGTCGCGCACGCGGCGATAGTGCCCGAGCGCCTCTTCCTCGTCGCGGGCCGAGCGGGCCAGGCCGGGCGGATCATCAAACCCGACGTGCACGACCTGTGTGCGACCCGGGAACGCCGGGCAGTTTTCGTCCGCGTGTGCACAGACCGTCACGGCATAATCAAATGGAATGTCCTTCAAGTCATCCACATGCTTGGACCGCTGGCCCGAGATGTCCACGCCCGCTTCGGCCATCACCCGCACCGCGCGCGCGTCCGGCCCGCGCGTCGCAATCCCGGCGGAATACGGCTCGACCACGTCGCCGCGCAGGTGCCGCGCCCACCCCTCGGCCATTTGGCTGCGGCAGGCGTTGCCGGTGCACAGGAACAGGACTTTCAGCTTTTGTAGCACGCGGCCAGCTCCTTCGGATCGCAGCAGCGGAGGGCCGCCAGGCGCTTGGCATCCCGGCCCAGCGTCGCGTCCTGCGCGAGCGTCTGCACGACCCAGCGGAGCGCACGACGGACGGCGCGTGGTGCGTTTTGATCGGCCAGCCGAAAGTACGCCCAGCGTCCGTCCTTGCGCCGCTCGACGAGCCGTGCCTGACACAGCACGTCCAGGTGCTTCGAAACCGTAGACGGGGCCAGTTTCAGCAGCCCCACGAGATGGCAGAGACACAACTCGCCGTCGCGCAGCGCCAGCAGGGCGCGCAGGCGCGTTTCGTCGCTCAGGGCTTTGGTAATCGCCAGGAACTCCCGCACGGCGTTATTTCTCACTTCGCCAACTAACGAAGTGTAGCCGATGCGGCGACGACGTCAAGCGGGACACGCGAACCCGCGGCGTGCTGCGCCCCGGGCCAGGAAAATCCCGGCCCCCTTTGGGGCTACAGCGGTGTCAAAAAACCGGCGTCTGTTGAAAGGGCGAAGCTCCGGCCGAGCCGCGGCTCGCCAGCGCGCCGGGACCGCCCTCCCCGGACCGCGCACGGTTATCAAAAGCGCTCTAGCGTCTACGGGCTACGGCGGCCAGCGGCTTGCGGGCCGGCGGAGCCACGGTACGCGCGGGCTTTCGCTCCTCCTCAGGCTGTCCGGCAGCCGCCGGCGGCGATACGTCGGCGGCAGGCTTGGGCCGCTTGAGCTCCAGGACCTTGGCGCGAATCTGCTTGAGGATGTCCGGGTTGTCGCGGAGGAACTGCCGGGCGTTCTCGCGCCCCTGCCCCAGCCGCGTCTCGCCGAAGCCGAACCAGGTGCCCGTGCGGGACACGACGCTGCAGGCCGCCGCCAGGTCGAGCATGTCCCCCTCCTTGCTGATGCCGGACTCGAAGAGCATGTCGAACTCGGCCTCGCGGAACGGGGGCGCAACCTTGTTCTTGACGACCTTCGCCCGCACGCGCGTGCCGATGACCTGCTCGGCCTCCTTCAGCAGCCCGATCTTGCGGACGTCGATGCGCAGGGAGCTGTAGAACTTAAGCGCCCGGCCGCCGGGCGTCGTCTCCGGGCTGCCGTACATGACGCCGATCTTCTCGCGGATCTGGTTGATGAAGATGACGCTGGTGCGGCTCTTGGCGGCGATGCCGGTGAGCTTGCGGAGTGCCTGGCTCATGAGCCGGGCCTGCAAGCCTATGTGCTGGTCGCCCATCTGCCCTTCCAGCTCAGCCCGCGGGAGGAGGGCCGCGACGGAATCGATGGCGATGATGTCCAGCGCGCTGGAGCGCACCAGCAGCTCGCAGATCTCCAGCGCCTCCTCGCCGCACGACGGCTGGTTGATCATCAGCTCTTCGAGGCTCACACCCAGGCGCTTGGCCCAGGAGGGGTCGAACGCGTGCTCGACGTCGATGAACGCCGCCGCCCCGCCGGCCCGCTGGGCTTCGGCGATGATGTGGAGCGTGAGCGTGGTCTTGCCGGAGGACTCGGGGCCGAAGACTTCGACCACGCGGCCATGCGGGATGCCGGCGCCGCCGAGGGCCAGGTCGAGCGAGAGGCACCCGGTGGAGACGCCGTCCACGGTGGCGGACTGGCTTTCCGTCAGGTACATGATGGCGCCCTTGCCGAAAGACTTCTCGATCTGCTGGACAGCCCGGCCCAGGGCGCCCTTGCGATTCTCCTCACGCTCGTCCGCTGCGATGTGCTCGTCACGCTTGTCTGGCATGTGCCTACCCTCGCTAGTCGTGCACTTGACGCCTCGTACTCGGGCGGGGTCGCCGGCGGCGGCCGGTACGGCTCCACAACCCACACTGCAGTATGCTACAAACAAACACCTAACTGTCAACACCCCCCGGGGGGGCTTTACAGCCCGGGACCAGCTCGCGCGGCGCCCCAATGCCGACGACAACCACCTGGCCAACGACCCGCCGCGCCGCCGGGACGTCGAACCCCACCTTCGGGGCGACCATCGTCACGGTGACATCCGCCCGGAAGCAGGGCTCCTGCACGTCGCCGCGGTCGGCGTCGAGGCCGGATGGGATGTCGATCGCGATCCGCCGGGCGCGCGGCGCCGCGTTGGCCAGTTCGATCAACGCCGCCGTCGCTCCCTGCGGGGAACCGATCGAGCCGGTCCCCAGCAGGGCGTCGACGATCGCGTCGGCATCATTGGCCGCGCGACGAATCGCGTCCAGGTCCGCGGGCTGATCCGCCCGCAGGAGCCGGAACCACATGTGGCCGAGGATCTTAAGGTTCGTGGCCGCGTCGCCGCGCGATTTCTCCGGCGAGGCGGCGAGCGCGACGTCTACGTGCACGCCGGCATTATGCAGGTGGCGGGCGACGACGAATCCGTCGCCGCCGTTGTTACCAGGGCCGCACAGGATGAGCACGCGATTCACGGCCGGATCGCGGAGCGCGCCGTAGATGAGCTCGGCGATCCCGCGGCCGGCGTTCTCCATCAGGACGACGCCGGGGATGCCGACCCGCTCGATCGCCACCACGTCGAGCGCGCGGATCTGCTGGCAGGTGAGCGGCGGCCCCGCCGGATATGGAATGCCCATCACCGTGCCCTCACCTCGCTCGCGATCTCGCACGCGGCGGCCCCGCCCGCCGAGCCGCCCCAATCATCGTGCGGTCCGGGGTACCCGCGCGTCTGCCGCAGCCAGCGCTACCGTACCGGCTCGCTCGGCGCACGCAAGGGGCCCGGCGCGCGGCGCTCACGGCTGGTGATAGCGCTCCACGGGCCGCAACAGCAGCCGTCGGCCTGCGATCACCTCCCGCAAGCCGTCGGCGTCGGCGAGCACCGCACGGTTGGCGCCAAAGAACTCGGCCACCGCACGCCAGTCGTATAGCACGATTGCGTGCCGGCCGAACTTCAACCCGGTCTTCGACGGCACCGCAATCGCCAGCATGTCGTTCGCCCCGTACGGATCGACGTCGCGCGGCTTATCGCCGATCCCGATCAGCAGCATCGGCCATTCGGTGCGCAGCGTGCGGAGCCGCTCGAGCTTGTACTCACGCGCCCGGATCATCTGCCGCAGACCGGTCGCCATGACCACCGGCCCGTCCGGAAAGCCGCGCTCGCGCAGCCACGTCCGCGTCTTGTCGAGCAGGAACCGCGGGCGGCTCGTCAGGTACAGAATCTCGAAATCGCGCGCCAGGTCGTTGAGCGTCTCGGCCGAGGACTGCATCGCCGCACTTTCGTCCTCCCCCGGACCGAAGATCAGCCGCTGGTACTGTGTCTGCTCGATCGTGCGGTCGATGTCGACCGCGATGACCACGCGGCGAGCGTCCCAGTGGAACACGCGGCCGGTGCCGCGCAGCTCGCGGCCGTCGACGACGGCCTGGGCTTCGTATTGCGTGGCGTCG
>CAIWOY010000051.1 GCA_903914415.1 uncultured Phycisphaerales bacterium | reverse complement strand
TGGGTTGCGGCGGGGGCCTAGCGGAGTGCCAAGGAACCGGCGTTCTCGGGCCGTGTTTTAGCAGCGCCGGCGAGGCCGACTACTTTGCAGTCACACTGCAAAATAGTCAGCCGTCTGTCTGCCCCGCGCCATCAGCCCGGCCCGTCTCGATGCCGCGAAGCAGCTTTCAGTCCTGTTGCTGACCGGGCCGCCGGCGGTGCGCCCTCCCGGGTCCGCGACGCCCGCCGAGGCCGGAATCGAAGACGGCGAGGGGCGCGTTGTTCATGCGGTCCTCCTTGACGCGGGGTTGGTCATCGGGCGCGTATGGTAACGTGGATTACGCCGGCAGGCGACCGGCCCGTCAAAGCCCTCGTTTTCGATGGCCCAGTGGGCGTGCGCAAGTTGCACGACGGCGTCGCTGGGTTGCCACCGGTGACGTGGACGAACTCGGCGGGCTCGTTTCGTCTTGCTTGGCGGCTATCGATTTGATACGCTAAGAAGTAGCTGCCCGGGCCACGGTACCGGCAGTCACTTGGCTGGGCGCTTCGAATATGGAGCTGGGCTCTCCGAAACCGCCTGTGGACAAACGGCAGGTATCGTCCGCCGGCGTGGACGTGCCGGCAGGCCGTGCCGGGGGCGGCCGGGCTGGCCCTTACGGCCCCACGCGCGGCCACCACGCGCGCAGGCACGATCCGGGCAGCTCCACCACCCCGCCATCCCGGCGTACAAGGCTCACGTCGGGCGGAGGTCATTCGCCCATGAGTCCCAGAGCGTGTATTGAACCTATTCTCTACGGCCTTATGAAAAGTGTCGCAGTGGTGGCAGCTTTTGGAGTTGTGGCAGCAGCATATGCACCACCGATTCTAGAAACTGCAGAGCCTGCACCGCGACCACGACCCGCTTCACCGAAGGACATGAGTGCCAGGAGTCCCTGTACAGAAACAATCGGCGAGGTTCGAACATACATCCAAGTAAGCCACAATAGTATACCGAGTCCTTTCTCTGCAGTATACGATCCTGTAGGAGCTCAGACTCACCCATCCACTGGACACAAATTCATTGTGACCAGCGAAGAACCAGAGAATCGCCAATTGTATATTATCGGACCCAATGGCGACAATCCCGACATGTGGGAGCCGGGACCAATATTGCAATCTAGCGGTCGCGGCATTACCATAGGTGGAAAGAAGACTTCTCTTGGTCAAGACTATATCTGGGCGTCTGACATGAATAACGAGATTAGTATGATCACGTTTGGTGGTGGGTACACGCATTGGCCGACAATAGCAACAACAATGGGCGATATCACCTGGGATTCGAACACCAACACCTTGCTGATTTATGACTGTGGTGATCTGGAGAACCAGCGCATTCTACAATATGATGTGGTGTCTCATCAGAAAGTATCAGAGATTCCCTCCCCGCGATCCTATTGTCAGGGCATTGCATATGATGGATGCAATAGCTTACTGTTTATTAGCATGCATGGCGCGTACCAGTGTTTTACGTATAGGCCCGCGTATAATGCGAGCCATCAGCTAACTGGACTGACAGACGAACATGCGTACACGTGGAGCAATGGTAGCTACTTGAATGATGTAAACGCCCTCTTTTACAGGTCAGACATTTGTCAAATAGGGGCGCTCAATGGAGCAGATACATCTGCATCTGAGGGTATCGCCACATCCATCGACGACGGCTGTCTAAACGCGCAACAGGTACTGGAGTGCTGTCTGAACGGACCGGGTAATCCGCCCAATGGCGACGATTGTGATAGTTGGGACTTCGACCAGGATGGTGACGTCGACCTCGCCGACTTCCAGACACTCCAGATCGAGTACGAATCGTCTGAGTGAGCTGGCTCGCCTCCCGCGCACCTCTTCGCAGGCCTGCAACTGCGTTGCCGATTCACAGTGGCAGTTGCCCTAGCAGTCCGCCGCAGAAGTAGCGTCGCCCCCTCGTGCCGTAGCGTCGGCCCCCCGTGGCCGACGTAGAATACGCGAAAACACGGCCTTCGTGAGCGGTCCTCGGCGCCGAAGGTCCTTTTGCGGCGGACTGCTAGGGTGCTGGCTTGCAGGCCCCTGGTCGTGTTCAAGCTGGAGTTGCGGCTTTCAGGCCGCGCGGGAGAACCGCCCGACACGAATGGCGCGGCTCGCATACGTCGCAGTTTCAATGAGGCACTACACTGGAACCGACCCCCGCGAGCGCCGGCGCCCGTGGTGGCCGCGCGAACGGGAGGTCCGCCGGAACGTCTGCTACGGCCGAGGGGGCGCCGGCCGGTGCATTCGCTGGCGGACACGGGGGTCGGCCGCTACAGTCGTCGGGTGCGACCCAGCGCCGGACGAGGCGCGAGAGGGCGATGGCGGCGGCGGAGGCGACGAGCATGACGCCGCCGGCCATGTAAACCAGTTGCGGCTGCTCGTGCCAGGTGTAGGCGATGCCGTCGGCGTGCTCGGCCACAATGCGGTGGGCGGGGCGGCTCCACCAGAGGGCGAGGACGAAGCCGAGCGCGAGCCAGGGGCCGAGGGGGATCAGCGTGGTGGATTTCAGCAGCAAGCCGACGAACCAACCGACCAGGGCGATGCCGACGGACAGGAGCAGGCCGAGCAAGGCGATGTCCCAGCCGGCGGTGGCGCCCGCGGCGGCGAGGATGTAAATGTCGCCGACGCCGAAGGCTTCGCGGCCGTAGATCAGCGTGAAGACGATGCGGAGGAGCCAGCCGGCGGTGGCGGCGATAATGGCGCCGCGGATGGCGACGGCGGCACCGGCGAGGGGGACGAAGGAGCCGGCGGGTTGCCAGCGGACCGCGCGCTCCCAGCCGTCGGTAAACAGCGGGAACGAGGCGACGACGATGTAGGTGACGACCGCCGCGACGATGGCGGGGAGCAGCCAAGCGAGCTCACGGCAGGCCACGCGGCGGGCCTGGGGCTTCTCCTCCTCAATCGCGGCGTGGATTTCGTCGTCGGCGGCGCGCTGCTGGCCGCCGGCGAGCACGGTGACGGCGAAAATCGCGATGAGGGCCGCGGCCGCGGGTGCGTTGGGGATGGGCAGGCGGCCGGCGGAGGGGAGGACAGTGGCGCAGACGAGCCAGGCGGCCAGGAGGACGAAGACGGCGGCGCCGACGCTGCCGGCGACGCGCGTGAGCTTGGGCTCAGGCGGCGAATCGTCCGTCGCGCCGGCATCGGGTGGCGGTTCATCCTCCGACGGGTCGCCGGGCTGGCGGCGGCCGGACCACCACAGCATGAGGCCGGCGACGATGAAGGCCGCGAGGGCGGCGGCGCTCGACGGTGCGTGGGCCTGGGGGAGGAGAAACGCGTCGCGCGGCCACAGTGCGTAGAGCACGATTCCCAGGGCGGTGACGAACGTGGTGACGCGGACGTCGACGGCGTACGAGGCGATGTCCATCGCGGCGCAGGCGAGGAGGCAGGCGACGAGCGCGAGCCAAGCGACCAGAAGAGGTGCGTCCGCCGGCAGCGTGGCCGGACCGAGGCCGTCGCGAGTGCGGGCGACGAAAAGCAGGTGGTACACCAGCACGAACCCCAGTGCGGTGACGGCCTCGATCAGGGGGTAGCGCACGGAGATCGCAGCGTGGCAATGGCGGCAGCGGCCGCCGAGCAGGAGCCAGCTCAAGAGGGGGATGTTGTCGTACCAGGCGATGCCGGCGCGGCAGTGGGGGCAGAAGGAGCGGCGCGGCTCGGCGATCGAGAGTCCGATGTTCAGCCGGTAGATGACGACGTTGAGGAAGCTGCCGACGCACAGTCCGAGCAGCCAGAGGAAGATCTCGGCGACCGTGTGGAGCATCAACGTTTCCTTGCCGTGCCGCGGGGCCGCGTCAGCAGGGCCGCGACGTCCGCGACGACCTGCGCGACGGAGCGTCCGGCGGTCTCGACGACGTGCTGGGCGAGCTCAGCGTACAGCGGGCCGCGCTCGCGAAGCAACTGGCGGACTTCATCGACACCGGCCTGGTCCGTCAGGGCCGGACGCGTCGCGGCGGTGCGGGGATCGGACTGGATGCGGCGGTAGAGTTCCTCGGCGGGCGCAGCGAGCCAGATGCAGACGCCGGCGGCGCGGAGGGTGTTGCGGTTCTCGGCGGAGAGCACGGCGCCGCCGCCCGCGCTGACGACCTGCTCGGTGTGGCGGATGATGCCGCGGATGACGCCGGCTTCGAGGCGGCGGAAAAACGCCTCGCCGTCCTGCTCGAACAGGTCGCGGATGGTCCGGCCGCTGGCGGCTTCGATCTGGGCGTCGGTGTCGATGAAAGACCAACCGAGGTGGGCGGCCAATTCGCGGCCGACACTGGTCTTGCCGCTGCCGCGCCCGCCGATCAGGATCACGTTGCGGGTGGCCGGCACGGGCTGCGAGGATGGAGAGCGTGCGCTCACGCGAATACCGTATGCCGCAGAGTGTCGCCGGGGCGGTCGAGGTCGAAAAGCACGGCGTGGAGCCGCCCGAGGGCTTGCCCCGGCTGGATGCAGAGCGTACCGCCCAGGCGGTCGATGTAGGCGCCCGTAACCTGCGGGGACTCGTGGATGTGGCCGTGCAAGGCCAAATACGGCTGGCGTTGCTCGATGAACCGCCGCACGGCGCGCGAGCCGATCGGGTATGGGACGTGCGGCAGACGATCGAGGTTGGAATCGTGCGGCGGAGCGTGGGCCACGAGCACCCAGGGGTTTGCGGCGGGGAGCACCTGCTCCAGTTCCGCGGCGATGGCCGGTTGGCGGACGAAGTACTCGTCCAGATTGACCGGGCGCAGGTCCTGAGCGACAGAGTCCCACTCGACGCCCTCGAAAGCGGGCGCGGGGTCGGCCGGCATGTCGCGGCGCTCGAAGTCCTTGGCCCAATGCGGCGAGGGCGGCGTGCAGGGGTAGCCCAGCCAAGCGAAACCGGCGTATTGCCAGGACCGGCCGGGGTCGAGCAGCACGAGGTCGCCGCGGTCGTGGTGGCGTTGGAACGCATCCCGCACGGGGACGATTTCGTGGTTGCCGGCGATGCAGGCGACGGTGAGTTGCGGGTTGGCGGCGCGCCAGCTTGTGACGTGGTGGATGAACTGCTGGGTCATGCGGGCGACCTGGGGCAGGACGGGAGCGTTGCGATCGACGTCGCGGACGAGGTCGCCGCCGAGGAGGACCAGATCCGGCCGCTGAGCGCGCAGGAGGTCGCCGAGCTGTTCGTAAAGCTGCAC
>CAIWOY010000050.1 GCA_903914415.1 uncultured Phycisphaerales bacterium | reverse complement strand
TACCAAGCGGATTCGCCGCGGGGTGTTCCGCAGCGTCACCGCGCTGGAACAAGCGATTCAGGACTACCTCGCCGCCCACAACGACAGCCCCAAGCCGTTCGTCTGGACCACAGAGCTGAAGGACATTCTGCCCAAGATCGCCCGCGCCCACGAAACCCTCAATACGCTGGAGTATCATTGAAGCGCTACACTAGAGACTTGGCGGCTTGCAACTTTTGGGACGAGAACGGAAAGCTCCGCCTGAATCTCGCGGCGACCAAAACCGGGGCGGCTGGTGGCATGGGCGCGGCTTTGGGCGGCCATGTCTTCGGGGTGCCGTGCTACACGATGGTGTCGTCCATTTGCAAGGGCACGTCGCGCCGCCCGTCGTACCATTGGGCGCTGGACCAGCGCCAGTTGGCCGGCTCGCGAACCAGGCCGGGCCGCCGCGGGGTGGCGTGGACGTACTCGATCATCGCTCCGAGCGCCCGTTCGTCGCGCACGTTGCGATCGTACCCGCCGCCGCGCTGCCAGAAGCGCACCGCGGCGCGGCCGTTGGGCTGTACATCGGTCAAGCGTGACAGCCACTGCGGGGCGCTCCGTTCAAGATACCGCTTCGCCTGGATCGCCACGGGCCACTTGATGCCGTTCAGCACGGCGCTGATGTCGTATTCGCGACGCCTCGGATGGACCAGCATGTGAACGTGCTCGGGCATGACGACGTAGGCCCACACGTCAAATTCCTGCCGCACGCGGGCCCGCTCGACGGCCGCGACGAACCAGGTGCGTGTGCGGTCGCTGGACAGCAGGGGCAGGCCTCGAAAACAACTACAGGTCAATTCGTGAACGTCCCCCGGTTCGTTCCACCGCTTGCAGGTCTTGTACTTTTGGTACGTGGGAGTCACGTGTGCAGTGTATTCGCTGGAACACGGACCGCCAATGTGGGGACGTCGATGGGCGCGCACCAGAAGCATGGCCGCCCAAGGCCGCGGCCATGCCACCTGCCGCCGCCCAAGTCCGCACTGCGCATGGGCGCGGCCGCACCCTACGTATCCTCGCGGCCCAGCGGGCGAACGTAGACGTCGTAGCGGGTGGTCTTGTCACTGTGGCTGTGGGTTGGGTTCGGGGCCAGGGGCTCGGCGAGGCGGTGGCGCTTCACGACCACACGCCGCCGGGCGACGGCGCGGGCCAGCTCGAAGAGCTCTCCGGCGTCGGGGTCGTCGCCGACGAGCTGGCGGAGAATGCGCATTTCCACCTTGGGCAGGGCGGACTTCTTCGGGGGCGGAAACATCGGGTCGAGGTACACCACATCCGGGACGTCCTCCGCCGCAAGCTGCTGAAGAAAGCCGGGCAGTATCTCCGTTTCAAGAGTAGGGCGGGCGTCTTGGCCTGCCCCGACGCGGGCACGGAGGCCCGCGCCACCGAACGGTACGCCGGCACGGAGGCCCGCTCCACTGAAACTGGAAAGCTGCTGAAGAAACCCGCGCGCGTCGCCGGGCAGCAGACGCAGCCGATCGCCCAAGTGTTCCTGAAGCTCCGGCACGCGGGCGGCCCGCTCCAGCCCGTCCTGCAACAGCGCAAACAGGATCGGCGACCGCTCGAGCGCCGTCACCCGGCAGCCGTGATACGCCAGGCGAAAGGCGTCGCGGCCCAGGCCGGCGGTGGCGTCGAGCACGGTCGGCCGGCCGCTGCGGAAGCCGACGGCTTGAAAGAGCAACCCGAAGCGATTGACCCGCCGCGCGTACCCCAGCGGACCACCGACGAAATCGACGTACAGCGGACCCGGCCCGCCGCGCTGCGGGCAGCGCAACTCCAAACGCTCGGCCGTGACCGTCAGCAGCAGGTCATACGCCGGATTGCAGGCGTGGACGAGCGGCAGACCGAGCTGTGCGGCGAGTTGGGCAGCTTGGCGCTGGATGGCTTCGCGAGAGCCGGCTGCATTCTCTGATTCGCAACGTGCAGGAATGCCGCCGCAGTCTGCGTGTACGGCCACCGTCGCACGGGCGACCAACTCGCCCCGCGCAGGTTCGGTGGTCGCCGCGTCCGCGCCGTGCGCGCGCCGCGTCTGGCCCGCTTTGCGCTTCATCCGCGGTTTCCCATGTGCGTGATCGTAGCGCAGCACGTCGCCCGGCCGCAAGCGCATGCCGGCCGGGCGCGGTCGTCGCCGCCGGCGGCGATGCGGGCACGCTGCGGCGGATGCACGGAGCGCGAAACGCGCCTCCGCGTGCGGTTCGTCAGCACGAAGGCACCGACGAAACCGCACGCGGAGGCTGCTTCTTCAAGCGTCAGACCGTGAAGACGGCGAACAAGATGGGCTGATATGAGACGCGCGACAATGCATGGAGTTGCCGTGTGTCCGTATCAGGCCACAATGCGTTATCGTCGGCGGAGCGCACACAGACCGCCGATGCAGAGCAGGCCGATGGAGGTCGGCTCGGGAACGCCGGTGGGGTATTCATGGATGGGGAGGACGCCGGTAAAGCTCGTTCCGAGAGCGCCGTTCCAGACCAGGTCCTTGCGAATATCGATGGTCGAACCCGGGGCGACGGGACTACTAAAGAAGAACGAGAGGCTACTGGTACCCACGCCCGTGATGGTGAGGCCCGCCGGCACGCTGAAGTTCACCAGGACGAATGGATTCGCCCAACTCCAGCCCGGGTCCAGGGCGACTTCGTGCCAGTCCGTCCACGGGGGGCTCGTGGGATCGACCTGGAGCAACTCCTGGACGGGCAACGGCTGCGAACCGGCGGCATAGGTGAAGGACCCATCGGGGTTGGACCCGCCGAAGTTCTTCCCCCAGACCGGTCCGTTCGGGTCCAGAACAACCGGGATCGGACCGTTTGAGTTCATGACGGTCCAACCGTTGGGCGGAGCGGGCGTGGTAAACTGCGTGGGCAGCGAGCCGAGATTGCCGACGCCCTGCGCGAAGGCCACCTGCGCGGCGACAAGGCTGATCGTGACAATTACCAGATGCTTGATGGGGTTCTGCGTTTTCACGTTTCTGTTCCTTGGAAAAGGGGGTGTGACTCACTAGCCGATCCAAACGGAAGAAACTCGCAAAATAACCTGTTCGGGGGCAAGCTCCGGGTTGTTCCTGAGAATCGAAGCGCTACAGGAACAAGCTACGCCGTTAGTTGATTTCAGCGCCGGCGCGCGCGCAGCGCCATGCCGGCGAGCACGAGCAGTCCGACGCTGGCCGGTTCGGGCACAATGGTGGCGTCCGCCGCATCGACGTAGCCGGGGTGGGATAGACCATCTATTCCCAGCAGCGAAGCATCGCTGTAATACACCTGCGACATCAGCCAAGTGGTACCGACGGGGATCGTGGCGCTGACCGACACCGTTTGCCAGGAGTTGGGGTTGCTGTCGAGCGTGAGGCTGCTGCCGATCGGGCTGCCGATCTGCGAGCCGTAGCTGGCACCACTGAAGAAGTGCACATACACGCCGGCGACGGCCGCGGGCACGCCCTTGTCGACATCAAACAGGGCGCTCAGCGTAACCGTGGCGCTGCCGGTGCTGATGGCCGCGCCGTACGACGTCACGTCCGTGGTTTGGAAGCCCTGCGTGGTGACGTTGCCGTCATCGAGCATGCGGAGCATCTTGACGCCCTGCGCCGGCGTGACGCCGTTTTCCGCGACCGTAATGGTCGCTACTTCGACGCCCCAGATGCCCTGGTAGGTTGGGAAGAAGTTCAGCACGTTGGAGTAGGTGTCGAGCGGGTTGGCCTCAAAGCCCGGATCAACCAGCAGGTTCGCCCGCGCGGCAGGCGTGCAGGCGGCGAGGGCCAGGGCTAGGCCCGCGCCAGCGAGAATCCAGTTTGTACGAGTCTTCATGTATCTCTCCTTGTGTCTGTTGTTGAAAACTGGCCTTACCCGCCGGGCGCCCGGCGACGGTAAGACGCGCGATAGGATGTTGAACCGCATGGCCGCTCCTCCTTCTTTGTCAGGCCCGGTTACTGGACTTATTTAGTCCTATATACCAGCCTAGCGCGGAGCGCGGGTTTGTCGAGGCGCGGCGGCCGGATGGCGACGCCGGGATGCGTGCTGATGTCGGGCGGTCTGTTCGCGGCGGCGAGCGCAACTGGCGATGTGATGGCTAGTTACGCTGGATGACGCCGATGAGATTCGAGCTCACTGCGTAGTAATAAATATTTCACAGTATCAGCCGACATTTCCCCGATGACCTCGCCCGCTGTGAACGGCGGATGAAAAACACAGCGCCGCGGGGGCTGGCGGTCGGTCGAAAAGTGCAGCGCCCCTGGCCAGCCCGGCCAGGAACGAGCCCGAAGCGCGCGCGACGGGTCGCAGGTGCGGGAATCCTCTCTCGCACCCCGACCCACCGGAATCTTCTCCCGCTTCGCGCCTTTGCGTGCCGCAAGCTACGGACACGTCGTCCCGATCAGCGCCACGAACGGATCAATATCCGCAAACGTCACGCGCTGATCCCCGTTGCAATCGGCGTTGAGCCACGGACACGGTCCATGCGTCCACGCCGACTCGCCCATCAGCGCCTCCACGAACAGGTCAATGTCCGCGAACGTCACGCTCCGATCGCAGTTCATGTCGCCAGAGCACCGCCCCTCGCACTCATCCGGCACGCCGTTGCTGTTCGCGTCCTGCGACGTGCCGAGGAGAATGTCCCGTGCGTCCTCCACGCCGTTGGAATTGCAGTCTTCGAACTCCGTGACCTCGTAGGCGCCCATATCCACGCGCCCGAGAAGCACCCGCGGGTTGCCGTCCAGGTCCGTCTCATTCGGGTCCGCCACAAACGCCGGATCACCCGCATTGATGCACGGCGACGCGAGCGACAGGTGGTAATCGTTGTCGGCCCACGTATTGGGGTCGTTGTCCGCTCCGTCAGCATCGACAAACCGCGGGTCCACGTTGATGTTTCCTGTCCCCGCAAATCCGCCCTGTACGTCGCTGTACGTCGCCACAAGCCCGGTCCCGTACAGCCCGCTGCTCGTGTTGCCCCACACGATGCAGTCTCTCAGTGTGGGGCTACCAGCGTACCTGTACACCCCGCCGCCGGAGGACGCTTTGTTCCCGCTGAACGTACAGCCCGTCAGCGTCGGATTGCCGGCTTGGTTGAACAGCCCGCCGCCCTTGCTACTTCCGGTCGGAACCGAGTTCCCGAAGAACCCGCAGTTCCGCAGCGTTGGATTGGAGGAGTTGTACATCCCGCCGCCCTGGCCGGCTGAAATAGTGACCAGGTTCCCGGAAAACATGCAGTTTCGCAGCGCCGGGTTGGACGAGTTCAGCATCCCGCCGCCACCGTTCTTGGCCGAGTTTGCGACGAATGTACAGTGAGTCAACGTCGCGCCGCCCAGGCAGTACAGCCCGCCGCCGGCATGGTTCGGCGACGTGCTATTCGCGTTTCCTCCGGTGATGTGGACGCCGTCCAGCACCGCCGTGGCGTCCGTCCCCGCAGGAACCGTCACGACGTGGTAAGCGTTCTCGCCGTTGTTCTGGAAGTTCGGGCCGTCGTCGCCGGCCAAGTCGCCGCTGAGGATTGAGACGTACACGTTCGGATTGCGCAGGTCCGGATCGGGCGCCCCCAGGCCGGCGTAGCCGCCGTAGATGGCAATGCCGTTGCGGAGCGTGAGGGTCGCCGTCCGCGGATCGTTCGGATCGGTTCGCGCCGCGGGCTTGTACGTACCCTGCGCGACGCGGATTTCCTGTCCCAAGAAAGCTCCGGCCAGCGCATCGGCCAGCGACCGATACGCGGTCGGCCAGGTCCTGCCGTCCCCGCCAGGCGGGGCGTCATCATCCACGTAGAGCGGCCGCTCGCACTCGTCCGGGATCCCGTTGCTGTTCAAGTCCGTGGAGAACCCCGAGGCGATATCGCACTCGTCCGGCACGCCGTTTCGATTGCAGTCGCGACTCCGCCCGCTGCCGATGTCGCAGACGTCGATGATGCCGTCGCTGTTGCAGTCCGCGCACCACGCGCTGCCGTCGCAGCCATCCAGGTCGCATTCGTCCGGCACGCCGTTGGAGTTACAGTCGACGCTCGTGCCCGCGGCAATGTCGCAAACGTCGAGGCTCCCATTGCTGTTGCAATCGTGTGCGGTGCCGTTCGCCAGCTCGCACTCGTCGGGAATCCCGTTGCTGTTGCAGTCCGGGCTGGTGCCGTTGGCGATGTCGCATTCATCCGCTACGCCGTTGTTGTTGCAGTCGAGCTCGCACTCGTCCGGGATGCCGTTGGAGTTACAGTCGACGCTCGTGCCGTTGGCAATGTCGATCCCGTCGTGCACCCCATTGCCGTTGCAGTCCCCGATCCGCACGAAGTACACGTCCTGCTCGCCATTCAGCGTGGCGGCGTACGCCAGGTTCGTGGCCGCGTTGTCGGAGATCATGTGATAGTTATCGCCGATCTTCTGCTGCTGCGGATAGCCGAGGAAGTGGTTCCAGCGTGGCGTGATCGGGATGTTGCGGGACCAGGTCTGCCCGGCGTCCGTCGAATAGGCGTAGTACACCTCGGAGTACGTTGGGTCAGCCAGGTTCGGATCATGCCGGCAGTCATTCCAAACCGCGTCGATGCGGCCATTCGGCGCGACCGCCAGCGTACCGAACCAGTGGTACGTCCTGTTCGGGTCGTCATTGACGCGCACCGGCGCGCTCCACGTGTTTCCGCCGTCGCTGCTGCGGATGAAACGAACGTGCACTCCATACACCGGACGAGGTACGGAAACGGAGCAAAGTACGTACAGGTTTCCGTGCGTCGGCCCCCCAGAGTGATCGGAAGCAATCCAAGCCTGCCCGAGTAGACCATCGGGGTTGGGGCCGCCGAAGAACGCGGGGTATCCGCCGAGGTCAAGCTGCCGATGACCGAACGTCGGCGCCACGTTGGGGTCAGAAGCGTTCGATGACCACGTTAGCCCCAGCGGCCTGATGCTCATGTCGGCCCCTTCCCGGCCCGCCACGTACACCGTCCCATCGGGCGCCACGGTCAGCGTGCCCCAAACGGTCGTGGGCATCGAGTACGGTCCGCCAAACGACGCGCCGCCGTCGCGCGAGCGCGTGAACATAAAACCGTACGGACCCCCGCTCCAGGCCGCATAGATGTTCCCACGCGACGCGTTCGCCGTCGCATCGATCGTGAACCACGGCTTGTCCCCGCCGAACATCGGCACCGGCGGCAGCCACGTCACGCCGCCGTCGAACGATCGGAACATCTGGCAGTACAGGTTCTCGTCCAGGCTGCAATAGTAAAACACCCCGTTCGGGTCCGCCCCGAGCACCGGGTCGCTGCGAAAGAAACCCGGCGTCAACACGCCCGGAAACGTCCAGGTCTGGCCGCCGTCGTGACTGTACGCCCAGCCGGCCTGCCGGAAGTCCGACGCGATGCTGTCGAACTGCCGCCACCCAATGACGATGCGATTCGGATCCGTCGGGTCGATCGCGATGCTCGGCTCGTTCGCCGCGTCGCCGACGATGTTGTCGCCGTTCGCGTCCACGTTGACCTGCACGCTCGTATAACCGCTGCGCGTCAGCCGCT
>CAIWOY010000049.1 GCA_903914415.1 uncultured Phycisphaerales bacterium | reverse complement strand
GCGTTTGGTTCGATCCAGACCACGCGCGGCTGCCCGCTCAATTGCAGCTTCTGCAGCGTGACGGCGTTCAACGGCTATCGCTACCGGCAACGGCCGATCGCCGACGTCATCCGCGAATTCGCCACGATTCGCGAGAAGCACGTGCTGATCGTGGACGACAACCTGATCGGCACGAACCGTGAGCACCTGGCCCGGGCGAAGGAGCTGTTCCGGGCGATGATCGGGGCCGGTCTACGCAAGCACTGGATCGCTCAGGTCACCATCAACATGGCCGATGACGAGGAATTGCTGGCGCTGGCCGCGCGGGCGGGCTGCGCCGGCGTCTTCATCGGCTTTGAATCGCCAACGGCCGCCGGGCTCAAGGAAGTCGGCAAGAAGTTCAACCTCGTCAACGGCCGCGATTTCGCTGCTTCTGTCCGCCGGATTCAGCGACACAGGATCCTCGTGGCGGGTTCGTTCATCATGGGGCTGGACACGGACGGCCCGGGCATTGGGCGGCGAATCGCGGAAGCGGCCCGACACTACGGCGTCGACGTGCTGAACACGCTTTTTCTCACCCCGCTGCCCGGCACGCGGCTGTGGGACGAACTGGAACCCGCCGGCCGCATCGCCGCCGCCACGTTCCCGGAGGACTGGAAGTACTACACCTTGACGTTCCCGGTGGCCGGTTACCGGCACTTGTCCTCCGCGGCCATCGTGCACGAGATGGAGACCTGTGACCACTTGTTCTACTCTCTGGCGAACATCTTGCGCCGCCTGTGTGGCAGCGTGTGGCACCGGCGCAAGCCCCTCGTCGCGCTGGTGACCAACCTCTCCTACCGGCGTAATCTCCGCCGCGCGCGACAGGTCTGTCGCGACTTCCTGGCCGCGCGGCGGCACCGAATCTGCGGCGATCGCGACCGACCCGAGCCCGGCTCCGAAAGGCCGCACGTGCCGCAAGCAGCCTGTGTGGCGGCCTATTCAAGCACGGCTGACGCATGAACCGCCCCCCGACATGACACTCCATCGGCATCAGGTCTGCGCGCCGCCGGGGCCGCGGCCGGAATGGAGTCGACGATGTCTCAAGACCTGACCGCGAAAGAGCGCAATACTGCTTATCAACCCTGGCGCTCGCTGATCGCGCGCGAGTGTCGTGACCTGGCATCATTGGAACGGATGAGCGCACGGGCGCTACAAGATGGCGACGTGCGCGCCGGTGGGCTCTTGCAGGACATGATCCGTGCCGAGTTGGAACGGTACCGGGCCGAACTGCAACGCGAAGCGCAACGAAACCGACAAAGCCGCGCTCCCGCGACCTCGCTCCTGAGTCATTAAAGGTCGCCTACGGGCATCCCCCACGCCGGCCTGCGGGGCAGGCCGGCCGCTGGAACTCGATTTGCGCCTCGAGCTCCGACGCGAAGCGTCCCAGCGTCACCGCAAACCCATCTCGGGCCTTCCTCGAATGCGCCACAGTTTCGGCGCCCGTGGCCAAGCCGTCATCGTTCAGTCCCTTGCGGCACTTTGTCCCCGGCCGGCAGACCTGGCCCGCTGCCCGCCCCGGCGCGTACGGGCAGGGACTGGAGCCGTGACATCAGTTGCACGTGCGTGGTCTGCGCGTCATCGTTCCAGGTCTGCAGGGCGACCATCGCCGTGATCTCGGAGTGGCTCTGGTCCGCACCGGCGGCACCGTGGCCGTGGAGATGGCGGTCGATCTGCACGAAGAGCTCGCGGGCGCGGCGCCACCCGAACACATGGCACGCGGCACCCGTGAGGTCCCACGCCGTGGCGTCTGCGTCGGAGTACGCCACCGCCTGCCCGTCCGCATTGCGGGCCTCGGCGCCCTGGCACCAGCGCTGCGCGTCAAGCAGGAGCGCCACGAGTTGATCTTTTTCTTCCGGACTCATGCTCGCCGTCCTCGATGACCTGGTGCGTGGCCCGATCCGAACTCAGCCTGTCTGTAGCGCCCGCGCAGGCAACACACTCATGCACGCGGTCTCCGCGTCCGCCGGATTACCGCGCCACACGTTGTCCGCCTTCTGGTGCGAATGGGCGCTATGAGCCGCGGGGCGTGCCGGCGTGACCGGCAAGCCCCCCCGCGGCGTGGAGCACGCGCTTAGCGCCGCCCGTAGCCGCCGCCGCCGCCGCCGCGATTCTCGCGCGGCTTGGCTTCGTTGACCGTCAGCGCGCGTTCGCCGTGCACCTGTCCGTTCAGCGCGGCGATCGCCTTCTGGGCCTCTTCGTCCGAGCTCATCTCGACGAAGCCGAAGCCCTTGCTGCGGCCGGCGTCGCGGTCTTCGATGACCTGAGCACTCTGCACCGTACCGTGCGCCGCGAAGAGCTGCTGGAGGTCCGCGCTGGTGACATTGTAGCCCAAGTTTCCGACATACAGTTTCTTGCCCATTGCTGCTCTCTTTCTGGCAACGTTGGCTGCGACCCGCGGTTTTGCTTTCAGGGTCGCGTGTGAAAGCGGCCGAAATTCCGGCCGTGAAGGTGGGCAGGCGATCTAGGAAGTGCGGGACGAGAAAAACGTCGCGTACGACCCGGTTAGCAGGCCGACCGGGGGCATTGTAGTCCGTTGCACGTGCGAGCGATAGCCCGCACGCGAAATATCCGAGAATACCAAAGTAGCGTGACGACTGCGGTCCGGTCCGAAGGACCTTATCCGGAACCGCGGTACGCCGGCGTGCCCGCGTGGCACCGCCAGTCCAATATTCCGAGGCGAATGATGAATTCTCCGGGGGCCCGTTTGACAGCGTGGCCGCCGGCCTCTATGATGCCGGTGCATCCCGTGGATCGATAGCCATTGGAGCACAGCCAGGTTCCGATGGCTCTCGTTGGCGCAACGCGCGTCCGACACATCCGCAGCCTGGGGTTCTGAACAGAAGAGAGAGAATGCGTTTTGAAGATCTGCGGCTCACCGAGCCGCTCCTGCGTGCTGTACGCACCGCAGGCTACCGTACCCCCACCCCCATCCAGTCCCAAGCCATTCCGCACGTCCTCGCCGGCCGCGACGTGCTCGGCTGTGCCCAGACGGGCACCGGCAAGACGGCCGCGTTTGCGCTCCCCATCCTTCAGCGCCTGAGTGACCGCTCCCTGCGTGGAACCGCTCCGGCCGGCCAAATCCGCGCCTTGATCCTGTGTCCCACCCGCGAGCTCGCCCAGCAGATCCACGACAGCTTTCGCACCTACGGCCAACACACCGGCGTGCGGCAGACCGTCGTGTACGGCGGCGTCAACCAAAACCCGCAGGCGCGTGCGCTGCGGGCCGGCGTCGATGTTCTAGTCGCCACGCCAGGACGCCTGCTGGATCTCATGGGGCAACGTCTGGTCAGCCTGGCGGGCGTCGAAATCCTCGTGCTCGACGAAGCCGACCGGATGCTCGACATGGGCTTCCTGCCCGACATCCGCCGGATTCTCGCGCAGGTACCAGCGCAACGTCAGACCCTGCTGTTTGCGGCGACGATGCCCGACGCGATCCGCAAACTTGCGAACGACATCCTGTGCCACCCAGTGTCGGTGCAGGTCGCCCGCGTCTCAGCGCCCGCTGAAACGGTGGCGCACTGGGTCTACCACGTGGAGCAACCGGAGAAGCCCACGCTGCTCACGCGCTTGCTGGCGCGTACGCCGCGCGCCCGAGCGCTGGTTTTTACGCGCACCAAGCACGGCGCGGACAAGCTCACGCGGCACCTCCTGCGCGCCGGGGTGCGCGCCGCGGCGCTGCACGGCAACAAGAGCCAGGGCGCCCGCACGCGGGCGCTGGCCGAGTTTCGGTCCGCGCAGACCCCCGTGCTCGTCGCGACCGACATCGCGGCCCGCGGCCTCGACGTCGACGACATTGCGCAGGTGTTCAACTATGACCTGACGCCCGATCCGGAGACGTACGTGCACCGGATCGGCCGCACGGGACGGGCGGGGGCCAGCGGCACCGCCGTGTCGTTCTGTTCCGCGCAGGAGCGCGCGAACCTCCGCGGCATCGAGCGGCTGCTGCGCGCCGCGCTGCAGACCGTGGCCGTCCCGCGGGGGGATTCGCAGCAGCGACGAGGCATGTCAGCTTAAGCAGGCCGGCCCAGCTCCAGGATTCCGTTCTTCAGTCGATGCGGGCGGCTGCCACGCTCATGTGGCAGTCGCCGGCGTCGGCGGGGCGGCCGGAGCCGAATGCGGTGTCGGTGCAGCCAGGGGTGGACGCGCCGCCTGACGCGGGGCACGACCCGCAAAACGGCACTGGTCAAAAGGAGCACGAGGCGGACGGCCAGTCGGGCGGCCGTCCAGAAGAGACATGTCGCGATGATCGCGGGGAATCGAGTCGCCGGCTGTTCCGCCGGCCACCGCCCCACGGACGCGTCGAGGACAGCCCAGGACGTTGCGGAGAATCAGCCCGGAGTAGCCCGCGAAGAAGCAAGCGCGCCTCGAGCCGGTGGGCCGGAAGCTCGAGCGGGAGCGCTGCCTTGCAACGAAATTCTAAGCGCGCCTAACAGAACCCCCCTCCCTCTTAGGGAGGGGCTGGGGGAGGGTCAAAACGCCTTGGTTTTGATAGGCGCCCTTATCACCCGCGCCCGGAGGGCGTGACATGGGCGGCCAGAACCCCTACATGCCGGACGCGGCGGCCGCACGCCCGACGCAGAAGTACACGATCAAGTTCGTCGACGAGCAGAAACACGAGCACGTCGTCGAGGTCGATCCCGCCAAGCTGCCGTACGGCCACAACGGCCTCCCCGGCTCCATCCTCGATATCGCGCTGGCGCACGGGCTCGAGCTGGATCACGCCTGCGGCGGCGTGTGCGCGTGCAGCACCTGCCACGTCATCGTCCGCGCGGGGCTGGACGCGTGCAGCGCGCCGACCGACGAGGAGGAAGACCAGCTCGACGAGGCGTACGGCCTGACCGCGTGCTCGCGCCTCGGCTGCCAGTGCGTGCCCAGCGGCCGGCAGAACCTCGTCGTCGAAATCCCGCCCTGGAACCGCAACCTGGCCCGCGAACCGCACGGCCCGCCGTCCGAGAAGCCGTAACCGCCAAGCCGCCAACAGCGCCAAAGCTGCCACGACCGCTGGCGGAACGCTGGGGGGCCTTCCGGCTCCAATCCAAAAGCGAGAATCCAAAACGAAGGGAGCCGAGCGTCCGGAGGTCCGAGAGGCTGAGTGTGGTGTGCCGGCGCATTCGACTTGACCGCGCCGTACGGAGGCTCGGACCCCGGGACGCTCGGCCGCCTGAGTTAGACCCTACTCAGCGTTCTCCGCGCTCTCAGCGCCTCTGCGGTTAGCCGGGTGCGGGCACTGCCACAGGTGCCGGTGCCGGAGCGGGTACGGGCATGGCGCCTGGCACGGCGACCGGCGCCGCGGCCGGCTTGGCCACGCGAAGGTCCGTGATTTCCACGCTCGCCTTCAAATCGCCCTTCGCATTGTGCGACTTGCACATCGGCACGACGAACTTCCGCGTCACCGACCCCGGCAGCAGCGGGCCACGCCACTCGTCGCAAACCTGGATGGGCGTCGCGGCGTACGCGGAAAGCTCGCTCACCGGCGTGCCCTCCTCGTTCTCCACGACGACCCGCAGCGGCAGCAGCGTGACGATCTCCGACCCCGTATTCGTCACTTCGACCACCACTTCCGAGTCTCCCCGGCGACCGTCGCCCTTCGTGACCCGCGCCGCGATCTTGAGCGAGCTGCGATAGTCGATCGCCCGGCGGTCGTTCAGCGCGTCGGCGATTTGCGGCGGAGCGTTCTTTTGCCAATCCGGGAGGATGGCGAGGACCTTCTCGGTGACGGTCCCCACCTCGTTGATGGCGGACGTGATGTGCATATCGACCATGCGCAAGCTGTACAGCCCGAGCGCGGTCCCGCAGACGACCACGACCATGATCGTGCCGAACAGCCCCTTCGCCGTGGCACTCAAAAACCCGCCCTTGTTCACGATTACTGCCGGTCCAGAACTCATCGCATGGACTCCTTCTCGCGTCGTGCGCCACGTGCCCGCCGCCCCCGCGGGCGGCCCCGCGGCACCCGTGACGTATTCGCGGACGCCGTGCGCTTATTCTGGCCCGGGCGAAGATTTCCGTCGAGGCGAAAAACGCGGGCAAGCGGGCGGGCGGGAGCGAGGGAGGGCGAAGCTCCTGCTGAGCCGCGGCGGCGGTGTGCCCACGGCTCGGCGGGAGCTTCGCCCCCCGTGCGTGTCCAAAGACGAACTCCGTGGCGGCGCTACGCCCTACCCCACTCCTGGAAGAAGCTCTTGGCGCCCTGCGCATCGGGTTTCATGGCCTTGGCGCCGGGCTTCCAGTTTGCCGGGCATACCTCGCCGTGCTTCTCGAAGTGCATCAGGGCATCGACCATGCGCAGGGCCTCGTCAACGCTGCGCCCCAGCGGCAGGTCGTTTACGAGCATGTGCCGCACCACCCCCTTGCCGTCGATGAGAAACAGCCCGCGCAACGCCACGCCGCCCTCGTTCAGCACGCCGTAGGTCCGGCTGATCTCCTTGGTGAGGTCGGCGATCATGGGAAAGCCGACCTTGCCGAGACCACCCTCGCTGCGGGGCGTCTTCTGCCAGGCGAGGTGCGTGAACTGGCTGTCGATCGACGCGCCGAGGACCACGGTGTTCCGCTCGGCGAACTTGGCGGCGGCCTCGCCAAACGCGACGATCTCGGTCGGGCACACGAACGTGAAATCCAGCGGCCAGAAGAACAGGACCACGTTCTTGCCGCGATAGCTCGACAGCTTCACTTGCTCGAACTGACCGTTGACGACGGCCGTCGCGGTGAAATCCGGGGCCGGCTGACCGACCTGCGCACGGGGGCTGTGGCTCGTCTGCTCGCTCATCGATGGACTCCTCTTCTTCGTGGCACATGGAAACTGGTCATCTTGTCCGAAACACGAACCCGCCGCCGTCCGCCGACCCGGTGCGGACGGCAACCCACCGGTAACCCGCCGACCGGGTGCCGGTATGCGATTGTATCCGCGTTCGGCACTTTGCCCACGCCGATGAAGGCCGCCGCGCCGCGCGGGGCACAAAAACGGATCAGCCCTTCCGGGGCAAGTCCGTTGGGGCCCAAACGGCGGCAAGTGAACTTATCGCCTTTTCCCCTCGGGGGCGTGCCGTAGAATACGTGAAGATCGTTCGACGGCGGAGTCGGACAAGGTCAAATCGGGAGTGTCGGCTCGAGCGCGTTGCCGGGAGGCGCCAGCCTTGCCGGAGACAAAACTGCCCTCGCCCGCGAACGCTTCGGCCGAGCGAGCTATCCCCGGGGTCCGCATGGAACCCACTCTGCTGTACATCTCGGCGAACCCCTTCGGGATGCTGCGGGTGGTCTTCGATCCCGCGTGGAACGCGCGCGTCCTGCTCAGCGGCGCCACACGACACGGCATGCAGAGTGTCGATCCCGCACGCAGCGCCGAACCACTGGCCTACTATCACCGCCACGGTCCGCTCGGCGACATCTTCTCCGCCTGGAAACCGCCCGCGCGCGGAAGCCACATCGGCATCGTCGGTTTGGGCGTCGGCTGCATCGCCGCTTACGCCATGCCCGGTCAGCGTTTCACGTTCTATGAGATCGATCCGGCTGTCGTGAACATCGCGACCAATCCGCAGTACTTCACGTACGTGAGCCAGTGCCGCGGCGTATGTGAGATCGTGCTGGGCGACGGGCGCGAATCGCTGGAGCACGCGCCGGATCAGAGCTTCGACATGCTCGTACTGGACGCGTTCCACGATGCCAGCATACCGCCACACTTGGTGTCGCCCGACGCCGTCCGGATGTACGTGCGGAAGCTGACCGAAGCGGGCCTGCTGGTCGTTCACATCAATACGCCGCACGGCGCGTTGCAGCCCGAGTTGAAGCGCCTGGCGGCCCAGGAGAGTCTCGTCTGCCTCCTCCGGGCCGACGTCCAGGTGAGTGAAGCGGAGCGGGCGGCGGGCAAGCTCCAATCCTGCTATATGGTCCTGACCCGCGACCCGGCTTCCGTCCTCGCGTTGTCCCAGAATCCGACCTGGACAGCGGCGTAAAGTGCGTAAGCTCATTTAGCGAGACAGGACGCCGCTCCTGGTCGGGCTCGCCTGCCCAGGCGGGCTCATCCCCTTTTCCCGGGTCGCGATCCGCCGCCCGGCCGATAGAATGCCTGTCGTGGATGTGTTTGAGACCATCCGCACCGATCCGAAACTCGAGGAGCTGACTCGGCTGCTGGCCCGCGGCAAGGGGGCCGTCGCGGCCGAGGGCTTGTGGGGAAGCTCTGCGCCCATCCTGGCCGCCGTGGCCGCCGAACAGCTCGGCCGCCCCCTCCTGCTGGTCACCGCCCACGCCGACGAAGCCGACGACATCCGCGACGACGTCGAAACGGCGGTCGGCGCGGCTCCAGAACTCCTCCCTCAGCTCGACACCCTGCCGCAGGACGCCGTCGGCCCCGACGAACTCGCCGACGAGCGGCTGCGGCTATGCCTCACGCTGCTGCAACACGCCCCAGCCGAGCCAGCGTGTCCTCACGCCGGTGCCCCGGGCTGCGGACAGCCCGGCTCCGCTGCCCCGCCCCTCTACCTCGTTGCCCCCATCATGGCCCTCATGCAACCCGTGCCCACGGCCGAGGCCATCCGGGCACGTTCGTACGCCGTCACAGTCGGCCAGCCCCTCGATCCGGACGCGTTGACCCGCTGGCTCACCGCACACGGCTTCCAGCGCTGCGACGCGGTCGACGTGTCCGGCGATTTCGCCCGCCGCGGCGGAATCGTCGACGTGTTTTCCAGTGCCCACATCGAACCGGTGCGCATCGAGTTCTTCGGCGACGAGGTGGCGTCCATCCGTCTGATCGACACGGGCACGCAGCGCTCGTCGCACGCGCTCGATGGCGTGCAGATCCCGGCCCTCAGTTGGGACACCGAGACGCCACGGAGCAAAGCGACCGACGCACCGAACGGCGGCGCCGCCGCAGCCGACGCCACCACCAGCTTCCTCCGCCTCCTGCCGCCCGACACCCTCATCGCCTTCCACGAGCCCGGCGAAATCCAGGAGCTCGGCCGCACGTACCTCCAGCGCCTCGGCGAACGCCGCGGCATCATTCACGTGGACACCGTCTTCCGCCAAGCGAACGAGTTCGCGCAACTGCACCTCCACCGCTTCACCGGCATCGCGGCCGAATCCGTCCGGTTTGACGTGACCAGCCTGCCCCCCTTCGAAGCGAAGGCGGCCGAGGCGTTGCACATGCTCGGCGAGCTGGCGCAGACGACCGGAGTAATCGTCCTGTGCGACAACCCGCCGGAGGAGCAGCGCCTCCGCGAGTTGCTGGAGCAGCACAGCGCCGCCGCCGAATCCCCCGCCCTTCCAGGGGGCGGCGACCAACCCCCCTCCCTCTTAGGGAGGGGGCAGGGGGAGGGTGATACATCGCAAACGGCGCCGGAGACCCTCCCCCAACCCCTCCCTAAAAGCGAGGGGAGTGTGCGCATCGGCGCCACCATCGGCGCCATCCATACCGCCATCGGCGTCATCCATCGCGGCTTTCAGTGGCGGCAAACCGCGTACGTCCCCCACCATGAGCTGTTTCACCGTTACCGGCAGCGCCGCACCCTCCGCCGCGTCCAGCCCGCCCGCCCGCTCGACAGCTTCTTCGACCTGGAGGCCGGCGACTACGTCGTCCACACGATCCACGGCATCGGGCGGTTCCGCGGGCTCACGACGCTCGACCGCGCGGGCCGCGTGGACGAGTACTTGGCGATCGAGTTTGCCGACAAGGCGGTCGTCCACGTCCCCATCAGCCAGATTCACGTCGTGCAGAAGTACATCGGCACCGTCCGCGGCAAGCCCAAGCTCAGCAAGGTCGGCGGGACGGCGTGGAAGAACGCCAAGCAGCGCGTCGCCGAGGCCGTCACCGACCTGGCCGCCGACCTGCTGGCGGTGCAGGCGCAGCGCGCCATGGAGTCCGGCGTCGCCTACCCGCGCGACACCGACTGGCAGCGCGAGTTCGAGGGCTCCTTCCTCTACGAGGAAACCGAGGACCAACTCCGCGCCCTCGACGAAATGAAAGCCGACATGACCCGCGCCCGTCCCATGGACCGCCTGCTCTGCGGCGACGTGGGCTACGGCAAGACCGAGTTGGCGATGCGGGCCGCGTTCAAGACGGTCGAGTTCGGCAAGCAGGTCGCCGTTCTCGTCCCCACGACCGTGCTGGCGGAGCAGCACCACCAGACGTTCCAGGAGCGCATGGCGGATTATCCGTTCACGATCGACGTGCTCTCACGTTTTCGCACCAAAGCCGAGCAGTCGCGGATCGTCGAGCGCGCCCGCAAGGGGCAGATCGACATCCTCATCGGCACGCACCGCCTGCTCTCCTCCGACGTGCGCTTCAGCGACCTCGGCCTGGTGGTCATCGACGAAGAGCAGCGCTTCGGCGTCGAGGCGAAGGAGCGGCTCAAGCGGCTCCGCGCGACGGTCGAGGTCCTGACGCTGACCGCGACGCCGATCCCGCGCACGCTGCACATGGCGATGCTCGGGATTCGCGACATCTCGTCGCTGGCCACGGCCCCGCTGGATCGCCGGGCGATCGTGACGCAGGTGCGCTTGTGGGAGGACCGGCTGATCCGCGACGCGATCATGCGCGAGCTGAACCGCGACGGGCAGGTGTACTTCGTGCACAACTTCGTGCGCGACATCCACCAGGTCGCCAACCACCTGCGGACGCTCGTCCCCGAGGCGCGCTTCGTCGTCGGCCACGGGCAGATGCCGGCCCACGAGCTGGAAGACATGATGCTGAAGTTCCTGCATCACGAGGCGGACGTGCTCGTCTCCACCAACATCATCGAGTCCGGCCTGGACATCCCGACCGCCAACACGATCTTCATCAACCGGGCGGAGCGCTTCGGCCTGGCCGACCTGCACCAGCTCCGCGGCCGCGTCGGACGCTCGAAAAACCGGGCGTACGCCTACGCCCTGCTGTCGCCCAAGTACCCGATCAAGGACAACGCCGCCCGCCGGCTCAAAGCGCTGGAGCACTACAGCGACCTCGGCGCCGGCTTCCAGATCGCGATGCGCGACCTGGAGATCCGCGGCGCCGGCAACATCCTCGGCCCCGAGCAATCCGGCCACATCGAGGCCGTCGGCTACGAGATGTACTGCCAGCTCCTCGAACAGGCCGTCCGCCGGCTCAAGAACGAGCCCGCCCCGGCGTATCGCCCCGTCAACCTCGACCTCGGCCTCTCCGCCACCATCCCCCGCAGCTACGTCCGCGCCGACCGTCAACGCATGGAAATCTACAAGCGGCTGACAGGGTGCCGGACGATCGCGGAGCTGGAGGTGCTGCGCAACGACGTGCGCGACGCCTTCGGCCCGCCGCCGGACGCGGTGGAGACGCTGCTGGAGCTGGCGGAGATCCGCGTGCTGGCGCAGCCGTGGGGCATCCGCTCGCTCGTGCTCGTCGAGCCGGACGTCGTCTTCGCGATCGACGATCTTCAGACGGTCCAGCCGCTCTTCGCCACCGGCCCCGGCTCCCCCCGCGTCCCCGACCCGCAAACGATCCACTGGCGGCTGCCCAAGCGCTACCTGGAGCCGAAAACGCTCCTGACGACCCTCCGAAAACAGCTCCGCGCCCCCACGCCCGCTCTGGCTGCTCTCAAATCTGGAATCTGAGATTTTCGATCCGCCCTCGTTGATCGTGTAGGCCACGTCGCGTCCGTTTGCGACCCGCCGCCCGCGCTTCTTCAACCCCGGAGGGGTGCACGAATGTAGCCACGGGTGCAGTCGCGGCCCCAAGCCGCGACGGAACCCGTGGAAAGCGTCGCCCCCACCCCTCCTTCTTCAACCCCGGAGGGGTGTCGGTACCTTGCCCGCCCCTCGACGCGACCACCGCCGCGAGGACCTGCTGCCCCGCGCCGCGACGAACCCCGTGGGCCGCCAAAGTGGTCACCATTTCTGACTGGCCATTTTTTCTGACCACTGGTAGAATCGGGGCATGACGATCAGCGCCACCAAGTTCAAGGAGCAATGTCTCGCCCTCCTCGACCGGGTCGGCCCGGACGGCATCACGATCACCAAGCACGGCAAGCCCGTGGCCCGGCTCGTAGGCCTGAATCAGACCTGTGCGGACCTGATCGGCTGTCTCAAGGACGAGGTGAAGATCAAAGGCGACATCTTCGGTACGGGGCTCAAATGGGATGCTGAATCTCGACACCCACATCCTTCTGCACGGCGTCCACGACACGCTCGCGCCCGCCGAAAGACGAAGCCTCGCCGCTGACTTATGGGGCATCTCGGCGATCGTGCTGTGGGAGATCGCCAAGCTGGCGCAGCTCGGCCGCATTGCGCTGAGCCTGGATTCGCCGCGTTTGTTGCACGCGCTCGACCGGGTTCATATCTGGCCGATTGACCTCGAGATCTGCCGCGCAGCCGCGCGCCTCGACTTCCGTTCCGATCCGGCGGACGAGCTCATCGCCGCCACGAGCATCGTCCACCGCGTCCCGCTCGTCACCCGCGACCGCCGCATCCGCCGCTCCAAACGCGTACCCCTGGCGTAAAGAGCAGGCGGCCGGAGCCGTCCTCCCGATCCGCGCCACGAACGGATCAATATGCGCAAGCGTCACACGCTGGTCGCCGTCACAATCGCCGTTCAGCCCCGGACGGGGCGGCCGACGGTAGCCGGGGGTGAAACGCAGCGCAACCCCCGGACCCCGACGCCCAGAAAAAATCGTGAGAACGGTAGGCGCGAGAGGGGCTTGGCGCTGTACAATAACCCTCTATCAGCCCGGCAGCGGAGCCGGAGGGAGTCATCTCGGACATGTCGGACAAATACAGCACCGTACGAAAGGACCATTTCCATGACGAACATGAGAAGAGCAAGTCCGCTGTCGGCCACCGTGTTGCTGACGCTGTTCGCAACTGGGTGTGCCAGCACCCCGTGCAAGATTAAAGCCGCTACGGCTAACGTTGACCTGAAGGCCTGTCGAACGATTTGTGTAAAGGCGGCGACCGCCGCAGACGGCGTCGTCGTGCCGACTAACGTCCTGAGTCAAGCGACCAACTCGGTTGCCTCCCGTTTGCAAGCCAGCGGCAAGTTCGATGCCGTATACACACACCCTTGCCCGGCCGGTGAGAAAGCTGCGCATGTCGTCATGCTCTATACATCCTACCGCCCCGGCAGTCGCATCCAGCGGTGGTTGCTGATCGGCACGGGGACCGCCGATCTCAAGATGAACGTGCAACTCGCCGACGAGGGCGAGGAGCAGGTGCTGGGCCAGGGCAATGTGCACGAATTCTGGGGATGGGGGGGACTGCTGGGGGCGTCACGCGGCATCGAGGAAATGCAGGACACGGCCTGCAAGCATGTGGCGGAGGGCATTGTCGAAGCCTGCACGGCGCGCTAAGCGCCGCGCGTCGCACAGTTTAGGCCGCAAGGAATCGGGAGGCGCGTCGGATGACCACCGCACGGTCGTTTGTTTGCATCACTCTGGCTGTCGCCGTGCTAGGTGCGGCGGGTTGCCAGACCGTTCAGGTTCACCCGCGGCTCCTGGAAGCCGGACCCGGGCTGGCCGCCTACCAGACGGTAGCCATCACATGCACCGGGGACCTGAACACCACCGTTTTGCCGGCGTTGACAGCCGCGCTGAAAAAGGCCGGGTACACGGTGGCGGCCGGCCCGGCGGACTTGGACGTGCGCGTCCACGTCCTCGAAAGCAAGGAGCCCAATCTCGGCGGGCAGATGATCATGGCCCTCTTTTTGGGCGGAATCGTATCCAGTGTGTCGGGAGCGGGCTTCGCCCGCTTTGAGGCCGATGCCGACGTCATCGACCTGGCGAGCGGCGACAAGCTGCTGCAGTTCTCGGCGGCGCGCAAGTCGCGTGAGAACTACGATGCCACGCGCTCCTGGGTCGACGCTTTCATGGGGACGTGGCGCAAGTACTCGCGCCGACCACCGGCGAGGGATTGACGATGGAGAAAACCGGTTAAGAGTGAGAAGGGCAGAACGCGGGCGAAAGGGGACATCTTGCCTTTCAGAAGAAACTCAGATGTCCCCTTCTCACCTTCTCGCGTCTCGAATCGGCGCCGTTTTGCCCCCGACGGCCGGGAGAAGTGTGAAAACGGCGAGCGCGAAAAAGGGCTTGGCGCTGTACAATCGCCCTGCGCCGCCCGGCAGCGGAGTCGGGCAACCGCATCTGGAAAATGTCGCGTGAATAGGAGCAACGACATGACGCTAAAAACCGCAACGAGTCTCGTTGTCGTCTCCCTCATAATCCAATTGGTAATCAGCGTCTCGCAATGGGTCATCTGGTCGTTTGATTTCTTGAACTACTCTGAGTACAGGTGGCCACTCCGTGGCATCGGGCTGGCCTCGATGCTGGTCTACTCAGTCCCGATGATCATCTTCTTCTCGGTGCTTAACTCAAAACAGAAAGGGCAATAAGGTGGATCCGAACATCGACCGGATTCTTGAGATCGACGCATCGTCAGCCCCCGCGACAGGTATCGTCAAGTGCCCCAAATGTGGGGCGAGGAACAACCCCGGTGTCGTGCGTTGCGCGAAGTGCAACACCAGCCTGAGGCCCACGCTCCTTGCTGTCGTCACCCTGCTTGGCCCAATCGTACTCCTTCTGCAGTCACTTGCCCTGTTGGCGGGATTTGAACGGAACCCGATCGCGCCGGTTAGCCTCTTGATCAACGCAGCCGGGATCGTCATCCTCATATCACTCAGGTTCGGTCGATACTGGGCTTGGGTTGCCCTCCAAGTTATCTGGGCGATCAACATCGCAGTCACGGTTATTGTGGCTTTTGCCGTGAACCCGGCTTTCCTCGTTGTCGCCGGCGCTCAAACATTGATCATTGTCTTGCTATGGATCTACATCCACAGCGAACGAGTCAAATCCTTCTGCTCGGTTGGCCGGACCGGCGGGCTAAGGATCGAAACAGCCAACGAACGATCGACTGCGGACCTTGGGACGGAGGCCCCGAGGGCCTCCACTGACGATTCAGACGGCCTAACCATCGAAACAGTCAACGAAGCCTCTACGTCCTTCGTCGCCCAGCGCGCTGTCGCTCAGATTCTTGGAAAAACACGCCAGGGCAAGTGCGTCGTTTTCATGTTCAAGGGCGAATCTGCGGCGAGGCAAGCAGACGCTAGGCGGGCAAACCGAGTGGGTGGTCCGCGACCGACAGGTCTCCGGGCGTTTACAGACGGGATGGTCGCGCTAGAGTATCCGTTTTCGGATCAGTCTACCGAAGCGCAAGTCTTGGACTTCTGCATGCTGTTCGAGAACTCCGGGGTTCAGCTCGGTGTAGTAGACGGATGTTCTCCGGACACCCAAAGGAGGATACTGTCTATACTCGGAATGAAGCAAGGCCTGGGCGTGGGATGAACTCGCACTCTGTCTTAGCAGGCTGCCAAAGAACCACAGCTCTTGACTGGACATTTGCCAATCTCGCATACTTGAGACAGCGGGACACAATGGGGACATTCTATTCTTCGAGGCGCACAACGCAAGGACGTCAGCTATCCGGCGCCCTTCTCCGGCGCCCCCTTGCTCTCGCCGAGAGGAAAGCGAAGCCGGACGGCACACAACCGTCCACCCGGTAATGCCTCCGACACCCCTACGGGCGTGTCCGCCGCTCATCTTCTCCGCGTCCTTTCCATCCCTTCATCCTTCCCCCCGCTGCGCGCCTACGTGTCTTCGTCCGCCCGTGCCCGGCCGGCCACCGATTCGCGGTTCCGACCGGCGGCCCGCTGATCACCTTCGCTGGAGATTCACGTCGCCGACACGCCGCGGAAGAACAACTCGGCCAGCCGGTGCCCCGGGTCGATGAGCAGCCCTCCGGCGGCCGCGTCCGGCTCCGAGAACGGCCGGCCCGGGCCGGCGGGGACGTTGTGGCCAGCGGGAGCAGCGTCGCCGGGGGGGACGACGCGGTCCGCGAGCACGTCGTGCCCCGCAAAACAGAACGGCGGCGGGCCGGCTTCGTGGGCTGTACTCGCGACCGCGGTCACGTGGTCCGGCGCGACGAGGATGCGCCATT
Organism: uncultured Phycisphaerales bacterium; assembly: GCA_903914415.1. Classification (GTDB taxonomy): domain Bacteria; phylum Planctomycetota; class Phycisphaerae; order UBA1845; family Fen-1342; genus Fen-1342. Next base: position 11,751 of record CAIWOY010000049.1, on the reverse strand, counting down.
GGCCGTGCCGCCGTAGGGCTGCGAGCACCGGCCCCACGACGTGCTCGTCGACGCGTTCGAGCGCCGTGACCTTCTGCTCCGCACTGCCCTCGTGCGCCGCCTCGTCCGGCGCCTCGACGTGCACGACGACGAGGTCGTATTGGTCGAGTGCGGCGGCGGCCGCGGCGCCCTTGCCGGCGTAGTCGGTGTCGAGGTAACCGGTCGCGCCGGGCACGACAATCAGGTGCATGCCCATCAGCACCGCCAGCCCGCGGATGATGTCCACGCCGGTGATCGCCGCCCCGCGCACGCCGAAGCGTTCGACGAACGGCGTCAGCTTCGTCGGCCGCCCCTGACCCCACAGCCAAATGTCGGTGACCGGCTCACGTCCAGCGGCCCGCCGGGCGCGGTTCACCGCATGGTCTTTCAGCAGCGTCGCTGCCCGCGCCATGATCGCCCGCACGCGTTCCTGCCCGCCGCCGCGCGGCAGACGGTCGGCGACCGGCTGGTTCGGAATGTCGTGCGGCGGGGCGCATTTGAGCTGCATGTCCGCGGCACCCGACGCGAGCATGAGGTTGCGGTAGCTGACGCCGGCGTAGAACTTGCAGCCCGCCAGCGCCGGCTCGCCGGCGCGTGCGAGCGCGCTGAGGTCCGCGATGAGCCGCTCCGCCTCGGCCTGGGCGATATGGCCGGCGGTGAAGTCCTTCATCCGCCCGTCGCGGATCGTGACGAAGTTGCAGCGGAAGATCAGCTCATCGGGCGCCGCCGTCAGGCCCCGCGCGGCCGCCTCGATCGGAGCGCGGCCGGTGTAGCACGTCGCCGGGTCGTAACCAAAGAGCGACAGCGTCGCCACGTCGGTGCCGGGCGTGAACCCATCCGGGATCGTCACGACGCGCCCGAGCCGCCCGTGCCGCGCGATCCAGTCCATGTTCGGAATCCGCGCGGCTTGCAGCGGCGTCCGCCCGCCGAGCTGCGGCAGCGGGTGGTCGGCGGCGCCGTCCGGCAGAATGATCGCGTACTTCATGGCGCGGCGCTCCTCTTCGGACGCTCTCCTGGCAGAGAGGATATCCGTGCGGGCCGCGGTCGGCGACTTTTGACACGCCCGCGTCCGCGTTCGTACAATGCCACCGCGACAGGAGTCCCGATGGAAGCGACGCTCGCCGAGCTGTGCCAGGTGCTCGAGCAGCATGGGATGAAGCCCGCGCTGCAAGGCGACCCGAGCCGGTGTATTCGGCGCGTGGCGACGCTGGAGGACGCGGCCGAGGGGGACGTGGCGTTCCTCTCTAACCCGAAATACGAAAAGATGTTACAGGCGACGCGGGCGACGGCGGTCGTGTTGCGTCCCGGTGTCGAGGCGCCGCCGCACGTCGACCTCATCCGCGTCGACGATCCCTACGCCGCGATCACCGCGTTCATCGTCAAGCTGCACGGTTATCGACAGCATCGCCGCGTGCCGCCGGACCGGATGCGCACCAGCATCCACGAGACGGCGCAGATCGGCGAGAACGCGACGATCCATCCGGGCGTGGCGATCGACGAGCACGCCGTCATCGGACGCGACGCGATCGTCTACCCCGGCTGCTACATCGGGCCGCGCTGTCGGCTGGGCGACAACGTGCTGCTGTACCCCAACGTCGTGCTGTACGACGACACGATCGTCGGCCAGCGCGTGACGATCCATGCGAACACGACGATCGGCGAGGACGGCCTCGGCTACGCCCCGGTGGGCGGCCAGTGGATCAAGATCCCGCAGATCGGGCACGTCGAGATCGAGGACGACGTCGAGATTGGCGCGAACTGCACGATCGACCGGGCCACGCTCGGCCGCACGCGCATCGGCCGCGGCTCGAAGTTCAGCAATTTGATCGCGATCGGACACGGGACGCAGATCGGCGAGCACTGCCTGCTCGTCGCGCAGGTCGGCGTCGCCGGTTCGGTCACGGTCGGGCATCATGTGACGATGGCCGGGCAATCGGGCGTCGTCGGCCACATCCGCATCGGCGACCATGCGACGATCGGCGCGAAGGCGGGCGTGACGAACAATGTGCCGGAGCACGAGACGGTGTTGGGGGCCCCGGCGATCCCGATTCGCGACATGCGGCGACAGATCGCGCACGTCGCGCACCTGCCGGAGCTGAGCCAACGGATCAAGACGCTCGAAAAAGAGGTCGCGGAGCTGCGGCGACAGTTGGCCGAGCGGGCGGTGGAGCCGCGCTAGGCCGCACGGCGTCGCCGATCCTCCGGGACGGTGGGCGTTAGCGGATTGAGGGGCCGGGCGGCTTCGTATGGCGCTGCTCCCCGTGTATCCTGTCTGTCGTGGAACCGATCATGGTCCAGGGAACACTAGGTCTCATCGCCGGCGAAGGCGAGCTGCCGAAGCTCGTCGCGCGCGGGGCACGGGCGGCGGGGCGGCCGGTGGCCATCGTCGCGCTGCGTGGCTGCGCCGATCCCACGCTCCGCGAGCTGGCCGACACGTTCTGCTGGCGCGGCATCGTGCAGCTCGGGCGGTGGATTCGCGTCTTGCGGAAAGCCGGCTGCCGCGAAGTCGTGATGGCGGGCCGCGTCCGCAAGTCGCGGATGTTCGCCGGCCCGCGCTGGCTCCAGTGGTTGCAATACCTGCCGGACCTGACGAGCATACGCGTCTGGTACTTCCACGCCCGCGACAAGCGGAACGATTCGCTGCTGGGCGCGGTGGCGGATGAGCTGGCCCGCCGAGGACTGACCTTGATCGACTCGACCCGCTATTGCCCGGACGCCCTCGCCCCGGTGGGCCCCCTCACGCCGCTGGCGCCGTCGCGGGCAGTGCTCGACGACATCGAGTTTGGCTGGCCGCTGGCCAAGCAGATCGCCGGGCTGGACATCGGGCAGGCGCTGGCGGTCAAGGAGCGCGAAGTCATCGCGGTCGAGGCGATCGAGGGGACCGACCAGCTCATCGAGCGCGTGGGCCGGCTGTGTCCGCAGGGCGGCTGGACGCTGATCAAGGTGGCCAAGCCCGATCAGGACATGCGTTTCGACGTGCCGACGGTCGGCCCGCAGACGATCGAGAACCTGCGCCGCACGCGGGCCGCCGCCCTCGTCATCGAGGCCGGCAAGACCATCACGCTGGAGCGCGAGCGGCTCCTCAATCTCGCGCGGCAGTACCGCATCGCGGTCATCGGGCGCACGTAAACGGGACCCACGCGTCAACCAGGACGGAACGGCACCGGCGGCTGGCCGCGCCGCGGCTCGTCGACGACCTGCCAGAACTGCAACTCGTCGGTATCAAGATCCAGGGTGGCCACCGTGTGCACCGAGGCGCGGTAGAGCGCCCCCGGGTTGATCAGCCGCCACGGACCGAGACGCACGTCGCTGGCCACGTGCCGGTGTCCATGCAAGATATACTCGCAGGCTTGCAGATCGGCTCGATACGCTGCGGTGGCCGGCGTGTCATCCAGCAGCGCCGCGAACTGCGGCTCGTGGCCGTGGAAGACGGCGAGCCCGTGCCCGGCCAGCTCGAACCGCAGCGGCACCGTCTGGCCGACCACCGACCCCAGAGCGGCGCCGTACGCCGCGAGGTCCATTTCTTCCCAGTCGGTGTTCCCCAGGACCACCCACGCGCGGCGTCCGGCCAACTCGTCGAGCACGTCCGGGCTGCCGACATCCCCGCAATGCACGAACGCCTCGGCCCCGAGCTGCTGCAGCAGGCGGACCGCGGCGGCGGTGCGCCGTGCGTGGCCGTGCGTGTCGGAGAGAATGCCGAGGATCACGCGGCGCGACCTCAGATCTTGTTGGGCGTGCCGCGCATGCTGTCGAGGAAGCCTTCCATCGTGTTGTGCTTGCCCATGCGGTCCAAGAGCATCGGCATCGCTTTGACCGGCGGAAGATCGATGAGCTGCCGGCGGAGCATGTAGACCTTCTGCAGGGTCTCGGGCGACAACAGCTTCTCTTCCTTTCGCGTCCCCGACTGCTGCAAGTCCATCGCCGGCCAGATTCGCAGATTCGCCAGGTCCCGGTTCAGCACCAGCTCCATGTTGCCGGTACCCTTGAACTCCTGGAAGATGAATTCATCGGCCCGGCTGCCGGTGTCGATGAGCGCCGAGGCGATGATCGTGAGTGAGCCGCCGCCCTCGACGTTCCGGGCTGCGCCGAAGATCTGCTTCGGTTCCTGAAGCGCGCGAATGTCCAGGCCACCGGTCATCGTTCGCCCGCTGCTGCCGACGAACGCGTTGAAGGCCCGCGCCACCCGCGTGATCGAGTCGAGCAGAATCACGATGTGCTTGCCCGCCTCGACCATCCGCCGGGCGCGCTCAATCACCAGGCGGGCAACGCGGACGTGCGAGGGCACGTCCTGGTCGTTGCTGGACGCGATCACTTCGCCGTGCACGTTTCGCCGCAATTCCGTGACTTCTTCGGGCCGCTCGTCGACGAGCAGCACGATCATGTAAACCTCGGGGTGGTTGACGGCAATGCCGTGGGCCATCTGCTGGAGCAGGATGGTCTTGCCGGTGCGCGGGGGGGCCACGATCAGGCCGCGTTGCCCGCGGCCGATCGGCGTGAACAGGTCGACGACGCGCATCGTCAGCGGGCCGCCGGGCGTGTCGAAATGCAGCGGCTCGGTGGGGTCGATCGCCGTGGTTTCGTTCAGCGGCTTGGGTGGAAACCAGTCTTTCACCGGGATGCTGTTGATCGCGTCGATGCGGGTGAGCTTGTAGCGCCGGTTCCCCTTGCCCTCAACCTGCGCGACTGGCCCCGCGACCAATTCGGCGCCGCGGAGGGCGAACTTGCGGACCGCGTCGGCGGAAACGTAGGGATCGTCGGCATGCACCGCGAGGTGACGCTTCAGCGAGCGCAGGAACCCGGCGTTCTGCTGGTCCAGCTCGAGTATGCCCTCTACGCTCGCTCCGTCCCCGTTCGGTGCTTTGGCCCCCGGCTGGAGTCCACTTTCTTGCGACATAGCTTTCTCTCTAAACGACCCGGACGCGGTACGCGCTGGGGCGTACGCTTACGCACTGCCGAACACCGCGGGACCCGACGGAACCGCCCGCCCGCCGCGGCGGGCCGGAGCGGTTCACAGAACGTGCTGCCGACGAGCCGCCGGCTTTCCCGGCGTTACGCTACGTGGGCCGCAGCCCGCGGCTACTCCGTGCTGTGCGGCGCTCACCAGCACCCTTACCCCACGGGCTCGGGTTCCCGATTCCAAATGGAACTCGGCCCCAGCAATGCTAGCGCCTAGTCTAGCCAGAGCCAGACGTTTCCACAACCTCCTGTGGAGCGTCCAGCAGAACCCGGTCCGCGGGGCTGGCAAGTGCCCCCCCGCGGCGCACTGCGCTGTCTTTCGCACTCTCAGCACGCCGCGCTGGCCACGGGGTTCGACAGCGTCCCGATTCCGTCAATCTCGACTTCGACGCGGTCGCCGGGCCGCAGAAACACCGGCGGCTGGCGCGCCATGCCAACGCCCTCCGGCGTGCCCGTCAAGATTACCGTCCCCGGCAGGAGCGTGAACTGGTGGGAGAGGTAGCTGAGCAACTGCCGGCAGGAGAACAGCATGGCGCTCGTGTCGGCGTCCTGCATGACCTGGCCGTTGAGCCGGCTGCGAATTCCGCAGCGGTCGGGGTCTAGCTCGTCGGCGGTGACCAGCCAGGGACCCAGCGGGCAGAAGGTGTCGAAGCTCTTGGCGCGGGTCCATTGCTTGTCGTTTCGCTGGCAGTCCCGGGCGGATACGTCGTTCGCACACGTGTACCCGAGCACGTAATCCAGCGCCGCGGCCTCGGAGACCCGCCGGGCCCGCCGGCCGACAATGATCGCCAACTCCGCCTCGAAATCGACCTCCGCGGGCGCGCTCTCCGGCAGCACGATGGCCTGGCCGTCGGCCAGCAGCGCCGTCGTCGCCTTGAGGAAGGCCAACGGCGTCTCGGGCGGCTTCGACCCGGTTTCCGCGGCGTGCGCGCGGTAGTTCCGGCCGATCGCGAAGATGTTCGGCGGGGCGACGGGCGGCAAGAAGGCGCGCACGGGTACCCGGGCAGACGAGAACGTGAGCTGGCCGAACAGCTCGCCCACGAGGGGCTCGGCCAGGCGCGCGCCCACGAGGCGCCCTACGCATTCCCGCCCGTCGTCGGCGACGAAGCGTGCCAGCTTCATCCTCTCTCCCGGCCGGACCTGCGGGGGCACACGTTGCCGGTCAATAGAACACGGTCACAATCAGGTGCGCGTCCGCATGTTTCCCCTCCACGACGCCGATACAGCTCGTCGCGAATTTGATCTGAATGTCGTCGCGGCTGTCGGCCCACTCGTTAATCTGCTCGCACATGTAGGCCATCGCGGCGTCCGCGAGCTTGCAGTGGAACACGCGGGCGCGCGTCGCATTCGGCAAGTCCTTGAGCATCGGGCGGCGATGGTCCTTTTCCGAGATGGCCGTCCCCTCGCTCATACCGCCTGGGCCGCTGCCGAAGGACCGGATGGCCGTGGGCCGCCTGTCGTACGCGACGCCGCCCTTGGCGCCCAACATGCCGGAGACGTCGTCCTCGTCCGCCAGCGTGATGGGCACGCCGAGGTCGGGGGCGGAGGGCTCGCCGCCGGCGGGCGTGGCGGCGGCGTGTTTGTCGCGCGCGCAGTGCACGCAGAGCAGCTTCCCCTGCCATTCCTCGGCCAGGCCCTTGTCGAGGTGTTCGGGGTAGATGGACGCGCCGCACTCCTCGCACGTCCGCAATGCTTCCGGTTCATCGGCCATCGTCCGGTCTCCTTCGCCGGCGCCACGGCCCCCACGCCATCGCAGCAGTGGGCGCCAAGTCGCGCGCGGGTGTGCGGTCGGCCCGCCGTCGCCGTGGGCCGCAAAGGCGGTGCCGTTCTCGCATCCTCGGGCCAATCGAACTGCGCGATCATGCTATCCGCCGACAGCGTCCCGCGCCAAGCGTCCGGTCGCCGGCCCGGCAGCTTGGGGTCTACCGCCAAATCTTGGTGGGGGGTGGATATCAGAGCCCAGAGCGCAAGCGACGGGTTTCCGGCAAACGCGCGCCAACCGGAAACGCAACGCCCTCCGGCAACCCCGCGCTGGCGCTTAGGGCTCTGCTGGCCGGGTCCCACGCCGTACTGCGGGGTGGCGCGCGGACGCCGCGGCAGTCTTGCGGTACACCCGGCAGCTTGGGGGCCATGACAAGATCGGCGGGCACGCCGCGCCGGCCGCGTGCGACGGTCGCGAAGGTAGCGTCGCGCCCGCGGCAGCTTGAAAGCACCTGCCGGCCGTCTGAACCGTGTGGACACCTCGACATCCGCGGGTACGATGGTGCCCGAGTCCGCCGTGCGATTGGGTTGGAGGCCGACAGCTCTGTCTCCAGGCACCGTCATGAAACCGCTGCTCATTGTTCCGCCCGCGCCGGGGCGCTGGCCCGCTTTGCGGGACCTGCTCGCGCATGAGGGGGCTGCGCCGCTGGCCGACCTCGAGCACCGCTTCGTGCCCGGCGTCGCGGGGGGCCAGGATGCGTATGCGGTCATCGTGTCCGGCGGGCAACTCCTGTCCGTCGCGGGGATCAACAAGCACGGCGACCTGGGCGTGCTCGGACAAGTGTACACGCGGCCGGAGCACCGCGGCCGCGGCTACGCCCGCAAAGTAACTGAGACCGTGCTGGGCTGGTTCGAGATGACCGGCGGCAAATGGCTGTTCCTCACGACCACGGACGAGCTGGACGAGGGGCTGTACTGGAAGTTCGGCTTCGCGCAGCTTCATCGGGCCGAGTGGGCGCCCCACAACCGGCTGGTGATGGTGCGCATCGCGCAGGGCGTGACGAGCGAGCCGCTCGACGACGCCGGCGATTCGACCGCGGTTCGCGACGTGGGGCGGGTCGAATGGCCGGCGATGGTCGCGCTGCTGCAATACCAGGCGGGGCCGGACCCGCGCGTCCCGCTGGCCGAGTCCGCGGTCACCGCGGAGCTGTTTACGCTCGACCTGCTCGCGCACGAGGATCGGGGGTCGTGCCAGTTGAAGGGGGCCTTCCGGGGGCAGCGGCTGGTCGGGCTCGGCTCGGTGGCCACGGATCAGCCGGGCAGCCGGACCTACGCCATGCTGATACCGCACGCGGACACCCCGCCGGAGCTGCGGGCCGCGATTCTCGACCTGGCCCACGCCAAGGGGTATACGCAGGTCGATTTCCCGATGGAAACACTGGTCCACGCGTGAGCTGGCCGCGGTACCGGGCCGCACTGCGCTCGACCGGGGCTACACGCGGGGCGCGTCTTGACGGCGTAGGCAGAGCACGATGAGCGCCAGCCACAGGCCGAGGATGCCCGCCAGCGGCGCGCCGGCCGCGCGGGCCGCTGGCCAGGCGAGTAGTCCCGCAGCCACCAGCCAGATCAGCAGCGTCACCAGGCATACCCAGGGTCGCCGCCCCGCCGACCGCATCGTCCGCTCCGCGCGGTCCGCGACTACCGCCAGCGGCCAGTACGCCAGCGGGAGGTAATGCGTCCACACGAGCGGCGACGCCAGCAGCATCAGGCAACACCATACGCTGAACTGGGCGCGCAGCAGGTCCATTTCGCCCGGCGTGGCGTCGAGCCAGCGCCGCCGGACGCGAAACGTGCAGACGACGCTCAAACCGACGAGCACGACCACCAGCGCTGCATAGATGCCGAAGATCGTCGGCCCGGGCAGGTCGGTCACGTTGACCAGCAGCGGCGGCTGGCTCTCACCGCCCGCGTTGACCGGCGACAACAGCCGCCGCAGCACGATCGGCAGGGCGTTGTTGCCGTAATTCGCCTTGATCGGCTTGTCACTCGTGATCGTCTGGTAGGCCGAGTGCTGCTCCACGGCCCGCCTGTAGAAGCCCTCGTGCTCGGCCAGCGTCCGCCGCCAGCCGAGCGTCGCCAGCGGCAGACCGAGGCCGAGCACGAGCGTGACCGCGGCGGCGGCCGCCGCCAGCCGCCAGCGGCGCTTGAGCAGGAAGAACACGATCAGCACGCCCGGGAGGAGCTTGATGACGGTGGCGAGCCCCAGCGCCAATCCGGCCTCCCATTCGTGCCCGCGCTCCGCGAGAAACCAGGTCGCGACGACCAGGAAGAGCAGCAGCAACCCCAGGTTCCCGACCACCGCACACGCGTACACGTAGGGCAGCGCCAGCCCGAGCGCCACCAGCAGGGCCGGACGAGGCGTGCGACCGGCTCCATCGTGCAAAAGGACCTCTACCAAACAGACGGTCAGCGCGAACAGCGCCAGCGAGAACAGCACGAACAGCACCGCCGCCACGCGCAGCGGCAGAAACCCCCACGGCGCCATGAAGATCGTGAAGAACGGCAGGTAGTTGTGCACGCCACGGTCGGCCGCGATCGCGCCGGTCGCGCGGAAGTGCACCGCATTGTTCCAGAAATCGCGGAAATCGGTCGAGCTCGGCGCCCGCACCGCGACCATGACCAGGATCGCGATCGTGAACACGACGCCGAACGCGAGCAGCGCGTACCACCCGTGGCGGGGCGACGGCCGCGTTGGCTCTGGCGACGATGAGTTCATCGGCCGGGCGCTCCCGAGCCCGCCGGCTCAGTCTGCGATCCTGAAGCGCACGATACAGACGAAAGCTTTCACCCCATCCCACCAGGTGATCTTCTTGCCCTCTTCGTACGAGCGGCCGGAATAGCTGATGCCGACCTCGTAGATGCGCCACCCGCCCCGCGCCACCTTGGCCGTGATCTCCGGCTCGATGCCAAAGCGGTTGGAGCGGAGGCGCATGTTCTTGAGGACCGCGCTGCGGAAGACCTTGTAGCAGGTTTCCATGTCGGTCAGGTTCAGATTGGTGAACACGTTGGACAGCAGGGTCAGCAGCTTGTTGCCGACGCAGTGCCAGAAGTACAGCACGCGGTGCTCGTCGCCGCCGACGAAGCGCGACCCGTACACCACGTCGGCCCGCCCGTCGAGCAGCGGCTTGAGCAGCTTGGGGTAATCGTTCGGGTCGTATTCCAGGTCGCTGTCCTGCACCAGAATGATGTCGCCGCGGGCCTCGGTGAAGCCCGTCCGCAGGGCGGCGCCCTTGCCTTGGTTGACCGCGTGCTTGACCAGCCGAATCTTCGCGTTCGGGAAGAGTCGCTCGAGCTGTGGATAAAGCTCCAGCGTCCCGTCCCGCGAGCAGTCGTCCACCAGCACGATCTCGCGGTCCAGCTCGACCGGGGCGGCCAGCACGCGCCGGATGATCTCGACCAGCGTGTCCTTCTCGTTGTAGACGGGCATCACCACCGAGAGCAACATGCGGATTCAACTCCTGTCGGCTGTCGCGCGGGCGACGCTCCTGTCGGCCGCGGGGAGGGCGAGGCTCCTGCCGAGCCGCCTGTAGCGTCAACCCTCTGTGGTTGACGGCGTGGGAGCGCGAGGCTCCGGCCGAGCCGGCGCTCAGGCCGGCACGGTCAAGAGCGGATAAAGGGCGGCGTCACGGGACAGCACCGCCGCGCGAAGCTCCGCCCGCAGCGTGCGGATCGGCAGCCGCCACAAGCGCTGGGCCAAAGGCCCCACGCGGTCCAGCCCCGGATCGGGCTCCGCGAACGCGTCCAGCAGCAGGCGTTCCCGGCGAAAGCGGTCGAACTCCGGCCGGCGAAACTCCTCCCAGGTCTTCAGCAGCACGGGCAGCAGCGCGGTCCGGCGGCTGCTCACCCAGTTCAGCCCGGCGAAGGCCAGCAAGGCCGCCGACTGCAGTCGCGGCTCCGCGTGGTGGGCGACCATCAGGTGCTGCACCGCCGTCGCCGCCCGCCCGCCGTCGAAGCACTGGCAGCCCAGCAGGTAGCGCGTCACCGCGCAGCGCGGCCCGGTGGCCAGACGCTCCTCGAGCACTCCCGGCAGACGCTCCGCCGGCGTCCGGGCGTATTCCTTCAAGATGTCGGCGAAACGGCGCATCTGCGGCTCGCTCAGCACGGCGGCCGGGGCGTAACCGGGCACGAATGGGCAAGCCTTAACGCTACTTGCCCGCGGGTTGAACGTCAACGGCCCGCGTGGCATGGCCGCTTGCCGACACCCCTCCCGGCGTGCCAGCCCAACGACTCCAGGACAGTGCCGCGCGCCGAAAGTCGCCTCCCAGCGACCATGCTACGCGCTGCCGCGGACAGGCACGCGCGCCCAGCGGCCGGTATGATGCATAACGCTGGGTCAGTAGCCCAAATGGCAGAGGCAGAGGACTTAAAATCCTCCCAGTACGGGTTCGAATCCCGTCTGACCCACTCTGCGGCGAGCCGTGTGAGACCGTAACGGCAACACAGGAGGTCGCGTGTGAGTGACAACCCCGGCACGAATGAGCAACCCGTCCTGGATCGCATCCGCGGCGTGATCGACCAGGTCCGTCCGTATATCCAGGGGGACGGCGGCGACATCGACCTCGTCAGCTACGAGGCTGGCGTCGTGACGGTCCGTCTGCGCGGCGCCTGCTCCGGCTGCCCGCACGCCGCGATGACGCTCAAGATGGGCGTCGAGCGTTTCCTCAAGGAGCACGTGCCGGAGGTCACGGAAGTCGTCAACGTGGCTTGATGCGGCCCGCAGCGCCGCGGCACACCGAGCGACTGACACGTCGGGGGGCACAACGGCGTGTGCGGCGGCTGCGCTGCGACTCATCCGGCTCGCGGCGCTGGACAGTCCACCGTCCGCGGGGATATCATCGTCGTTACCAGGTCCGTTCGCTTGCTGCAAGGCTGTGCGATTCAGCTCGACATTACAGAACCGAGGAGCACCATTATGAAGACGCTGATGATGAACACGCTGCTCGCAACCGTTTTCGCCGGCTTGGCGGGTTGCGCGACCAATCCGATCGTTGGAAGCGCGGGCAACCAGGCCGGCCG
>CAIWOY010000048.1 GCA_903914415.1 uncultured Phycisphaerales bacterium | reverse complement strand
CGCACACCCGCTGCACGGCCCGCCCGGCGCGATTATGATACGCGCGACTGGGGCGCCGGGTCGTGCGGCGTCCGATCCGTACCCCGAGCGAGTGGCGGCTCCCATGAGCAAGAGCATCCTGATCCGCAACGGGCGAGTCATCGACCCGGCCCAGGAGATCGACGCGGTCACCGCGCTGGCGATCAAGGACGGGAAGATCGCGGCGCTGGGCGACCAAGCCCCCAAGTCGGCCGACGAGGTGATCGACGCGGCGGGGTTGATTGTCGTGCCGGGCCTGATCGACATGCACGTCCATCTGCGCGAGCCGGGCTTCGAGGAATGCGAGACGATCGAGAGCGGGACGGCCGCCGCGGCCGCCGGGGGGTTTACCGCCGTCGCCTGCATGCCAAACACCGAGCCGCCGCTGGACAGCGATGCGGCCATCGAATTCGTGCTGCGACAGGCGGCGCGGGCGGCGTCCACGCGGGTGTACCCGATCGGGGCGCTGACGGTCGGGCGGCAGGGCAAGGAGTTGGCCGAAATCGGGCTGATGGTGCGGGCGGGGGCGATCGCGTTCAGCGACGACGGCACCGGCATCGCGGACACCGCCGTGTGCCTGCGGGCCATGCGCTACGTGAGCATGTTCGACCGGCTGTTCATCCAGCACTGTGAGGACCAGAGCCTGGCGGGCGGGGGCTGCATGCACGCGGGGCCGACGGCGACGCGGCTGGGGCTGCCGGCGATTTCGGCGGCGGTTGAAGTGCTCATGGCGCAGCGGGACATCACACTGGCCGGCGAGGCGGGGGTGCGCTATCACGTCGCGCACATCTCGACGGCGCGGACGGTCGAATTGGTGCGGCGCGCTAAGCAGGAGGGCCGGCGGGTGACGACCGAGGTTACGCCGCATCATTTGCTGCTCACCGACGAAGCGTGCGGCAGTTACGACCCGCAGTTCAAGGTGAATCCGCCGCTGCGGTCGCGGGCGGACGTGGACGCGTGCCTGGCCGGGGTGCGCGACGGGACGATCGACTGCCTGGTGACCGACCACGCCCCGCACGGCCGGGAGGACAAGGAACGCGAGTTTCAGCACGCGCCGTTCGGCATGATCGGGCTGGAGCTGGCGCTGCCGCTGTTCATCGAGGCCCTGGTCACGCCGGGGATCATCACCTGGCCGCGGCTGATCGCGGCGCTGTCGACGCGGCCGGCGCAACTGCTGGGCGTGGCCGGCGGCGGCCTGCAAGTGGGGCAGCCGGCGGACGTGACGCTCATCGATCCGCAACGCGAATGGATCATCGACGCGGAGGCGCTGCGTTCGAAGAGCCGCAACACGCCCTTCGACGGCCGCACGGTGCATGGCCGGGCGGTGGGGACGCTGGTGGACGGGGAGTGGCGGTATCGCGACGAGGCGCTGCGGAGTATGTAGCGGCCGACCGGGAAATGTAGCGGCCGACTGGGGAATGTAGCGGCCGACCCCCGTGTCGGCCGTAGAAGACGCAGATGACGATCGACCGCAGGAAAACCCCGCTTCGCGATCTGGCAACGTACGCCGACAGTCGCGCCGTACGCCTGGACGAGTGCGACTACTCCGCAGACGTCGACATCCACGTCACGCTTTGTGCGGACCGCGGTCGGCCGTTCGAGCACGCCGACATCGCCCGCCTCGCGTGCGAGAACGTAGAGTACTACTGCGAGAAGCTCGGCTACCGGCTCTATGGATACTGCGCGATGCCCGACCACCTGCACGTGCTGCTGAGCCCCGCGGCATCGGGAGTGCCCCTGAGCCGTTGGCTACGTGAGTTCAAGAGCTTCACGACGAACAAGCACCAGAAGATGACGGGCAACGCGCGGCTTTGGCAGCGCTCGGCCAACGATCACGTGTGCCGCCAGGGGGAGACCGCGGAGACAGTATTGAGGTACATCGTCGAGAATCCGGTGCGCGCGGGTCTCGTGGAACAATGGCAGGACTGGCCGTGGACGAAGGTCTTCATCAAGTTGTAGCGGCCGACCCCCGTGTCGGCCGTAGCCGGCGGGTGGACCCACGAGCGGCGTGGGGCGCCTCAGGCCCCGGTGGCCCTATTCGCCGCCGGCACGTCAACGGGCAACGGAGGGTTCCCGGCGCCCTACGGCCGACACGGGGGTCGGCCGCTACATTCCCCGCCGGAACGGCCGTTGCATTTCCCAGCGCTTCGGCCACCGTATTCTTCGGAGTAATCGCCACACTGGAGACTCGATGATCACCGACAAAGACATCCGTTCGCTGTTCGCTTCCGTCCTCGAACGCATCCAAAACCCCGACCTCCGCGAGAAGGTCGTCAAGACCTGGCTACTTGCCTGCGAGCGCGGCGGGTGGGGCGGCGTGGACGAGCTGAAGAACATGCCGTTCACGCTGCTGACCAAGACGCACGGCGTCAGCTTCATCCAGCACACGCTCGCCGTCACCGAGGGGGCGTACGGCCTGGCGCGGGCGCAGGAGGTGGCGTACGCGAAGCTGCCGTACAAGATCGACTACGACCGGCTGCTCGCCGGCGGCCTGCTGCACGACGTGGGCAAGCTCGTCGAGACGGAGAAAGACGGAGCGGGCGGCTACCGCAAGAGCCGGGCCGGGGCGTGCCTGCGCCACCCGATCTCCGGCACGGCCCTGGCGGTCGAGGCGGGCATTCGCGACGAGACCGTGCTGAACACGATCGCGTGCCACGCCAAGGAAGGCGAAGGCGCGCCGAAGTGCCTCGAAACGGTGCTGATCCACCAGGCGGACTTCGCGACGTTCGATCCGCTCGTGATGATGGAGAAGGGCAACCTGATTCAGTGAGGCCGCCCGCGGACCGGCGTGCGGGGCTCCACGACGCCTCGGCCGGCGGGCGCTGAGTTGGGTCGCGGCGCGCGGGTGCTGGGCCGGCAACGGAGAACGAAACCGTGGCACGCCGGGGACCGAATCGGTCGAAGGTCGTTGCCTGGCTGGACGACTGTCCGGGCGATCTGCGCGACATCGTCCATGCCCTGCGCGAGTTGGTCCGCGACGTGGCTCCGGACGCGGTCGAGGACATCAAGTTCAACACCTTGTGCTACTACAAGCCCGGACACGCGTACGGCTCCATCGGCGGCAACGTGTGCATGATTAGCTGGAAAAGTGACCGCGCCCTGCTGTCGTTCATCCACGGTGCCCAGTTGCCCGATCCGCGGCATCTGCTCAAGGGCCGGGCCAAGGCCAAGCGGTTCGTCGAGCTGCGGGGCTTGATGGATGTCCCGCGCGCCTCCCTGGAGAACCTGATCCGGGCGGCGGTCGAGTACAACCCCATGAGCGGAGACGGGGGCCTGTAGCCGCGATCGTGCAGGTCACCGACGGAGCGAAGTGCGATGAAACGCTGGCGGAGGGCCATCGCTAAAGGTGCGGTCGTTTGTGCGGCGCTGGCGCTCAGCCTGATCGTGGGGACCGTGTGGCACGAAGTCGTCGGCCACGGCCTCGTCGGCGTGCTCTGTGGCGGCACGATCGAGTACGTCGACGTGCTGGGCGTGGAGTTCTACCCCGAGTTTCGCTGGATCGGCTGGCCGTCCGGCCTTTACTTCGGCCACTGCAACGTCGCCGGGCTGCCGAGCGGACGCGCCGAGAACCTGATGAGCCTGGGCGGCTCGTTGAGCACGTGGTGCGTCGCGACCATCGCCACATGCGTCTTGTGTGTTGGGAAATGGCGTGGCTGGCCCGCGGCGGTCCTCGCCGGGCTCAGCCTCTGGTGGATCGACGCGCTGAGCTACACGTTGCCGGTCTGGGGCTTGCGCAAAGCGGTCTTCTGGGGCAGCAAATACCCCGAACCCTATGTCGCCGCGACCGCCCTGGGGTGCCCCGGCTGGCTGTTTCAGGCTATCGTTATTAGTGGCTCGCTGCTGATGGCGGCCGGCGTGCTGGCGAGATTGACAGGCGTGCGACGAGAACGAGACGGGCAGTTGAGAGCGAATCATGGGCAAGACGATTATTGAGAAGATCCTCGGCAACCACGCCGGGCGGGCCGTGTCCGCCGGCGACATGGTGGACATCACGATCGACGCGCGCGTCGCGCGCGACTTCGGCGGGGCGAACGTCGTCAAGAACCTGGTCGAGCACGGGCTGGGCGTCGCCGACGCGCACCGGACGTTCTTCACGTTCGACTGCAACCCCGGCGGGTCCGACCAGAGCTACGCCAGCAACCAGCAGAAGTGCCGGCTGTTCGCCCGCCAGCGTGGCATCCGCGTCTACGACGTCGACTCCGGCATCGGCACGCACGTCGCGATCGACGAGGGGCTCATCGGCCCCGGGGAAACGCTCGTCTCGACTGATTCGCACGCGAACATCCTCGGTGCGATCGGGGCGTTCGGCCAGGGCATGGGCGACCAGGACATCGCCCACGCCTTCGCCCACGGCACGACGTGGTTTGTCGTGCCGCCGACAATCAAGGTCATGCTGGAGGGGCTGCCGTCGCAAACCGCCACGCCCAAGGACGTCGCCCTCGCGCTGAACAAGCACTTCGGCGCGAACGGGCTGCTGGGGTACGCAGCCGAGCTGTACGGCCCGTACATCGACGGGCTCGATCTGGCCGGCCGCGTCACGATCGCCTCGATGTGCACCGAGATGGGCGGGATCATCCTGCTGTTTCCGCCGAACCCGGCGGTGCTGGAGTATTGCCGGCAGGCGCGGGAACGGTTCGCGTCCTACCTCGGCCACGGGGGGCCGGCGCTGCCGCTGGTGACGGCGACGTATGCGGGCACCGGGGCGAAGTACGAACGGGAAGTGACGGTGGACATCGAGGGGCTGGGGCCGATGATCTCGCGCCCCGGGCATCCGGAGGACGTCGTGCCGGTCGCCGATGTGCGCGGCCAGAAGATCGATTCGGTCTTCATCGGCTCGTGCACGAATGGACGCTATGAGGACCTGGCCGCGGCCGCCCGTGTGCTGAAGGGCCGCCGCGTGGCGCCCGGCGTCGTGCTGAAGGTCGTGCCGGCGACGGACCGCATCTGGCAGCACATGCTGGGCGATGGCCTGCTGAAGGTCTTCAAGGACGCCGGCGCGCTGGTCGGCAACGCGGGCTGCGCGGGCTGTGCCGCGGGGCAGATCGGGCAGAACGGTCCGGGCGAGGTGACGGTCAGCACGGGCAATCGCAACTTCGCCGGCAAGCAGGGCAAAGGCAGCGTCTATCTCGCGTCGCCGGAGACCGCGGCGGCGTGTGCGATTGCGGGCCTGATCACGACGGCGGACGCGATTCCGGCGGAGGCGGCGACGTTCGAGACCAGAGCCCGAAGCGGAAGCGAGGGGCGCCCCACTACGGCGCGGCCTGAAGGCCGCGGCTCGGGCGGCACGAAACCGACGCGTGTGAAAGGCCGCGTGTGGGTGATCGCGCAGGACAACATCGACACGGACATGATCTTCCACAACCGGTACCTGACCATCACCGACATCAAGGCGATGGGGCAGTACACGTTCGACAACCTCAAGGGCTGGGAGGATTTCGCCCAGCGCGCCAAGCCCGGCGACATCGTCGTGACGGGCAAGAACTTCGGCTGCGGCAGCTCGCGGCAGCAGGCGGTGGACTGCTTCCAGTCGCTGGGCATCGCCGCGGTCGTCGCCGAGTCGTTTGGGGCGATTTACGAGCGCAACGCGATCAACGCGGGGCTGGTGATCCTGAGCGCCCCGGCGGCGAGCGAGTTGAAGGACGGCGAGGAGGTCGAAATCGACTTCCACACTGGCGCGATCCGCCGCACCGACGGCGCCGAAATCCACGGCAAGCCGTTCTCCGACGCGCAGCTCAAGATCTATGAGCGTGGCGGGTTGCTGGTCAAGAGCGCATGAACGTTTGAGCCGGGCGCTCAAGCGGCAGCGAGCAACGGGTCACAAGGAACTTCGCGATGGGGCAGGTCGGACTCGAGCGCGTGCTGGCCACTATCCGGCAGGCGGTACTGGATCAGACATACGTTATGACGCCGCACGCACTGCTGGAGATGCACGTGGACCGGTTGGACGTAGTGGATGTCGAATCGGCCCTCCTAACGGGTACAAATAGAGCGCGTGTTTACGGATGATCCACGCGGGACGCGCTACGAGATTGTCGGTCGAGCGACCGACCTGAGTACGGCGGTGGCCGTGGTGGTGCGTTTTGCGGGCCCGCTGTTGATCATCACTGTGTACGAGATGCGACCATGAGCCTATACGATTTCCCTTGTGAGTATTGTCCCGGCACCGTGCACGAGAGGGTGCTCGACCGCGAGCCGATCAACCACCACCGCGGCATCGTGATCCTCGAGAACGTGCCCATCGGCGTGTGCGACCGCTGCGGAGCGCATTACGTGGCGGCGCCTGTGCTGAAACGCGCGGAGGCGATCCTGAAGTCGGATCGGCCGCCGGGTCGTACACTGACGGTGCCGGTGGAGGGGTACTGACGGAGGCGCGGCCGGTGGGCGCGCCGGCCGGCGGCTCGTTGGCCGTGCGGCCGCCCGACAGCCTGCCACGACCGTCAGAACCGCAGGTGCTTCACCGACTCCCCCGAATCGCGCAACTCGATCAGCGAATCCACGCCGATCTCGAGGTGCTTGCGAACGTACTGCTCCGTCACCGCCTGGTCGCTGTGCGCGGTCTTGATCCCCTCCGGCGTCATGGGATTGTCCGAGACCAGCAGGAGCGCGCCCTTCGGGATGTGGTTGGCGAAGCCCACCAGGAAGATCGTCGCCGTCTCCATGTCGATCCCGATGGCCCGCGTAAGCCTGAGGTAGTCGCGGAACTTGCCGTCGTGCTCCCACACCCGCCGGTTCGTCGTGTAGATCGTCCCGGTCCAGTAGTCCAGGCCGTGCTTGTCGATCATCGCCGACACGGCTTTTTGCAGGCGGAACGAGGGCAGTGCGGGGACCTCCGGCGGCAGGTAGTCGTTGCTGGCGCCTTCGCCGCGGATCGCCGCAATCGGCAGAATGAAATCGCCGACCTTCGTTTTCTTGAGTCCGCCGCACTTGCCGAGGAACAGGACGGCTTTCGGGGCGACGGCGGAGAGCAGGTCCATCACCGTGGCGGCCATCGCGCTGCCCATGCCGAAGTTGATGATCGTGACGTTTTCAGCGGTGGCCGAGGGCATCGGCTTGTCGCGGCCCAGCACTTGGGCGCCGAACTGCTCGGCGAACAGCTCGACGTAGTGCGTGAAGTTGGTCAGCAGCACGTACTGGCCGAACAATTCGAGCGGCCGGCCGGTGTAGCGCGGCAGCCATTCGGTCACGATCTGAGCTTTGGTCGGCATGTACGGGGCTCTCAGAGACGCGCTCGCCAGCGCACGGCATTCCAGAGTCTATCCCGCGCCCGAGTGGCTCGCCAGGCGCGAGGGGCCGGGTCCGCGGTGCGAGCGCGCGTGCGTGCTCGACACTGCGTGCGCCGGATGGCAAAATACGCTTGAATTGTCCGCCGGCGTTTCTTCGCGCAGGTCGGCGATGGGCCGGCGGTGCTGAGACGGTGCATTGTGACTGAGGGCCACTCCATCGTGCCGCTGGAGCGAATTGAGCGAGCGATTCTGCTCGTCCGCGGCCAGAAGGTCATGCTCGACACGGACCTGGCGGTTCTCTACGGCGTCACCGTCGGCCGGTTAAACGAGGCCGTGAAACGCAACATCGACCGTTTCCCGGGCGATTTCATGTTCCAGCTCACCCGGGCCGAGTTCGCCGACTTGAAATCGCAAATTGCGATATCAAGTTCGCGGTGGGGCGGACGCCGGCATCCCCCCTACGCGTTCACCGAGCAAGGCGTCGCGATGCTGTCGAGCGTGCTGAAGAGCCGGGGGGGCCGTGCGTGTGAACATCGCGATCATGCGGGCGTTCGTGCGGCTGCGGCAGGTGCTGGCCACGAACGCGGAGCTGGCCCGGCGGTTGGACGAGTTGGAAGCCCGCGTCGGCGAGCACGACGAGCAATTTGTGGCCGTGATTCACGCGATTCGGAAGCTGATGGAACCGCCGGCCCGCAAGAAGGGGCGCATTGGGTTCATCGCGGGTGATCGAGCGACAGGCGGCAGGCCAATGGCCTGCCTCGCGGCCGACCGGTTACAAACCGGTCCCGCGGGTTCGTAGATCGTAGGGTCCGCTGTGCGGACCAGAGCGCGAAGTGGAGAATCAATGGTCCGCATAGCGGACCCTACGGGTGACAGCTATGGGACAGACATTCGCACAGAAGGTACTCGCCAAGGCCGCCGGCAACCCGCACGTCGCCGTCGGGCAGATCGTGACGGTCAAGCCGGCGCACCTGCTGACACACGACAACACGTCCGCGATCGTCGGCAAGATTGACAAGGACCTGGCCGAGTTTGGCCTCGTCAGCCGCGACCTGCCGATCATCGTCCTCGATCACGTCATCCCCGCCTCCGACGAGAAAACCGCCACCGGACACGCCAAGATCCGCAAGTTCATCGACAAGTACGGCGTGCGGCACTTCTACGACGTGGGCGAGGGCATCTGCCACCAGGTCGTGATTGAGAAGGGCCACGCCCTGCCCGGCACGATCATCGTCGGCAGCGACTCGCACACCTGCTCGTACGGGGCCGTCGGCTGCTTCTCCACCGGCATCGACCGCACCGAGGCCGCCGCCCTGCTGCTCACCGGCGAGACGTGGCTGAAGGTGCCGCCGTCGCTGAAAATCACCGTGCGCGGCAGGTTCGCGCGGGGCGTCAGCGCGAAGGACCTGATCCTGCGGATCATCGGCGACATCGGGGCCGACGGGGCGGACTACGCCGCGGTTGAGTTCCACGGCGACATCGGCAACCTCTCGGTCGAGGAGCGGTTCACCGTCGCGAACATGGGCGTGGAGATGGGCGCGAAGATCGCCGTGTTCCCGGTCGACGAGCAGACGATCGCGTATCTGCAGGCTGCCGGCGTGCCGCGAAATGCGTACGAGCCCGTGTGGGCGGACAAGGATGCCGAGTACGCCCGCGAGCTGACGTACGACCTGGCGAAGCTGGAGCCGGTCGTCGCCTGCCCGCACACGGTGGACAACGTGAAGCCGGTCGGCGAGGTCGCCGGCAAGAAAATCGACCAGTGCCTGCTTGGCACGTGCACGAACGGCCGGCTGAGCGACCTGCACGAGGCGGCGGCGGTGCTGAAGGGCCGCCACGTGTCGCCGAAGGTGCGTTTGCTTGTGCTGCCGGCGTCGCGGAGCATCTACGAGGCGGCGGCGCAGGACGGCACGTTGCTGGCGTTGTCGAGAGCGGGCGCGACGGTGCTGCCGCCGGGCTGCGGGCCGTGCCTGGGGGCGCACCAAGGGATTCTGGCCCCCGGCGAGGTGTGCCTGTCCACCGCGAATCGGAACTTCAAGGGCCGCATGGGCTGCAAGGAGGCGGAAATCTACCTCGCGAGCCCGGCGACCGTGGCGGCGACGGCGCTGCATGGCGTGATCACCGACCCGCGCAAGGAAATGTAGCGGCCGACCCCCGTGTCGGCCGTAGAAGTCGAACGGAACTCCATCCGATGCAGACGCTGAAAGCGGGTGGGGTCCGCTGTGCGGACCACGTGGGTGATGCGACCGGCAGCCGAACGGTCCGCACAGCGGACCCTACAAGTTGAGGGCTGAGAGCTATGAAAGTCTGGAACTACGGCGACGACATCAACACCGACATGCTTTTCCCCGGCAAATACACGTATACGTGCGCGACGCCGGAGGAGATCAAGCCGCACCTGCTGGAGGACCTCGACGCGACGTTCGCGAAGGGGGTGCAGGCGGGCGACGTGCTCATCGCCGGCCGCAACTTCGGCTGCGGCAGCTCGCGCGAGCAGCCGGTGGTCGGGCTGAAGGCGGTCGGCGTGGCGGCGATCGTCGCGAAGGGCTTCGCGCGCATCTTCTACCGGGCGGCGATCAACCAGGGGCTGCTCTTGATCGAGTGTGCCGCCGCGGTCGAGGCCTACAAGCCCGGCAGCCAGATCGCGATCGACGCCACCGGCGGCCAGATCACCGTCGACGGTCGCGCATTCTCCTTCCCCAAGCTCCCGCCCGAGATCATGGCGATCTGCGACGCCGGCGGCCTCCTCGAGTACACCCGCAAGAAGCTCCGGGCACGGAAGATGGCGTAACACTCGCGCGGTAGCGCCGGACCTCCGAGTCCGGCGTGTCGCATGATCGGCCTCGGCCGTGTGGGCCAAGAGGGCTGCCGCGTTTCCCTCGCCGAGCATTCCTGTTTGCGGTATACTCCACCCGTAGTGAACTCGGCCCCTGTTGCGGAGGCTGCCAATGGCTCTGTGGCTCGCGCGCATGGGAAGACACGGTGAATATGAGGAGCGCTTCCTCACGGACCAGCGCATCTACCTGTGCTGGGACGGGCTAAACTACGACCTGAAGCAGCTGAAGGACAAACGGGAGCTCGGCGATCTCCTGCGCCGTGTCTATCCCAGCTTCCCACAAGGCAAGGTCAGCAACTACACAGGCCAGCTCTGGCCATTTGTCCACGAGATGGCGCCTGGTGACTGGGTCGTCGTGCCGTATAAATCAAAGCCAGCGATCAACATCGGCGAAATCGCTGGGCCCTATATCTACGACCCGCACGCGCACGACCCGTACTACCACTATCGCAGCGTCAAGTGGATACAGAAGGACATCCCGCGCTCGATTTTCGACCAAGATCTCCTGTACTCCTTCGGGGCGTTCAAGACGATCTGCTCAGTCGCTCGGAATGACGCCGAGCGCCGGGTGCGGGAGATGGCTGCCGCGGGTTGGAAAGCTAGCCCTATCCCAAGAGTAGCGCTGCCACCCACGGCGGGCGAGGACGAAGGGAGCGAGGAACACGAAGAAGGTGTGGTCGACCTGGAGCAGCTGGCACGCGATCAAATCGCGAAGCTCATCAACTGGAAGTTCAAAGGACATGGTCTGCCGCGCTTGGTGGAAGCGGTCTTGAAAGCCCAGGGGTACACGACCTTTCGGAGCCCCGCCGGTCCGGACAAGGGGATTGACATTCTCGCCGCGCCTGGTTCGCTGGGTTTTGGCAGTCCGCGCATTTGCGTCCAGGTCAAGTCCGGCGACACCCCCGTGGATGCTCCAACGCTCAATCAGTTGATCGGGGCGATGCAAAATGTCCAGGCGGACCAAGGCTTGCTTGTGTCGTGGGGCGGCTTCAAATCATCCGTGGACAAGGAAGTACCCACACAGTTCTTCCGCGTCCGCCTGTGGGACCAAGACACGCTCATCGGCGAGTTGCTCGCAAATTACGACAAGCTTGATGAGGACTTACGCACCGAATTGCCATTGAAGCGAATCTGGACGCTGGCCGTGCAGGAAGACGCGGAGTAGGCCGGATGGCGAAGAGGGCACACAAGACGGCGGGGGACCGAAGTGACTCGCGCGGAGCAGCGCTGGTCCCTGCCGAGCGGGGCGAGCGAACCATTCTCCTCATCCGCGGCGAGAAAGTCATTCTGGACGCGGACTTGGCCGCGCTCTACGGCGTCGAAACGAAGGCCTTGACCCGAGCCGTCCGCCGAAACATCGAGCGCTTTCCAGCCGATTTCATGTTCCGCCTGACTGCCCGGGAGTTCGCGGACTTGAGGTGCCAATTTGGCACCTCAAACGCCGGGCGCGGCGGCCGTCGATACGCGCCCTACGCCTTCACCGAACAGGGCGTCGCGATGCTCTCCGGCCTCCTCAACAGCCCGCGAGCCGTCGCGGTCAACATCGAGATCATGCGCGCGTTTGTGCGGCTCCGGCAGATGCTCGCTTCGAACGCGGGACTGGCTCGCAAGCTTGACGCGCTGGAGCAGAAGTACGACGCGCAGTTCAAGGTCGTGTTCGACGCGATCCGCGAGCTGATGACACCGCCGCCGTCGCGTCCCAAAGGCCACATCGGCTTCGTCAGTGGCGGCGGTTGACGGTGTTGGGTGTCTCCGCGCGCCTCTGATTGCGAAGTGCCGGTGCGTCATAGACGCATGGCGCGTAGAATCCCGCCTCCATGAGCGAATTGCTGCTTTCCACTTGGTCCTTCGGCACGATCGCGAACGCCGCGAGCTGGCCGGTGCTCGCGGCGGGTGGGACCGCGCTGGACGCCGTCGTCGCCGGCGCGACCGCGATTGAGGACGACGAAACCGTGGATTGCGTCGGTGTGGGCGGTACGCCGGGGGCGGAGGGCGTCGTGGCGCTCGACGCGTGCGTGATGACCGATCCAAACCGCTGCGGGGCGGTGGCCGACATCCGGCACTACCCGAATCCGACGGCGATTGCGCGGCGGGTGATGGAGAAGACGATTCACGTGATGCTCGTCGGGGAAGGGGCCGAGCAGTTTGCTGCCCGCGAGGGGTTCCAGCAGCGCACGCTGCTCACCGAGGCCGCCCGACAGCGCTGGTTGAAGTGGCGCCAAGAACATGGTCCCAACGATCCGAACGGCTACCGGGGCTGGGTGCCGCCGCTGAACGTCGAGGATGCGGCGCGGGCGCGCGGCAACGCGGGGCGCGTCGGCGGCGCACCGGATGAAATCGAGGATCGCGGGCAGGCCGCCAGCCACGACACCGTTAGCCTTCTGGCGCGCGACCGCGCGGGCGCGCTGGCCGGTGGGTGCTCGACCAGCGGCATGGCGTTCAAAGTGCCCGGCCGCGTGGGTGACTCGCCGATCATCGGCCACGGCGTGTATGTCGATCAGCGGGCCGGTGCGGCCGCCGCGACCGGAAACGGTGAGCTGATCATGGGCGTCTGCGGATCGTTCCTGGTGGTCGAGCTGATGCGACAAGGGGCCAGCCCACGGGACGCGTGCACTGAGGTTCTCCGTCGGATCGTGGACCGGTTCGAGTTGCTGCCGAATCACCAGGTTGCGTTCATCGCCATCGCACCGCTGGAGCGCGGCGGAGCGTGGGCGAGCGCGGCGCTACGGCCTGGATTTGTGCACGTCGTCTCGGACGAGCGTGGCACGCGCGTGGAGCCGCCGCACTTCGTGCTGTTGGAAACGTGATTGGCGGAGAAAAGGCCGGGAGAGGATTCCCGATCGTCGAGGTGCGAGAACGGATTCTCACACCAGCATCTCGGCCTCACCAGACCTCCAGGTCGCCGACGATCTCCTCGACGAGGTCCTTAACGGTCAGGATGCCCAGGCAGTGACCCGCTCCGTCCTCGACGATCGCCATGGCTTGGCGCGCACGCTGGAGCCGCGGCAGGGCGGCGGAGACGCTGACCTGCGGCGAGATGACCAGTGGCGGCCGGACGTGGGCCGCGACCGGCTGCTGGTCGCGGTCGGTCAGCACGTCGTACACGTTGACGATGCCGATGATTCGCCGCGGGTCGTCGCGGTACACGGGCAGCCGCGAAAAATGTGCCATGCGGGCAATGCGGAGGAACTCGTCGCGCGGCAGGTGGAGCGGGGCGACCGCGATCCGCTGGCGGGGGATCATCACGTTGCCCGCGCGGACGTCGGAGAGGTTCAGCACGCGCTCGATCAGGTCGCGCTGGAAGTGCGTCAGCCCGCCGCGGACCACACCCTCGCGCACCAGGTGCAGCGTGCGGGCCCGGGGCGAGAGCCAGTCGCCGGCGGCGGTTTCGTGCTGCGGGTCGATCCGCCGGATCAGCGCGTGCGACAGCCCGCGCAGCAGCCAGACCACGCCCGTGACCTGCGCGAGCCGCAGGCACGCCAGCACGAACCAGCTCAGGCGCGCCATCAGCGTGTTGCTGCGCCGGCGGAACCACTCTTTGGGCACAATTCCGGCGAACACGAAGACCAGCGGCGCGGCGATAGCGGTGGCATACACCTCCGCGACATGCTCGGAGACGGCGGTCAGCAGCAGTGCCGTCAGCGCGGCCGTCGCGAGGTAGTCCGCCACGCTCGTGCCCAGCAGGGCGGTAATCACGACGTCCTCGGGCCGGCGCAGGAGCCGTTCGAGGCGGCGCGCGGCGGGATGGCCCTGCTCGGCATCGACGTGGAGGCGCACGCGGTTCACGCAATAGACGCCCGTCTCCGTGCCGGAGAAGAACGCACCCAGGGCCAGCGCGACGAGTGCCGCCAGAAGCAGTAGGAGTCCCGGCATCATCCGACGGCCGCCTCCGTTGGGGGTTGATCGAGCAGGCGCAGGCGCAGCCGGTCGATGCGGCGGCTGCGGACGCGCGTCACCTGGAGCTCGACGTTTCCGATGCGGACGACGTCGCCCTGCACCGCCGCCCGCCCGAGCTCCGCCATCACCAGCCCGCCCACGGTGGCGACGCGCTCGACGCGCGGCGGCAGGCCGAACGCCTCGACCCAGTAGTGCACGCTGAGCTGTCCGCTGATGTCGTACTCGCCGTCCGGCCGGGCCTGGATGTCCGGCTCGTCGGGCTGGTCCTCCGGGTCGTGCAACTCGCCGACGATCCGTTCGAGCACGTCCTCCAGCGTCACGAGGCCGGCGACGCCGCCGTACTCGTCGACGGCGATCGCCAACTGCGTCTTGGTCTGGCGAAAGTGGACCAGCAGTTGCTCGCAGGTGATGAGCTCGGGCACGAAGCGCACGGGCTGCACGAGTTCGCGCAGCGGCTTGTGCGGGTCGAAGAACAGCACCTTCGCGTACACGAGCCCCACGACCTTGTCCCGCGACTTGTCGTAGACGGGGATCTTCTTGTGCCGCGTCTGGCGCATCAGGTCCCGCAGACCCTCCGCCGGCCCGTTGACGTCATACGCCGTCACCTCGACCCGCGGCACCATCACGTCACTGACGCGCCATTCGCCGAGGTCGATGATCGGCCGCAGAAATGTGTCTTCGAGCGGCTTGAGCCCCCCGGCCCGGCGGCTCAGCTCGAGCAGGGCTTTCAGCTCGGCCGCGGTGAGATCGGCGCTGGCGGCGTGCCCGGCGCGCTCCGTGCCGAAGACGACGCGCAGGAACGGCTCGACGAGCAGCACGTCGAAGATACGTCCGAGCGGGGCGGCGACGAGGCTGGCGGCGCGGACCAGCGGGGCGACGTACGGCGCCAACCGGTCGGCCAGCCGCACGCCGACGACCTTGGGCAGCACTTCGCCGCAGACCAACACGAGCAGGATGCTGAGCACGCCGGAGACGGGCGTGACCCAGGCGCCGACGTGCTTCGCCATGTGGTGGAACGTGACGTACGAGGTCGCGAAGAGCAGCGTGTTCGCGGCCGTGTTTGTCAGGAGGATGGTGAGCAGGGTCTGCTTCGGCCGGGCCATCAGCCGGGCGGCGAGGCGCCAGAAGGGGCTGGGATGTACGGCGGCGCGTTCGAGCTGGAGGGGCGTGAGCGAGAAGAGCACGGCCTCGCTACCCGAGCAGATCGAAGACAGAACCAGGAGCAAGAGGATGAGGGCGGCGTCGAAGGCGATCCACGCCCAGCTTAGATCGGCGGCGGCCAGGATTATGCCCGTGTTGCTCATTGGTCCCGGGTGCGCAGTCTACACGCCCGCAGGACTTTACGAACAGACCGGCGCCGGCATCGCCGGCCGCGGCGGGAAGTGAAATGCGACGGAACGCCTCCGCTCTGGGCTTTTGCCGGGCGAGGTCGTCGGGTATCATAATGGATTCGGTGGTCGCGCCGCAGCGCTCGAGACGTCTGCGGTGCGGTCGGGGGCGTCACCGAAGAGAGCGCCCCGCACGAAGGCGAGCCCGCGGGAAAGAGGCAACAAGGAGAT
The DNA here is from genome assembly GCA_903914415.1 of uncultured Phycisphaerales bacterium. Lineage (GTDB taxonomy): Bacteria > Planctomycetota > Phycisphaerae > UBA1845 > Fen-1342 > Fen-1342. The sequence goes on along the minus strand of CAIWOY010000048.1, from coordinate 1,161 downwards.
TGGCATGCACGTTCGCACGAGTCTGATTGGTCTGACTGTCGCATGTGTCGTGGCGGGAGCGTCTGCGGCGTGGGCCGGGACGGAGAGCGCCAGCCAGGCGTTTACCGAGGGCAAGGCGCTGCTGGCCAAGGGCGACTTCGAGGGTGCCCTGAAAGCCCTCAAGGCGGGCGCGGTGGCCGATCCCGAAAACAAGGAATACGACGGCGAGTTCAAGCTGCTGCGGCGTGCGCTAAACATGCGCGAGCAGCTCAAGGCCGAGGAAGACGCGGATGTGTGGCAGCAGATGAGCCGGGCGCTGTACACCTACTATCGCGACCACAACGTCAACGGCGAGGCGGTCGCCGTGGCGGGCAAGCTGCACGAGAAGGCGAACACGGGCGAGTCGGCGGCGCTGCTGGCCGATGCCCAACTAGCGCTGGATCAGAACGACGCGGCGGTGAAGGTGCTGGACGGCGTCGCGGCGGACCAGCGCACGCCGCGGACCGACATTCTGCGGGGCGTGGCGCTGGCGCGCGTCGGAAAGCTGCCGGAGGCGAAGGCCGTCGCGGCGAAGGTGGAGTTGGACAAGGACGCCGAGGCGCGCGTCGCGTTTGACGCGGCGCGGCTGGAGGCGTTGGTGGGGAATCAGCAGAACGCGCTCAACGCGCTGCAGCGTTCCTTTGAAGCGACGCCGGCGAATTGGCTCGACGGCCTGAAGGCGGAGGCGAAGGCGAACAAGGATTTGCAGTCGGTCGCGGGCGGCGAAGAGTTCGCCAAGGTCTTGAAGACCGAGTCGAAGGTGAAGAGCGGGTGCGGCGGCTGCCCGATGGCGGGGAAGGACGGCAAGTGCACGGCGCACCAGAAGGAAGGGCAGGGCAAGGGCGGCGGCGGCGAGCACGAGAAGGCGGAGAAGGCCAAGGACGCCGGCTGCGGGCACGAGAAGGCGGGGAAGCCGGAGAAGGAGTAGCCGCGGCGCGGGGCGGGCGTCGGCGCTATTGTACGTCTACCTGAAGTAGCGGACGACCCCCGCGTCGGCTGTCCGTGGTGAGTTGCGCCCCGCGCGGGCGGCGCTGGGCTGTGCGCAGTTCGCGCCCCTGAAAACCGAAGGTGCTCAAGTTGCGAGTTTTGTGTATAGCCTAATTGAGCATCTTGGTTATCGGGACGCACGGAAAGGCAACCGCT
>CAIWOY010000047.1 GCA_903914415.1 uncultured Phycisphaerales bacterium | reverse complement strand
GGGCGAGCCGGCCTGGACGCACTGGCCGTGCCCGTGGATCAACGGCGATTGCACCGCCGACGGGAACGTCACGTTCGCGGACATCGACCCGTTCGTGGCCAGGATCGGCCATCCCTGTCCGTAAGCGCAGGTCGCGCCCGCGTAGTCGGTTGAAGTAGGTTATCTCAGCAGGCCGGTGGAAAACTCCACCGGCCTGCTTCGTTGGGGGCGTGCGTTGACAGTTCGTATTTCGACGTGCGCGATCACGCCGCGCGGGGCTTGCCGGCGGGTAGGACGAAGCTCTGCTGCTGAGGTAGCTCGATACTCAACAGCGGAGCTTTGCTCTACGTCGCAAGGAAGAGGGGCCGGCGGCCCGCGCACGGTGATTCAGCGCGGTGCGGCCTGGCCGTCCTTGACTTGGTCGAGCGTGCCGATGGCGATCTCGTCGCCGGCGCTCAGTCCCGCCAGCACTTCGAGGTTGTCGTTTTCGCGGCGGCCGAGCGTCACCGCCGTCTCCATGAGCCGGCCGTCGCGCGCCACGAAGACGCGCGCCGTGCGCCCGTCGCCGGCCACGCGGCAGGCGGACGACGGAATCCAGAGACCCGCCGGGCTGGTCGCGGTTGCGGTCGCGGAGGCGGGGGACGAGGGGAGGAATTGCACCTGGGCGGCGCCCTCCACCCGCAGGTAATCGTCCGGATCGTCGATGCGCACCTTGACCTGCACGGTGGCCTTGGCGTAGTTCGCCCCGGGGTCGATCCAGAGGACGCGGCCGTGGTAGCGGCGGTCCTTGTACGCGTCTGGAATCACCACGCACGGCAAGTCGGGCCGCAGCCGGTTGACCGCCAACTCGCTGATGTCGACCTCGACCCGCAGCTTGGTCATATCCGCGATGGCGGCGAACTGGGAGTTGGCCATGGCCCCGCGACCGCCCTCGGCGGCGACGAAGTCGCCGACCTCGACGTTGCGCTCGAGAATCACGCCGGAGATGGGGGCCGGGACCCGACAGTCGCGCAACACCTTCTCGGCCGAGGCGAGAACGGCCTCGGCGGCGTCGACCTGCGCCTGGCCTTCGTGAAGCGCCCGTTGGGCGTCGGCGTACTCGATGTCGGACGCCTGCCGGTCTTCGTGCAGGCGCGTGATGCGCTCGAAGTTCACGCGTTGATACTCAAGGTTCGCGCGGGCCTGCGCGAGATTGGCCGTGGCCTCGTCGCGGCGGGCGCGCGGCAGCTCATCGTCGATGGCGGCGAGAATCTGGCCGCGCTCGACCCGGTCGCCCTGCTCGAAATACAGCGCGGTGACCTGTCCGGAAACCTTCGTCGCCACCTCGACGCGGTGATCGGAGACGATCTTCCCCGTCGCGGTGAGCACGGGGTCTGCATCGGCCGGATTCCGGGGCGTGACCTTGAGCAAGCGGATTGGCTGCCCGTCCGCGGGCGCCGGGGGGGCGGCCGCTCCGCCCGGCCGGAGCTTGCTCCAGGCGACGTACCCGGCCGCCGCCAGAATGACCAGGATCAGAAGCGTCACCAACAGGCCCCAGCGGCTCCTGGCGACCCCCGTCTTCGCACCGGGCCGCTGTTCGCGGGGGATGCTCAGGCTTCGCAGCCGGTCCTGCATTTGGGAGGCGTCCTGCATAGTGGCCATTCTATCGCCACATCACGCCTTTCGCAGGGCTTGCAGCACGTTGATCCGGGCCGCGCGGGCCGCCGGCAACAGCGCACCGGCCACGCCGACCAGGGTGGCCAACACGACGGCGGCCAGGGCGATCTGCGGCGTGACGCGCAACTCGTACGCCAGGACGGTCCACGTGGTCTCGGACAGGTAATCCTGCCGGGCGCCGTGGAAGAAGGCGCTGGCCACGAGGCCGCACACGCAGGCGGCGGTGCACAGCAGCCAGGATTCGACCAGCAGGGCCAGCATGATCGCCCGCCGGCCGAAACCGATCGCGCGGAGCATCGCGATTTCGCGGCGGCGGCCATCCACCGCGGCATACAGCGTGTTCATGACGGCGAACGCGGCGCCGACGGCCATGAGGCCGACCAACGCCGTCGTCAACGTCACGATCTCGCGGGTCTTGGCCGCCAAATCCTCGTAGTAGCGCAGCTCCGTGCGGCCGTCGAGCTGGACGCTCGGCCCGTGGATGTACGCGAGTGCCGCGGGGGCGGCGTCGGCGGAAGTCAACCGCAGGGCGACGCTGGAGAGCAGGCGGCGGCCGTACGCGTCGCTGATCATCGTCCGTGGCGCCCACAGCTCGCTTTCGAGCGCTCCGCCGCCGGCTTCGAAGACGCCCACGACGGTGTAGCGGCGGTCGCTCTTGCGCCCCAGCCGGAGTTGGCAGCCCACGTCGAGCCCGGCGTAGCGCTGCTGCGCCGCCCGCCCGACCAGCACCTCCGGTGAGCCCGTTTCCACGCGCCGGCCGGCGATCAGCCGGACCTCCGGATGCACGGCGAAGGCGACGTCGTCGACGCCACGGACCGCGACGTTGGCCGGCGAACCGTTGCTCCGGCGGTCGATCAGGGTCTGGACGCTGAGTTCCTGGCTCACGAGCGGGAAGCCGGCGGGGTCGAGCGCGACCCCGGGCGTCTGCACCAGCCGGGCCGCCTCCTCGTAGGTCAGCAGGCTGGTGGCCTCGGCGGTCGCACCGGACTTGAGCACGATGAGGTTCTGCGGGGACCCGGTGGCGACCAGCGCGGCCCGGATGCCGGCCACAAAGGACAGGAGCAGGGCGAGCACAAAGACGACGACGGCCACGATGGCAAACGTCAGGCAGGTGCTGAGCTTGCGGGCGAGCAGGTTCCGCCAATTGTAGTACAGAGGCAAACGCATCGGCGATTACTCAAGCGCCCGGAACGCGTCCACGGGTTTCAGGCGGGCGGCCAGCCACGCCGGCCACGCGCCGGCCAGCAGCCCGATCGCCAGCGCCACGCCGACGGCCAGCAGGCACACGACCGGGCGAATCTGAAGCTGCTGAATGAGCGGTACGGGGTACTCGCGCAGGCGCGTGTACGTGAACGCGATGTAGGGGACGAGGGCCCCACACAGTCCGCCGGCCGCGCACACCGCCAGGCTCTCGGCCTGCACGGTCGCCAGGATCGCGCGGCGGCCGAAGCCGATGGATTTCAGCGTGGCGTACTCGCCGAGCCGGTCGCGGAAGTTCATGCTCATCGTGTTGGCGGCGGCCAGCGTGGCGACCAGGACGGTGATAGCACAGAGGATGGTCAGGTTGCGCGGCAGGTCGAACTGCTGGGTGATGAACTGGTTCATGAAGGTCTTCTCGTCCTGCGTCATCGTCTCATCGGTGGCGTTCGCGAAGAACGGGTCGATCGCCGTGCGGTAGAACTCGAGGTCGCTCGCCGAGCGGCATTTCACGAAGAACAGGCTGACGCGGTCTTCCATGTAGTGGTTCCGCTTCAGCTCCTCGGCGATGTAGTCCCGCCGGCAGAACAACGTGTAGGTGTCGACGGCGTCGGGGGCGGTGGAGACGACGTGGAATTGCAGCGGCACGTACGGGGGCACCGAGGGGTTGATCGTAATGCGGTCGCCGACCTGCCAGCCGAACTGTGTCGCGGTCCCGCGGCCGACGATCAGGGCCTGCCGGTCGGTCTGCCAGGCCTCCAGCTCGCCGGGCCGCAGGAGGTAGTCCGGGAAGACGGCTGGAAACGTGTCCACGTCGGCGGCCAGCGTGGAGAGGGGCCGCGGGTCGTTCGGCAACTGGCCGCCGAGCCAGCGTTGCCCGCAGACGTGGATCGGGCGGCGCGCGTCCACCACCTCGAGCTTGGCGCGGTAGCCCTCGGGCAACAGGGCGACGATGGACGCGCGGTTCACGACGACGAGCCGCAACTGCTTGCCCGAGTTGTCGAGGAAGAGGTTGATGCCGTCGATCACGGCGCTGGACAGGACGACGATGGTGATCGGCAGCGCCACGGCCGCGGCCGTGAGCAACGTGCGCAGCGGGTTCCGCGTCAGGTTCCGGCCGAGATACACAAGCTGCAACGGCATCCGAGTCCTATCGGTTTCGCCCCGGGGCTTTCGCGGCCGGCGCGTCTGTCTGCTCAGCCTTCCCGCAACGCCGCGATCACCTGCACGCGCGCGGCCCGCCACGCGGGAACAAGGGCCCCGACCGCGCCGACCAGCGCGACGGCGGCGAGCGCGAGGCCAACGATCGCGGGCGTCAGGCGGATGTCGAACGCCAACGTGGTGAACGTACCGGTGCCGTACATATCCTTCGTGTGGCCGACCGCTTCGAGCCAAAGCGCGCAGGCGAGGCAGCCGACGAGGCCGCCGAGCAGCGCCAGCAGCACCGCTTCGAGCAGGAACCCGAGCAGGATTTGCTGGCGGCCAAACCCGATGGTCCGCAACATGGCGATTTCCCGCATCCGGCCCGCCACGTGCGCAAACATCGTGTTGGCGACTGAGAAGGCGGCGGCCGCGGCCATGACCAGAACCAGGGCGCCGACGATTGCCAGGTAGATACGGACCTGGCTGGTCTGGCCGCTCCAGTAGCCCTTCTCGGTCTGCGCACTGAGGTCGATCGCCGGGCCCTCGATTTCCTTGATGACGCTGGCGGCGTCGGCGCCGTCGCGGATGCGCAAGCTGGCCGCCGAGTACATCGTGCGGTTGTACGCGCTCAGGAGGGACGGCAGATCGCCCCAGATCTCGCTTTCAAGCGGACCGCCGGCGGCCGTGAAGAAGCCGACGACCTTGTAGACGCGATTGTCGCTGAAGCCGAGGCTCAGGGTGTCGCCGACCTGGAGTCCGGCGAACTGCTGGGCCGCACGAACGCCGACGATTACCTCGGAGGCTCCCGTTGAGAATGTCCGTCCCGAAAGCCGAACAGTGCGATGGACGCGGAACGCCGCGTCGGTCACGCCGCGGACCGCGACGTTGGCGCTGGTTCGTCCACGGTCGCGGAGGCGGGGCAGGGAGACCTGGACGAGCATCTCGGGACTGAGGAGCGGCTGGTCGGAGGCCGGGTCGCGGGCGAGATCCGCGAGCTGGTTGAGCTTGTTGAAGTCGGCGACGGGCACGGCGCTGGCGCCCTCGGAGTTGGCGCCGCGGCGAATGACGATGATGGTCTGTTCGTCGCCGGCGACGGCCAGCGAGCCTGCGAGGGCGGCGCCGAAGCCCAGGACCCACGCGAGCGTGCCGACGACCGCGGCGATCACCAGCACGGTGAGCAACGTCGTCGTCTTGCGGACGAACAGGTTTCGCCAGTGGTAGGTGAAGGGCAGTGCCATACAGCCTCACACCACCTGCCGCAGCGCGTCGGTCGTGCGCAGACGCACGGCCTGGTACGCCGGCCACAAACCGGCCGCCAAGCCGACGGCCAGGCCGATGGCCAACGAGCCCAGGACGGCAATCCACGACACCTCCGGCGCGCTGATCGACTCGGAATGCGGGTTCCGCCAGGGCACGAGCAGAAAGCCGATGCCCAGCGCGATGCCGACGAGCGAACCGAACAACGCGAGCAGCAGGCTTTCGGAGAGGACGATGAGGAACACGCGGCCGGACGGAAAGCCGATGGCCTTGAAGACCGCCAGTTCGCGGATGCGCTCGCGGAAGCTCATCATCATCGTGTTGCCGGCGACGAGCGCGATGATGACGACGACCACCGTGGCCATGACGCGCGCCAGGCCGGGGATGTCGCCCAGGGCCTCAATGAAGCCGGCGATGAATGCGTTCTCGTCCTCGCTGCGCGTCTCGTCCGGGCTGTTCGCGAAGAGGGCGTCTATGTCCTTCTGGAGCGTGCGCAGCGCGGCCGCGCTGCGGCACTTGACCCAGAAGATGTTGCAACCCGTGCCCGTGAGGCCCCGCGCCTGGAGCGATTCCAGCAGGTAGTCCCGCCGGAGGTAGAACGCGTTGGGCGGGGAGGCATGGGGGATGATCTTGACGACGATGAACTCGAGCCGCTGGTAGGGCGGGATCGTGCTGTCGAGGACGACGCGGCTTCCGGGCGTCCAGCCATACTGGGTGGCGGCGCCGTCGCCGACGACGGCCGCCCGCCGCTCGTGCTGCCACTGCTCGACTTCCGCCGCCGTCATGGGCACGTCCTGGTAGACGGTCGGGAACGTGTCGACGTCGCACGCGAGGCTCATCAGGGGGTTCGGCGTGTCGGGGATGCGCCCGCCGAACCAGCGCATGGCGCACACGGCGAGCAGGCGCTGCCGGTTGGGATCGAGGTCCTCGATCTTCCGCCGCATCCCCTCCGGCATGAACGCCGTGATGCCGGCCTTGTGGTGCACGGCGAGGCGGAGCTGTTGCTCGATCTTGGCCGCGGTCTTCGTGAGCATCACCACGGTGGAGATCGCGAGCACGAAGATCGCCATCGGCAGGGCAAAGGCGACGCCGGTGAGCGCGGTCCGCAGCGGGTTCCGCCGCAGGTTCTGCATCAGGACGTAGCTCAGTGTCACGGGTCGCTTCCGGCTTCGCCCCAGCGGGCGGCGATCGTCATTTATGCGCGGCGGCGGTGGCTGCGTGCGTGTCGTTCTGCACGTCGCGGTCGAGGATGCCCTTGTCCAGATGGACCACGCGCTGACCATGCGCGGCGCCGCGCGGATCGTGTGTGACCATCACGATGGTCTTGCCGTATTGCGCGTGCAGCAAGCTGAGCAGGCTCAGGATCTCCTCGGATGTCCGCGCATCGAGGTCCCCGGTGGGCTCGTCGGCGAGGATCACGTCCGGGTCGGTCACGATCGCGCGGGCGATGGCGACGCGCTGCTCCTCGCCGCCGGAGAGCTGGCTCGGGCGATGGTCCGTCCGATCGCTGAGGCCAACGATGTCGAGGGCGGTGCGTACCCGCTGCCGGCGCTCGCGGCCCGTCATGTGGAAGAGCAGCAGCGGCAGCTCGATGTTCTGGGCCGCCGTGAGAACGGGCACGAGGTAGTACATCTGGAAGATGAAGCCGACGTGGCGGCTGCGCCAGGCGGTCAGCCCGCGCTCGCTCATCTGCTCGAGCTGCGCGTCGCCGACGCGGACCGTGCCGGCGGTGGGGGCGTCCAGGCCGCCGACCAGGTGCAGCAGCGTGGATTTCCCGGAGCCGCTCGGCCCCATGATTACGACGAACGACCCGGGCGCGACGTGCAGGCTCAGACCGTCGAGAGCGGAGATTGCGTTGCGGCCCTTGCGATAGACTTTGCGGACGTCAACCAACTCGATGTCGGCAGCACTCATCCTCGCCTCCACCTGCGCCACGGGCGGGACCCGGACGCCCCGGGCCCAAGCGCATATTTGCATTATACATGGGGCCGGCGCTCCGCGGGTCAGGGGTGGGCCACGCTTGGACTGCGATGCTGGCTGAGCAGGCGGGGGGAGGCGGATCGCCGCGGCCGCTACATCCGGTGCGACAGCTCCGCCTGAGCAGCCGGCGGGCGCGCGTAGATGTCGGACGCGAGCGCCTGGGCGCGGCGGCCCAGCGGGCCGAACCAGAGCGTGCCGAGCAGCAGGAGGATGATCGCGCAGGCGCTGACCAGGGCCACGCCGCCGCCCGGCGGCCGGAACGCCGGCAGCGCTGCATCGTCTGTCAGGTACATTTGGCGGATGATCCGGACGTAGTAGTACAGGCTGATCGCCGTGTTGATCACCGCGACGACCACCAGAATCCACAGCCACGGCTGCGTAGCGGCCGTCTTGCCGAGCGCGAGGAGCAGGTACCACTTGGCGGTAAAGCCGCCCAGCGGCGGCAGCCCGACGAGCGAGAACAGGCACACGGCCAGCGGCAGGGCGACCCACGGCGCTCGGCGTCCGAGACCCGTGAAGGTCGAGAGGTGATCCGTGCCGGTCTGCCACACGACGAGGGCGGTGGCGCCGAATGCGCCGACGTTCATCAGCAGGTAGACGAACAGATAGGCGATGACCGCGGCCATGCCGGTGTTGTACGTCGCGGCCGAGGCGCCGCCTGCGGCCGATGGTGCCACGATGATCGCCGCGGCCATCATCATGTACCCGGCGTGGGCGATCGACGAGTAGGCCAGGATGCGTTTGACGTTTTCCTGCCGCAGGGCGGCCAGGTTGCCGACCGTGCAGGTGACGGCGGCCAGAACGCCCACCAGCACGGCCACCGTCATGGCGTAGGTATGACCCGCCGCCGCGGGCGGCAAATTCGGTGGGGGCCAGGGGCCGGTCACGGTGAACACGCTGACGATTCGCAGCAAAAGCCCCACGCCGGCGGCCTTACTCGCGACGCTCAGCCACGTCGTGACTTCGATCGGTGCGCCTTGGAACACGTCCGGGCACCAGTAGTGCATCGGCACAGCGGCAATCTTGAAGGTGATTCCGACGCCGAGGGCCGCGAGCCCCAGCCAGAAGACGGCATCCGTGACCGCAACGTGGGTTACGGGTGCAGAGGTCGCGACGGTGGAGCGCAGCTCGGCGTACCGGGCATCCAGGGTGCTGGCGATGACGGAGAGGTCGAGCGTGCCGAACCGGCCGTACAGCAGCGACACGCCGTAAATCATGATGGCGGACGCAGTGGCGCCGAACATGACGTATTTGAGGGCGGCTTCGGCGCCGAGTCGCGAGCGCTTGTCGCTGGCGACGAGCGCGTAGCTCGGCAATGAAGCGGTCTCGATCGCGATGATGAGCACGAGCAGGTTGAACGAGCTGACCATGAGCATCATGCCCAGCGCGCTGGTGAGCAGGAGGACGAAGAACTCGGTCGCGCCGCGCTCCGAGGCCGAATTCGTGCCGTTCCTCTTCTGCGCGCCGATCAGCCACAGCCAGGTGATCAGCCCGAGCGCCAGGAACAGCAGCAGCTTGTAGAAAACGCTGAAGCGGTCGGCCAGCAGCATCGGCGTGGCGCCGGCGGCCGGCGGAACCATCCCGGCCTGCGGGCCGTCGGCGATCTGGGTCGAAACCGCCCAGGTGGCGACGAGCCCGACAAAGCAGCCGAGAACCGCGATCAGCGCCGGCACCGCGGGGCGGCGGCCGACCAGGAGCGGCGCAACCAAGACCGCGACGATCGTGCCGACCAGAATGAGCTCGGGGCTGAACAGATGCAGCTCGTCAGCCGACGGCAACCAGTTGTTTAGGCTTGCTGGATTCATGTCCTGGTAGGACAAAGCTCTGCTTTGTCCGGTTGCGCGGGGCAAAGCGCAGCTTTGCCCTACTCGTCAATGCCAGGTTCGCCACGTCACTTGAACAGCTCCGCAATCTGGTTCAGCGCCCCATTCATGAAGCGGAACAGCGACTGGTCCGGCAGTATCCCCAACAGCAGCGCGAGCGCCGCGAACGGGGCCAGGATCGCGATCTCGCGCGCACTCGCCTCCGGGAAGCCCTTGTACTCTTCGCGCTGCGGGCCGAGGTACACGCGCTGGATCATCCACAGGATGTAGCCGGCGGTCAGGATCACGCCGGTGGCCGCGATCACTGCGAACGGCTTGGCCCAGGTCATCCACGGCCAGACCGCTTGTGCCGAGAACGTCGCGACCAGCACCCAGAACTCGCCGATGAAGCCGCACAGTCCGGGCAGCCCGAGCGAGGCGAAGAAGCCCAGGGTCGCGAGCGAGCCGTAGACCGGCATCGAGAGCCACAGGCCGCCGAAACGGTTGATTTCGCGGTGGTGGGCGCGGTCGTAGATGACGCCGACGAGGAAGAAGCACATGGGGCTCGAAATGCCGTGGGCGATGACCTGGAACATCGCGCCCTGGAGCCCGGCCGGCGTCATGATCGCGATGCCGAGCAGGACGTAGCCCATGTGGCTGATCGAGCTGTACGCGACGAGCCGCTTGAAATCGGTCTGCGCCATCGCACACAAAGCGCCATAGATGATGTTGACCAGGCCGAGCAGGCCGAGCGCGTATGACGCCCACATGCCGGCGGTCGGCAGGATCGGGTAGCTGATCCGCAGCAGGCCGTACGCGCCCATCTTCAGCAGGATGCCGGCCAGGATCATGCTGATGGGTGTGGGGGCCTCGACGTGCGCGTCGGGCAACCACGTATGGAACGGGAACACCGGCACCTTGATCGCGAAGCCGATGAACAGGAGCACGAACATCAGCGGGGCGAAGCGGAAGCCCAGGAACGTCGCCGCCTTGAACGCGTCCTGGATGGCCGCGTTGTTGGCCAGCTCGATCAGGCTGAACGTCCGCAGCCCGACCGGAGCGTAGAAGTAGAACGCCAGCAGGACGATCAGCATCAGCACGCTGCCGACCAGCGTGTAGATGAAGAACTTGATGGCGGCGTACTCCTTCCGCGGCCCGCCCCACACGCCGATCAAGAAGTACATCGGCAGCAGCATCACTTCCCAGAAGATGTAGAACAGGAAGAAGTCCAGGGAGCAGAACACGCCGAGCATGCCCGTTTCGAGCAGCAGGAACAGGCAGAAGTAGCCGCGGATGCCCTTGTTGATCTTCCAATGCTCGATGTTCCAGCTCGCGAGGCAGGCGAGGAAGGTGACGACGGTCGTGAGGAGGATGAGCGGGAAGCTGAGGCCGTCGGCGCCGACAAAGTATTCGATCTTCGGCGCGCGGGCACCCTCGCCGAGCGTGATCCAGGTCAGCTTCGTGACTTCGTACAGCTTCTGCCCGTAGCCGGCGCCGAATACGTCGCCAGCCGCGGTGCCCCACCAGGCGAAGTGCTGGAAGAGGCCGAGCGAGAGCAGCAGCGTGAGGCCCGTCGCCAGGACGGCGATGAGCTTCACCGTCCGATTGCTCGGCACGATCAGGCACAGTACCGCCGCGATCGTCGGCAGGAAAATGAGCCAGTTCAGGAGGTTACCGTGTTCCACAACCGAATCCTCGCAGCTATCAGCTTTCAGCTCTCAGCCAGCCGTCGGCCCGAGCGCCGCAAGCCAACGGCTGACAGCTTTCTCACACAAACGCGATCCACACCACCACGACCGCCACCCCGGTGGCCGCAAACAGGATGTAATTCCGGATGCGGCCGACCTGCGGGCTGCGGACCAGGCCGCCAAGAGACCAGGTGCCGCGGCCGACGCCGTTGACGGCCCCATCGACGACCCCCTGGTCCACGATCATGCCGCTGAACCAGGATAGCCGCTCGGTCACGAACGCGGCCAGGTTCACCAGCCCGTCCACGACGAACTTGTCAAACGCATAGGAGACTGCGTTCAGGGCCATCGTCCCGCCGATGAGCACGAGGCCGTACAGCTCGTCGAAGTAGAACTTGTGGACGAGCACCGTGTACACCGGCTTCAGCGCGGCGGCCAGCTTCTCGCCGACGGCCAGGCCCTTCCGGTAGATCAGCCAGGCGAGGACGAAACCGACCACAAAGGCGAGCCCAACGCGCGTCGCCAGTGCCGCGTGCGCGCCGTGCGAGATCATGGTCGCGTGCGCCTCAGCCGCCTCCGCTGCTGCGCCGTCATAGGAGGCGGTCAGGAACGGGTGTGGCGCGGCCGCGGCGACCAGCGGCCGAAACAGGTAGTAGCTCGACACGAATGTGCCGAGCGCGAGGACGACCAGCGGCACGTACATCAGCGGGCTCTCGTGGGCGTGCTCGTGCACGTGGCGGTCCCGCGGCTTGCCCATGAACGTCAGCCACCAGCAGCGCATCATGTAGAAGGGCGTGACGTAAGCCATCAGCACGGGGATCCAGAAGAGCAGGGGGCTCAGGGGGCGGGGCTCAGGGGGCGGCGTCCCAACCGTCGCATTTTCGATTTTGGATTTTGGATTCTGGATTTCGGCGCCGGCGGCGACTTCGTTCTCTCCGTGGTTCTCCCCGTACACACGGTGCCACGCCACTGCGAGGATCTCATCCTTGCTGAAGTAGCCGCCCAGCCCGAGCTTCATGTGGTTGGGCATCCACAGCGCCGGAATGCCCGCGCCGGCGATGGCGAGCACCCCGACCAGGAACGTCAGTCCGGTCACGGGCATCTTGCGGATCAGCCCGCCCATCTTGCGTATGTCCTGCTCGTGGTGGCAGCCCTCGATGACCTGGCCGGAGCCGAGGAACATGAGGGCCTTGAAGAACGCGTGCGCGAGCAGGTGGAACAGGGCTGCGATCCACGCCCCGACGCCCATCGCCAGCATCATGTACCCGAGCTGGCTGATCGTGGAGTACGCCAGCACCTTCTTGATGTCCGTCTGCACGATCGCGACCAGCGCCGCCAGCGTCAGCGTGATGCAGCCGATGATCGCGACGAACTGCTGCGCCTCCGGCGTGAGCAGCACGAAGATTCGCGCGGTGAGGTACACGCCGGCCGCGACCATCGTGGCGGCGTGGATCAAGGCGCTGACCGGCGTGGGACCTTCCATCGCGTCCGGCAGCCACACGTGCAGCGGGAACTGGGCGCTCTTGCCGATTGCGCCGCAGAACAGCAGCATCCCCATCCAGGTCGCGAGGCTCAGGCCGCAGAACGTCCGGCTGAAGAGCGGTCCACCGGCCGTGAATTCATGGTGAAACCTCTCCGCAGCCCCGGCCAGCGACAGGTCGCCCAGGAACAGCACCACCATCCCCAGCCCGATGATGAACCCGAAGTCGCCGACGCGGTTGGTGACGAACGCCTTGATGCCGGCGTCGCTGGCGCTCTTCTTGTGGAAGTAATAGCCGATCAGCAGGTACGAGCAGACGCCGACCAGCTCCCAGGCGATGAACAGCAGCAGCAGGCTGTCGGCGATGACCAGCAGCAACATGCTGAAGCCGAAGAGCGACAGGTAGGTGAAGAAGCGGTGGAACTTGCTGACGCCGTCGATCTCGTCGCTGTGGCCGGCCATGTAGCCGACGCTGAAGACAAAAATCCAGGTCGAGACGAACGTGACCATGAAGAACATGATCAGCGTGAGGCTGTCGAGGTTGACGCCGAACTTAATCGGCATCCCACCGAGCGTGGCCCAGAGCACGGGGGCGCTGCGGGCGGCGGCCCGGCCGGCGGCGTCCAGGCCTTGCCACTGCATCAGGGCGACGGCCGCCAGCACGCAACTCGCCGCCATCGCGAGCACCGCGACCCAGCCCGACGCCGGCTTGCCGAGCTTGCTGCCCACGAAGGCCAGCAGCACGAAGCTCGCCAGCGGAAGCAGGACGCCGGTAACCAACAGCAACTCGATTGTCGACATACGTCCCTTCAGTAGTGTGCGTCCGCGACGCACCGTTTGGCTCGGCTATCCGCGCAGCTCGTCGCCCTTGTCCACGTCGATCGTGGCGAGCGTACGGTAGTAGTTCACGAAGATCGCGATCGCGACGGCGGCTTCGGCCGCGGCCAGCACGATGATGAACAGCGTCGCGATCTGCCCGTCGATCGTCCCCACGCGGTAGCGCGAGAACGCGACCAGGTTCAGGCACGCGGCGTTCAGCACCAGCTCCACGCCGATCAGGATTCCGACCGCGTTCCGCTTGGTGGTCATGACGAAGAGGCCGCAGCAAAACAGAAACGCGGCGAGCACCAGGTACTGGGTTAGTCCGACCGTCAGCATTTCAGCTCCGAGTTCAGAGTAGCGAGTTCAGAGTAACGAGTTGAAGAGACCCTCGCATGTCAATGCTTAACTCGTTACTCATAACTCGCTACTCGCTACTCTTTTTTCGCCGGCTGCGCCAAATACGCCGCCCCGATCATCACCGCCAGCAACAGGACGCTCGCCAGCTCGAACGGCACCAGGTACGTCCCCAGCAGTTCCTGGCCGATCTGCGCGACCGAGTTGCTCGGCTCGGTCGGCGCGACCGGCGTCCAGGGGGCGCGCAGCAGGATCGCCACCAGCCCCGCGAACAGCGCCAATACGACGATCGTCCCGATCAGGGCTTCGCTGGTCCGCGGCTTGAGCTTCTCCCCGTACGTCCGGCTCGTCACCATAATCCCGAACACGATCAGGATCAGCGTGCCGCCGGCGTAGACGACAAGCTGGATGACCGCGAGGAAGTTCGCCGACAGGAGGAAGTACAGCAGGGCGACGGCGCCGAGCGTGCCGAGCAGGCACATGGCCATGCGCACGATGTTCGTCGCGATCACGCAGCCCAGCGCCGATCCGGCCGCCAGGGCCGCCAGCAGATAGAATGCGAGTACTTCACCCGACATCTGTCAGGCTCCCGGCAAATGCTTGACCACCAGCGTGCCAACCAGCCGCCGGCGGTTCACGAAGCCGTAGATACTAATCCCGATGATCGCCAGCACGGCGACCGCGCCGACCGCGGTGCAGACGGCGTTCGCCGCCATCCCCAGCACGCTGCGGCTGGGCACCAGCCACTCCCAGAACGTGTTCGCCAGCAGGACAAGCATCGCCAGCGGCAGCATGACCTGCACGCACGCATACATGACCTGATCGAGCCGAATCCGCGGCAGCGTCCACCGCAACCACATCTGCACGTACACAAAGAAAATGCCCTTGCCGATCAACCACAGCGGCCCGCTGAACACGACGCCGTGCAACGCCTGCTGCCACAGCGGCCCGTGCCGCCAGCTCTCGCCCCACGCGGCCGGCAGTGGCGAGTGCCACGCGCCGAAAAACAGGATCGCGGCCAGCGCCCCCGCGGCGAACATCTCCGCGTACTCGGCGAAGAAGAACAGCGCCCAGCGGAACCCGCTGTACTCGGTGTGGAACCCCGCGACGAGCTCGCTTTCGGCTTCCGGCAGGTCGAACGGTGCGCGTTTGCAGCTCGCCAGCGCCGCGATGAAGAAGAGCAGGGCGGCGGCCAGCAGAAACGGGTTGCGGAACGCCAGCCAGGTCTGAAACCCGCCGCTTTGCAGGTCGCCGATGGTTGTCAGACGCAGCGTGCCGACGGTCATAATAGGCACGAGCAGCGCGAAGCCCAGCGGAATCTCGTAGGAGATCATCTGGCAGGCCTCGCGCATCGCGCCGAACATGCTCCACTTGTTGTTCGACGCCCAGCCGGCGATCAGCACGCCCAGCACGCCGACGCCGAACATGGCGAAGATGAAGATCAGCCCGACGTCGAGATCGCGCGCGATCCACGCGGCACTGAACGGCAGGGCGATGAACAGGCCGAGGGCCGGGACGAAGGCGACGTACGCCGCCATGCGGAACAGCGGGCGGTCGGCGCCTTCGATGAAGATGTCTTCCTTCTGAAGCAGCTTCAGGCCGTCGGCCAGCGACTGCGCCCAGCCGTGCCAGCCGCCGACGCGCATCGGCCCGAGCCGGCTCTGCATGCGGGCGGCGACCTTGCGTTCCCACCAGATCGCGAACATCGCGAAGAGCGAGACGAAGCCGACGACGCCGACGACGGCGAGCACATCGCGGGTGATGCGGAATTGGAGGGGCCAGAGGACGTAGGCGAAGGCCACCGCCGTAGAGTGCCCAAACCGAACGTGCGCGGCCGGAGCGAACTGGCCCTCAATTGAGCCTTCGAGATACTGACGGATGTTGCCCACGGTCAGCGTCGGGCGTTCGCCGCGCAGATCCCACTTGTACCACGTGCCCAGATCGTCGCGCATGGAATCGACCGTGCCGCAGAGCAGCGCCGGCGCCCAGGCGATCCCCATGATCGCGGCGACGCCGATAAGGAAGATCGGCAACGCGACTTTACGCAGGATACTTCCCATCACTCGCCTGGTCCGCGCCTTTCGGCCTTCACACACCCACGGCCGGCGCGACGCCGGCCGCTACGTCAGCGATCCACCTCGCCCATCACCACGTCGATGCTGCCCACGATCGCGGGCACGTCGGCCAGCAGCACCTGTCGGCACACGTGCGGGACGATGCAGAGGTTGCAGAACGACGGCCCGCGGATCTTCACCCGCCGCGGGATCGGCTTGTTCTCGCCGACCACGAGGAACCCGAGCTGTCCGCGGACCCCCTCGACCTCGAGGTACACTTCGCCGGCCGGCAACTTGAGCGTCCGCGGCACCTTCGCCCGAAACTCGCCGCCGGCAAGCTGTTTCAGGCACTGCCGCAAGATACGCACCGACTGCTTCATTTCCAACATGCGGACGTAGTACCGCGACCAGCTATCGCCGACGACTACTTCCGGCGGAATGCCGGCGTTCCCGCCCGGCACGCCGACGGGGATGTCGAACTCGAACCGGTCGTAGATCTCGTACGGCACGCACCGCCGCAGGTCCCATTTCACGCCGCTGCCGCGCAGGCACGGCCCGGTCAGGCCGTAGGCGAGCGCGTCGGCCGCCGAGATCACGCCGACGTTCGCGGTGCGCTTGATGAAGATGTAGTTGAAGCTCAGCAGGTTGTTGTATTCGTCGATCTTCGGCTCGAAGTAGTCGAGGAACCACGCCAGCCGCTCGACGAACCCCTCGGGCAGGTCCAACGACGCCCCGCCGATCGTCAGGTAGTTGTACGTCAGCCGCGCCCCGCACGTCGCCTCGAACAGGTCCAGGATGTACTCGCGCTCGCGGAACCCGTACAGGAACGGCGTAAACGCCCCGATGTCCATGCCGTAGCAGCCGAACGAGACCAGGTGCGACGCGATCCGGTTCAGCTCGCACATGATGACGCGAATGTAATGGCCGCGCTCGGGGACCTCGAGCCCGCACAGCTTCTCGACCGCGAGGCTGAAGCCGTGGTTGTTGTTCATCCCCGTCAGGTAATCGAGCCGGTCGGTCATCGGGACGAACTGCACGGGCGTGACGTTCTCGCCGATCTTCTCGGCGCAGCGGTGCAGGTAGCCGATGTGCGGGATCGCTTCGAGGATCAACTCGCCGTCGGTCCGCAGCATGAGGCGCAGCACGCCGTGCGTGGACGGGTGCTGCGGGCCCATGTTGACGAGCATTTCCTCGGTGCGAAGTTCGCGCGCGGCGGCCGGGGCCGTGCCGGGAGGGGCTTCGCGTTGGCTATGGATGTCGGTGTCAGACATAAAGTTCAGAGTTCAGAATAGCGAGTAACGAGTTAGAAGCCCGGCGGCATCGCCAGCTTGAGGCGTCACGGATGCGTTTGAACTCGTTACTCTTCACTCGCTACTCGCGGCTCCCGCCGCAGCCGCCGGGATGCTGTCGTACTCTTTCGGAAACTCGTAATCCTTCCGCAGCGGATGACCGATCCAGTCGTCCGGGCACAGAATCCGCCGCGGGTCCGGGTGGCCGTCAAACGTCACGCCCAGCAGGTCGAACGCCTCGCGCTCGTGCCAGTCGGCGGTCGGCCACACGTCCGCGACGGAACGCACGTGCGGGTTGTCGCGCGGCAGCCGCACGCGGATCGCGATCGTGCCGCCGTTCTGCCAAATGTCTGCGCTCGGGGGAGGGCGAGGCTCCTGCCGAGCCGTGCCACCCGGCGCTCGCATCGCGATCAGCTCGTAAAACAGGTCAATCTCCGCCTCCGGATGCAGATCCACGCCGCTGATGCACCGCAGCATGTTCATCGCCACCCGTGGATCGTCGCGCAGGAACAGGGCGACGTCGTGCCACGCCTCCGGCGTAACCGCGACGCACGGATGCAGGCCCTCGACGGCCGCGTCGGCGACGGCGGCCGGGAAGCGCTGCTTCAGTATGTCCACGATCTCCTGCGCGGTCATCTCAGCCTTTGTCTTCCAATGTACCGGCCGACCCCCGTGTCGGCCGTAGAAGGCCACGTGGCCTCCCTCGGCCGGCAGGGGCACCGGCCGCTACATCATTCGGCCTTCTTCGCGATCGTCTCCCGTTTCATCTTGTCCTGGAGCCGCATCAGCCCCTCGATCAGCGCCTCGGGCCGCGGCGGGCAGCCGGGGATGTACACGTCGACGGGGACGATCAGGTCCACGCCCTTCACGACGTGGTAGCCGTACTTGAAATACGGCCCGCCGCCGATCGTGCACGCCCCCATCGCCAGCACGTACTTCGGGTCCGGCATCTGGTTGTACAGCCGCCGGATGCGCGATGCCATCTTGAACGTGACCGTCCCGGCCACGACCATGAGGTCGGATTGCCGTGGCGTGGCGCGGAAGGCGCCCGCACCGAACCGGTCGAGGTCGAAACGCGACGCCCCGGCGGCCATCATCTCGATCGCACAGCACGCCAGCCCGAACGTCATGGGCCAGATGCTGCTCGACCGGGCCCAGTTCAGGACCCAATCGACCGACGTGATGGCCAGGTTCTCCTCGAAGCGGTTATGCAGCCAGCCCATCAATAGCTCTCAGCTTTCAGCGATGATCTCAGCCAAAGGCGGCGCGACCGTCTCGGTTCGGATCGGCGCTGTCGTTGGCGCGGGCTCGTCGGTGCGCGCGCCCAGCGAACGCACCCAGTCCAGGTAGCCGAACCGCCACAGGTACAGGAAGCCGACCACGATCACGCCGAAGAAGAACAGCATGTCCCATAGGGCGGCCGCGCGCATCGCGTGCAGCGCTTCCCAGCCCGCGTTCGGCGCCCCGCCGCCGCCGAACACGACCGCCCAGGGGTAGAACAGGGCAATCTCCACGTCGAAGACGAGGAAGATCAACGCCACCACGTAGAACCGCAGGTTGAACTGGACCCACCCCGGCCCGACCGGCGCCTCGCCGCACTCGTAGGCCGCCCCCTTGTCGGGATTCGGGTTCCGCGGCCGAAAGAGCTTGCCGAACACGAGGACGACGAACGCCATGAGGAACGCGGCCAGCGCGAAGATCGCCAGTCCCTGGAGGAGTTGGACGCCGCCCTCGGCGTGAATGCCCGTTGTGTCCGGCACTGCGGTTCCCAGTTACGAGTCACCCGGGCGGCCGCCACCGGCCGGCTGCGTCCCGTGGCGATGAAAGGCCATAGGGTACCGTGGCGCGCCGTGCAATCAAGGGCACGCGGTGCCGCGGAACCAGAGCCCGGAGCGCAGGCGACGGGTTGCCGGACCGACTCACGCCAACCACCGACGTCCGCTCCGCGCAACCGGCGAACCCACTCGCTCGCGCTCGGGGCTCTGACCGCCCTTCGTTGCGATGGATTTTTCGCCTGCAATTCGCGCCGTGCCCCGTGTCAGTTGCCCGGCGGGGGCTTCGCGCCTTCCGCCGGCGCCGCGGGCGCCGCCGCCGCCGGCTTGGGGATCGGCTGATCCGTGGTGGCGAGCCGCATTTCCTCGTGCCTCCCCTGCGAGGCTTCGATCCACGCTTCCTTGCGCGCCTGCGCCCAGCCCGGCAAGCGTGCTTTCTGCATCCACAGCGGCACCGGCGTTCGCAGGCCCTGTTTGGCCAGCTCGGCGAACTCGACAATTGCGACCGAGCGGTCGTACCCGGACAGGTCGTGGATGTTCCCCATGTGCAGGCACTCGGTCGGGCACGGCTCGCAGCACAGCCCGCAGAACATGCACTTCGAGTAGTCGATCGCGTAGCGCACCATCGCTCCGCCGCGCGAGATACCCGTCGCGCGGTCGATCTTCCGGACGCCGGCGTTCTCGATGTAGATGCAGTCCACCGGGCACGCCCGCATGCACGCCTTGCACGCGCTGCACTTTTCGATCTCGTACCAGTGGAACCCGCGGAACCGCGGCTGCAGCGTCGGCGGCACGTCCGGGTACTGCACCGTCACCGTCCGTGCGAAGCAGTATTGCAGCGTGATCCGCATCCCGACGAGGATGGTCTTCAGGGTCCGCTCGATGTTCCGGAAGTACGTTCTCATGCGCTCCGCTCAAACCACGCTCGGCTCATCACGTTGATCTTAGCACGCGCCGGCGCAGCGAGCCATTACTGCGCAGCCCCCACGAATGCAGGTATGGGCGGCAAGGGACTCGAACCCCTGACCTTCTCGGTGTAAACGAGACGCTCTAGCCAACTGAGCTAGCCGCCCGCCGGACGACCTGACGGCCGCCGCGACGGCCACCATGATAACCATTTCGGCGATGCCGGCGTAGACCCTTGATCCGTATGGGGGGCCTTGTGGTTGCCCTTCATGCCCCCGAGGCGCCGGCCACTACGCGGGCGTTTGCAGATCGCGTTGCACGACCTTGACCAGCTCCGCCAGCGCTTCCTGGCGGTGCAGCGCGTAGAAGTACTCGCGGTCGAGCGCGACGCGGTCGAGCTGCCACCGGTCCTCGAGCGTCTGCACCCGCTCGTCGTATTTCGCGACCCGCCAGGGGTCGATCTCGAGCATCTGCTCGTTGAGACGCCGCAGCGCCCGAAACACCAGGCGCCGGCTCTCGTGGTCGCGCGGCGCGTGGGCCGCCAGCTCCTGTGACCGCCGGACCAGCTCGGTGCGCTGGGCGAGCAGCGGAGCGGGCAGACCGGCGACGTGCCGCTGGGGGTTGTGGCGCAGGTCCCGGCTGTCGCGGCGGGCCGCAAGGATGTCCGCCCAGCGCAGGTGGCTGTGCGGCAGCGGCAGGTGCAGCGTCGCGGACACGCAGCCGAGCGGCGGCGGCGCGACGCCGAAGAACGCCCGCGCGAAATCCTCCATCATCTCGTCGTACCTGGCCCCGCCGATGCCGTGAATGAACAGGTCGGCGAGCAAGAAGCGGGCGAAGCACGACAGGGTCAGCGCCCGCGGACGCAACTGCCACCCCGCCCGCTCGATCGGCCAGGCTTCCGCGTGTTGCCGGGTTGCGGCAAGATCGTCGAGCCGCAGGTGTCCGATCTGCGCGTTGTCGGTGCGCAGCTCCAGGCTGCCGTCGCGCGGCGCGACAAACAGGCGTCGCCGGGGCTCATCGCGCCGCACGACCCAGAACGGGACCTCAATGGCGTCGGGCGATATCAGCAGCGGCGGCACGGGGCGGCCCGCCGCGCGAATCCGGTGGCGCCGGCGGTAATCGACCTGTGCGGCGTTGTAGTACTCCGCGACACATGCCGCGTTCAGCAGCAGGTGCGCCGCGAACGCTCGGAACGCCGGCGTCGTGCAGATCTGCGAGATCCGCAGCTCGCGCACGCCGTCCAGCCCGAGCTCTGCCTCGCTCGCCGTCCGCCCGGTGGCCATGGCGTCGCAGTAGGACAGCGGCGTCGCCGGCGTGCCCAACCAGCCGCGAGCGAACGCCCCCAGCAGCGATTGGCCGTAGAACTCGTACAGCGCGCCGACGCGGGCGAAGAACTGGAGCCAGTGTTCGCGCGGCACGGGCGCCTGAAACTCGAACGCAACCTGCGGATCGCAACCGGGAATGGCTACGTCGACGCGGCGGACGCCGCCCGACGTGATCTGCGGGACGGTCAACTGCGCGGTCTTCGGCAGGTCTGAATCGACGGTGAGGAAAACGGCTTCGCCGCCGTGTTGCCGGGCCAGAGCGTGTGCGGCAATCGTTTTCGCGAACACGCCGGGGTGGAAGAACTCCGGCTGATGCCCGACGACGACCGCGGGGGGGCGCACGGCGAGCTGTTCACGCAGTTGGTTGCGCAGGGCTGCCAGCGATGTGTCCAGGATCGGGACGCGCTCGTACGCCGCGGTGGCGGGACTTTGCAGCGTACGCTGCAGGTCCGCAGCCGACGGGACGATCAGGACGCCGAGGTGGTCGGCGGGCGTGACGAATTGGTCGTATCGCACCGATTGGGCTGCTGGGCTCGGCATAGGCTGCGGGCACGCTTCATGAAGGCCGGCACGGGCTGGCGCTGAAGCTCGCGTACGAAGACGGCCAGATAGTGGACCAGTCGGGCCGCGGGGTCGTCGAGCGTCCCGCCGAACGTGCGGCTCTTGTCGCGGTAGATCCGCCGGACCGGAAGCTCACGGATACGCAGTCCGGCACGGACGCACTGTACCCAAAACTGGAGCGGAAAGGCATAGCCGGGCTCGTCCAGCGCTAGACGCCGCATGGCCGCGATCCGATAGGCCTTGAAGCCGCAAAACGAATCGGTCAGCCGCAGGCCCAGGACCTGCCCGATCATGTCGTTGACGAGTTGATTGATGCGGCGGCGCTCGGGCGGCGCGTCGTCGTCGTCCGGGAAGCTGCGGAGGTAGCGCGACCCGCTGATCACGTCGGCGTCGTCGCGCGCGACGGCGTCCAGGAAGTCCGGGATGTGCGCGGGCTCGTGCTGCTCGTCGCAGTCGAGCGTGATGAGCCAGTCGTAGCCCCGCGCGGCGGCGAACTTGAACGCGTCGATGAGGCTCTGCCCGTAGCCGCGGTTCTCCAGGTGCGTGATGACGTGCACGCCGGGCTGGCGGCGAAGGAGGGCGGGCGTGGCGTCGGTGGAGCCGTCGTCGATGACGAGGATGTCGCGGGCGTGCCGCCGGACGGCCGCCAGTACGCCCGGCAGAAAACGCTCCTCGTCATACGCCGGGATGGCGACCACGAACCGCATCGCACGTCCTCCGGGGCACGGCCCAACCACATCTGCCCGCGACTGGATTCTTGTCGCGCCGCGCGAATTGTCAAACCGGGACCCTGACCGTGGAATTCCCGCGGCCCGCGGTCAGGCGACGCCCCGTGGCATTATCGGTGCAGCAACGTCAGCGCGTCAGCGACGATCTCACGCGCTGCATGCGGTCGGGCGATGATCTGGGCCGCCGCCCGTAACGCCTGCAAGCCCGGCCCGTCGGACAGCAGCTTCCCGACGCGGTGCCCGAGCAGGCGCACGTTGTTGACCTTGATCGCCGCCCCGTGCTCGAGCAGGTAGTCGCTGTTGCGCGTCTCCGGGCCGGGGATGGGGTTCATGATGACCATCGGCAGCCCGCACGCGAGGGCCTCGGAAACCGTGAGGCCGCCCGGTTTCGTGACGACGACGTCCGCGGCCCGCATCCACTCGT
>CAIWOY010000046.1 GCA_903914415.1 uncultured Phycisphaerales bacterium | reverse complement strand
GGTGGGCGACAAGGTGCTGCAAACCGAGAACGACTACTCGAAGGACGTGTTCAACGGCGACCTGGGCATCGTGACCAAGGTGGACCTCGACGAGTCAGAGTTGCTCGTCGATTACGACGGGCGGGTCGTGACCTACGACTTAGGGGAGTTGGACGAGCTGGTGCCCTCGTACGCCATGACGATTCACAAGAGCCAGGGCAGCGAGTTTCCGGCGGTCGTTATCCCGGTTCACACGCAGCATTACATGATGTTGCAGCGGAACCTGCTTTACACGGCGATCACGAGAGGGAGACGATTGGTCGTCCTCGTGGGAACGCCCAAGGCGGTGGCCATCGCCACGAAACGGGCGGACGCTGCGAGACGATACTCGGCCTTGCGGCAACGGCTTCAGGGAGGATGAGACGTGCGAACGCCAGAAGCCACGATCAGGGCGGCCATTCATCACCCCGTCGAAGAGATCCGAACCAAGGCCCTGGACTACTTCGGCCGCTGTGACACTCAGGATGCAACCCTCATGCCGTTGGTCATCCAGGCTGTAGACAAGTACGGCCGGGACAAGGCGTTCGCCATCCTCCGAGGGGCCGACCGGCTCCCGCAAACCGAGGAGACGGTGAAATGGCTGACCGCCGAGTTGGCCAAGGAGTGGCACCTCGACGACGTAAACAGCGACAACTACTGCTTCGCCATCGCCCTGATCCTGTGCCAGACCCGCACCGCACTTCTCGCCCCGCGAATGGCCGACCTGCCGTGCTTTCCTGAGGAACTGAAGGGTCGATTCCTGAAGCGGCTGGAGATGGCGCCGTGGGACTGGGAGAGGGGCTGGTCGGCGCTGGAGGAGTTGGGGCAGGAGGCCCGGGAACGAGGCGAGTACCGGCTGAAGCATATCCGGTACGGCGAGTTGATCGTCGAGTCACTGGGCCGGCATCACGACAAAGCCGAGGTTCTGCTGCCCTTGCTGCAACGCCGCTACAAGGGGTATGAGAAGAACCTCATGCAGTGGCTGGAGGGATTTCTGATCGAGCTGGCTGGCCAGATGCGGTTGGAGGCGGCGGTGCCCGTCCTCGTCGAACGGATGCTGGAAGACGATGAGCGGCTGAGCGATTCCTGCGTAACGGCCCTGCCGTACCTCGGGGGTGATTCGGTGGCACGGGCTCTTGCAGACCAGTGGCGTCGGGGTGGCGGCGAGTTTCGACGTGGTGCAGCCGAGGTCATGGGGCACGTCCACACCGACCTGAGCGTGCAGAAACTGTTGGAGTTTTTCCCGCGAGAGAAAGACGAGGACACCAAGGACTTCTTGGCCAACGCCCTGCTGGACAACTTCGTGCCCGACGCAGTTGAGCCCATCCGGCACATGGTTCTCGATGACGAGCTATCGCCCGACGAGATGGACCTCAAGTACCATCTGATTGCCGCCTGCACGATCATGGGCGCGACATTCCCGGATTATGAGCGGTGGTACGCGCAGGCGCTCAAGGAGAACTTTGGCTGGCACGACTACAAGCCGGAGCGGATTCGGAAGCACTTCCAGGAGCAGGTTGAGGACGAGGAGTGGATCCAGGAGGACGATCTCGAAGAGGACGAGTACGACGAAGACGACGTTGACGGAGCGCCAGTCGTACTTCCCATCCCCGCCCAGCGAAAGTCGGTCGGCCGGAACGATCCCTGCCCGTGCGGTAGCGGCAAGAAGTACAAGAAGTGCTGCATGAATAAGGATCAAGACCGGCCTGTCGGCTGCTGAAACGGAGCCAATCTCTCAGTCTCGAAGTCGGGGGCATTTTCGAGCCGGAGTGGCGAACCGCCAACCAGCGCGTCACCGACTCGGTTTGTCCAGGCCCAGCGTCGACGGTTCCTGTCCCAGTTGCGAAGCGCGAGACCGGGGCATACCGTGTCGCCGTTCCTGATTCACGAGGAGACGACAGATGGCGAAGAAGGGCACGTTCAACTGCTCGGCGTGCGGTCGCACTTTCGCGATGGCCGCTCATCTGGGTCGCCACATGAGCACCATGCATGCGCGGAAGAGCAAGCGCATGGCGGTGGCCAGTTGGGCTCCGTTCGGCGGTCACCCGCCCGTGCTGGCCCGGTTGCGGGCCTGTCGCGACGAGTTGGCCGCCCAGCATGCGGCCCTCGATGCGCAAGTGGCTGCCCTGGATCAGGCGATCGCCGCCTTGGGCGGATCCGTGGCCAGCGTCAGGGTCCATCGCGGCGGGCGCCGGCACCCGGCCTTTCGGGCGGGCACGCTCCCGGCGTACATCACCCAGGTTCTGCACGCTCACCGCGGCCCGATAGCGGTCAAAGACGTCGCCGCCGCCGTGCTCAAGGCCGGGTACAAGTCGCGGGACAAGACGCTGCCCAAGACCGTGGGCAAGTACATGGCAGCGATGCCCGGCGTGCAGAAGGTCGGGCGCGGCGTGTACCGGGCGAAGTGACGAGCTGGAGCTGCTGGGTAGCCTCGGGTTGCCTGGGCCACCGGCAGCGTGATCGGCGGCACGTCGCACGTGACGCGATGGCGGTGGCGGGCGGGGACGCCAGCGTCTTGGGGCACCGCTCGTGGACCTGCACACCGCCTCCCGTGCCGGGCCGGCCAGGGCGCTGCTCTTTTCAACCGACCGTCGGCAACCCCCCAGGCGCTGCACTTTTCAACCGCCGTTCACAGCCAGCCTCTTCACCGGCTCCGGGGCCGTCCAAAGACCGACCGTAAGAGTTCAGCCGTTTGCAGTACTTGCGGCGGGTAGCGGCGGGAGTTGGCCGGTTTGCAGGTAGGTGCGCAGGGCGTTGGCGATGGTCAGCAGGGGGTCGTGGCCGCGGAGGCGC
>CAIWOY010000045.1 GCA_903914415.1 uncultured Phycisphaerales bacterium | reverse complement strand
GTCCCCCTTGTCGGTGAAGCTGTTCACACCGTAGCTGGCGTTGCCACGAACCAGTTGCACGAAGAAGGTCTTCTCGGTGCGGCCGTCGGGCATCATCAGGTCGTAGCCCTTGATGCGGCCATCCGCGAAATTCACCCCAAAGAGCTTCGGGTAGCCCGTTTCCGCCGGGTTGACGATGAAGATCGTGCTGGACGCGTACTGGGAGTCGATGAGGCGCTCCCCGAGGCTCGTCTGCCCGTAGGCGAAATTGAAATACGTCGTGTCGATGAAGGGCGTGAGGACCGACGGGTCCGTGCCGGTGTAGCTGCTGGGATCCGTGCCCTCGAAGTTTATCAGCGAGTAAAGCTCTTTGATGGTCGGAAGCCGCCAGTCGCTGAATCCTCCGTAGCTCATGGCGTTGACCGTGGCGACCCAGGCCTGCGCCTCGCTGAGGGTCTTCTTGTCGGCTTTGACCGGGGTCGCGAGCGTGGTGTTGGGGCCACGCATCCAGGTCAGCTTCGTGACGTTGTCGAAGACGGTCTTGCCGTCGCTGCTCAACGTGTAGCTGGGCTGGGCGCCCGCGAACTGGGCGTCCTGGCCGTAGAAGGCCTCGCCGGCCTGCGGGCAGGTGATCTCCGCGGTGTTGTCGTAGCACGTGTCCTGGCCGGTATTGACGACCGGGTAGTTGTGCGTGGGTAGCTCGACTACCGTCAACGCCGCCTCGTCCGATGTGGCCGTGCCATAGTTGTTGGTGACGACGCAGCGGTAGTTCCCCACATCGGTCAGCGCCACCGGGTCGATCGTAAAGGACGTGCTTGTTGCGCCGGCGATGTCGCCGTCGTTCTTCTGCCACTGGTAGCTCAGCGGCGCGGTCCCGGAGGCGGCAACGGTGAAGGTCGCCGAAGCACCAACCGGGACGGTTTGAGACTGCGGCTGCTGGGTGATGCTCGGCGGCGTGTTCTGGCTGGCGGTCACGGTGAAGCCGCCGGCCTTCGAGAAAACAAGCGTCCCGTTGGGAGTTGAGAAGGTGATGGCCGCGTCCTTGGCGCCGGGGGGCTCCGCGGACGGGATATTGAAACGCGCCGTGACGACATACTGGCTCGAGTGTGTCACCGACGTTCCCGTAATGGTGCCGATTGTCACGCTGTTCGGCATAACGCCGGCAGGGGGGGCAGGCGGGACATCGGTGTCCAGCGTGAAGGTCACGAGGAGGTTGGTGGAGCCCTGAGGCGCGGAATTCGGGCTGATCGCGGTGATCTGGTTCGTGATCTGGCCCCATGCTGATCCCGCTGAGAGGCTCAGCGCGGCCCCCGCCCAAATCCAGAGCGCTCGCGTCGCACGCATGATCGGCTTTCCTTGTTGCTACGTACGTGCACCAGGAATGCGGTTCGACGTCGCCCGTCGCGCGGACTCTGCCATAGAAGACGCCAATGCGCCCCTATTATTCGCCCACGTCGATTCCCGCGCCCCGGCCGCCGGCTGCGGGCCAGCTGGGCCCTGCCGAAAACTCCGTCCGCGTTGATCCGTAAGGAGTTGCGCGCTTCGCCCTCGCCGGGCCCGCCCGCTACGATGCCCCTGACACAAACCGAGCGGAGGCGATTCGATGGACGTGATATGGCTGATCTTTCGCTTCCTCCACGCGTTCCTCGTTCCCCGCACAGCCCTGGCCGCCGAAAACCTGGCTCTCCGCCAGCAGATCATCGTTCTCCAACGCTCGGTGAAGCGGCGTTGAGCCTCCGATCTCAGCGACTTTCCGATTGTGCCTGAAGCCGTTGTCGCAAGGCCGAGTATCGCTTCGCAGCGTCCGCCCGTTTCGTGGCGATGGCCACCGCCTTGGGCGTTCCCACGAGGACAACCAACCGCCTGCCTCTCGTGATCGCCGTGTAGAGCAGGTTCCGCTGCAACATCATGTAATGCTGGGTATGCACGGGGATGACGACCGCTGGGAACTCGCTGCCCTGGCTCTTGTGGATCGTCATGGCATAAGAGGGCACCAGCTCGTCCAACTCGCCGAAGTCGTAGGTCACGACCCGCCCGTCGTAATCGACGAGCAACTCTGACTCGTCGAGGTCCACCTTGGTCACGATGCCCAGGTCGCCGTTGAACACGTCCTTCGAGTAGTCGTTCTCGGTTTGCAGCACCTTGTCGCCCACC
>CAIWOY010000044.1 GCA_903914415.1 uncultured Phycisphaerales bacterium | reverse complement strand
CCCAGCTCGTGCAGGATCGTGTCGGCCCAATAGAGGTTCGGTTTCATGTTGGCGAGGACGCGCGCGTCGCCGGCGTGGTCCAGGTCGCAGCAGAACGCGTGCGGGCACTTGCCGGGCTTCTCGTAGAGATCGCTGTGGTCCAGGATGTCGTCGGCGGGCAGCCCGATCCCCGCGTAATACTTCCGGGCCAGCGCCACCAGGTCGGCGTCCTTGAACAGCTCGTCCAGGTTGGTGCCGGGTGCCTGGGGCGCTTCCTGGAAGAAGAGGTCGCCGAAGTGCCACGGCCGCAATTCCTCGACCTTGACGTGGAACCGGGCGGCCCGGGCCGCGTCCATCTCCGCCTTCAGCTTGGCGAACGGCGCGCGCGTCAGTGCGTCCAGCTCGTCAAACAGCGTCAGCAGCTTGGCCTCGTCGATCTCCTGGAGCGTAAGCTCCATACTGAAGAAGTTCTTGAAGCCGAGCTGCCTGGCCTCCTCGTTGCGCAGCCGGACGAGCTGGGCCAGCTTCGGCGCGGCCTGCGCGCCGACCTCCATGTACCCCTTCCACGCCACCTCGACGGCGGCCGAGTCCGTGCTGTTCGCCAGGATGTCCCGCACGTCGTTCTCGGTCAGCGTTTTGTCGCCGACGCGGCTGCGGAACGTGTTGAAAACCTGCTCCACGTCGCTCTCGAGATCGACGATCTGCTTCTGGAGCTGCGGGTCGGCCTGGCCGGCTAGAAACGTGCGGTACAGCTCGTCGAGCTCGCGGCGGAGCACCGGATCGCGCACAGCGTCCTGCTCCCTGAGCGCCTTGAGCCGGGCGAACGTGTTGGGGTCGCTGTGCAGGTCGACGATCGCCTTCTCGACGGTCTTCTTGTGCGCGTAGGCGGCGTCCGTCCCGGTGATGTTCGCCTCCCACCACGCGGCCTGCGATTCCAGATAAAGGGGCTTGTACTTGGCGACGTAGCGGTCAGCCAGCGCGCGAAAATCGCGCTCGGCGTCGGGTTTGGCTTGCGCATGGGAGGCGACGAGGGTGGCGGACGCAGCCAGGAGAAACGCGGCAAGTCGTGGCATCAGAAATCTCTCCGGAGAAGGCCTCGTTCGAACCGGCGGATTGTACGAGGCGGCGGGTGCGACGGCCACGGCGGTACGCGTCGAGGACGTGGAATGGCAGTCCGCCGGTGGCTTCGCGGAGCCATCGCGGCATGACTCCGACGTAGCCCGCGCGGCCGTGGGTAGCGCCCCAATGACGCCCGACCCCTCCCGACCCGCTTTCCCCCTCACGCCTTTCTTTCGAGCATTTTGGTTACGACGCTTGCGTCGATTGGTAATCCGAGATCGCGGAGTTCTCGCAAAGTCGAGACGATCTTCGCTCGCGCCGACGCTTTCCTCTCATATGCTTCCGCCTCGGCCCGAATTCGCTCGGTGCGGTTCTTGTAGTTGGCTTCCTTGTGACGGTCCTTTTCCGCGATCTGGGCGGCGTTGCGCTGGTCCACAAGCCGCTGACGCTCCAATTCAAGCTCGCCCAGCTTCTTCACGATGTCGGCCTTGATTTCGGCGACGCGAGCGACTTCCTTGTCCCCTCTTGCCCGAAGCCACTTGATCCCCGCCTCTCCGCCGGTACCCACCGCATCGGGTAACAGTTCGTTGATCTGCCGCGCGAGGTCGTGAAGCAGCGAGGGCGGATCATCCGGATTCACCGGTGTTCCGGGCAATTTCAATCGTTCGCTCATGACGGCACCCCCGCCGGCACATCGGCCGCCCGGAACAGCTCCATGTCGTCGAACTGCAATCCGTCGCCGCCAGCCGCAATGTGGTAGGCGTTTATCGCGCCGAGCAGTTCAAGCAGCTTCTCGCTGGCGAGTTCGGTCGGCGTGAAATCGCCCACGGTGACGCCGAGCACGAGTTCTTGTCGCCCCGGGGATGTCTCGGACGCCGTTGGGCGTGCTTCGCTTGTCCACTCGGGCGCCTCGCCTCCAAGCCACATTGGGCCGAAGACGCTCGGGGAAACTGGTGTTTGGGGGGTCCAGCCGTCGCGCGCAGCATTCGAAAGAAGCTGGTCGAAATCCCTGCGAACCGCGACGCCGAATATGTCGTCGCCGGCGACAGCTGCGGCAAGTGCGCCTCCGCCGTCCGCGACAGCGAGGGCGCGGCCGAGTTCGGCGGCGAAGGCGACGCTGGCGGCCGCGCCGGCCGCCTCGGCGGCGGCGGCGACGGCGGCTG
>CAIWOY010000043.1 GCA_903914415.1 uncultured Phycisphaerales bacterium | reverse complement strand
GGCCGACCCCGCCCGCGCGGCCCGGTTCTCCGACAGCGCCGGCGGTGCCGGGTGGTGCGGCGCCGGGCGGGGCGCGGCAGCCCACGGCGGTCCCGCCGCCGACGGCCCTTCCGCCGCCGAGGCCCCCCCCGCGGACGGGTGGTTCTGGCGAGGGAGGACACTACACGATCGAGGATCTCATGCGTTTGCGCGATGAGCTGCGCCGGCAAGAGGAAGGCGGGCCATGAGTCGCGCGCCGGGAGCCGGGAACCCAAAGAGGGAAGACGGGAACGGGGGAAGCGGACCGGGGATCGGTCGCGTGCGGTGCGCCGCCGCGCGCGCGATGACGCTCCTGGAGGTCACGATCTCGATCGCGCTGGTCGCCTTGCTGCTCGGCACGCTGCTGACGTTCTTCTGGCGGACGATCACGGTCCGCGACCAGGCGGCCCATTCGATGGCGCGCACGCAGATCGCCCAGCAGATGCTGGGGCGCATCGCGGGCGAGCTGCGCGAGGCCGTCGCTCTCGACAAGGTCGGGTTTCCAAACATGACGCAGTTCGCGGGGGACCGGCGCAAGATCAGCTTCCTGACCGCGCCGCTGCCGGCGTCGAATTCGTACGCGATCTTCCGCGAGTCCGACGCGGCGCCGGCGGGGCGGGACGACCTGCGGCAGGTCACCTACGAGTTGTGGATCGACCCCGACAAGAAGACCGAGGCCGGCGACCCGCTGGTCGGCGGCATCCTGCGGACCGAGCGGCAGGCCCTCGATCCGGTGATCCCGGAGGAGGAAGCCCCGCAGGGTGAGGATCTGCTCTACCTGCGGCACGACCTGTGGTCCTATGAGCTGGGCTATCTCGAGTTCCGCTACTTCGACGGCGTCATGTGGTCCACGACCTGGAACGTGACCGAGGGCAACGCCCTGCCCCACCTGGTGCAGATCACGATCGGCTACGACTCGCTCACGCAGGACGACCTGGACAACAAGGACCTCGAACAGTGGCCCATCGACCAGTACCCGTTCGGGCCTGACGAAGAAACCCCCAGTACGCGCTACACCGCCATGGTTCGGCTGCCGGCCGCAGACGAGATGTTCTCCGCGCACCTGCACCGCCTGACCGACGAGACGCAGGAGGTGTACACATTCGAAACCACGCCCGGCGCGGGGACGGGTGGGCCGGCCGGCGGCACGGGCCCCGGGGGTACGGGAGGAAAGCCATGACCGCAACGCGCACGCGCCCGGCGTTCATCCTCCCCGTCGTCCTGGTCCTGGTCGGTTTGCTGGCGCTCATCATGGCGGGGTTCATGTTCTTCGTCCGCGCGGAACTGGCCGGCGTGCGGGCCGAGCGCGATACGCAGCAGGCCCGGCTGGCGGCGGAGTCCGGATTGCAGGAGGTCATCACCGTCCTGCGGGCCGCGCGGGACGACCCGAACGCGTGGTGGGACAACCCCGACCGGTTCCGACACGTGCTCGTCTGGTCGGAAGGCTACAAGCGCAACGAAGACCCCGTCAAAAGAATGGGGAATCGCCTGGAGATTCTGCACGGCGGGAACAAGATCACGCCGGCGTGGCGCTTCAGCGTCGTCGCCGAGAGCCTCGACGGCCTGCCCGACACGATGCGCTACGGGATCACGCCGGAGGCCGGCAAGCTCAACCTGAACACCGCGAGCGAGCAGGAGATTGAGGCGTTGTTGCTGGACGTGCTGCCGAAGCTGGGGATCGAGAACCCGCAGGAGCTGATCGCGGCACTGTTGGACTGGCTGGACACCGACGACGACACGCGGTCGGGCGGCGCGGAGACGGACTACTACAGCACGCTCAAGCCGGGCTACAAGGCGAAGAACGGCCCCCTCGACACGATCGACGAGCTGCTGCTGGTCAAGGGCTTCAGCGCCGCGATCCTCTACGGCGAGGACACGAACCGCAACGGGATTCTCGACAAGAACGAGGACGACGGGACTGCCTCCTTTCCGTACTACGACAACGCGGACGGCATCCTGGACCGCGGCCTGGCGCCGTACATCACCGTCTGGTCGAAGGTGCCGGGCGCGACCCAGGCACAAGGGCCCAGCGGTGCCACGGGGCCCAGCGGCGCCACCGGGCCCAGCGGAGCTATCGGGCTCGCCGGCACCCCGCCCGCGGCCAGCGGCAACCCGGGTACCGCCGGCAGCCCCCGCGGCGGGAGCGCGAGTCCCGACAAGAATGGCCAAAAGCAGAAGGCGAAGGACCAGAGCCAGACCCGCGACGACGGAAAAGGCCCTGCCGGCGACCCCAACGCGCCGCTGGCGGCGGAGGGCACCGTGCCGCAGGGCCCCACCGGCGCAGGGACGGAGGAAACGGGCGATCCAACGGGCGCTGCGGATCCCAACGCGGCCACCGGACCCACGGGCGCCAGCGGCCCCGGCGGCGCCAGCGGTCAGGCGAGCGCCGGGCTGATCAACGTGAATGTGGCGTCGGCGCGCGTTCTGCGGGCGATCGGCATCTCGGCGGAGGAAGCGGACAAGGTCGTCGCCCAGCGCACCCTGCAAGACCCGGAGACGCTCAAGACGACCGACTGGCTGGTGGCCTCGGAGGCGCTTACGCCGGAGACGTACGCCGCCGTCAAGGGCCGGCTCACGACCCGTGCGTACCAATTCCACGTGGAGATCGTGGGGTACGCCGATCACACGCCGCTCGCCCGGCGGTATGAGTGGATCATCGAGATGCGTGGCCCGGCGGCGCAGGTGCTGTATCATCGCGACCTGACGAGCCTGGGCATTGCCTGGCCGCTCGACGACGAGAAGGTGCTGGTGCAGCAGCGCTAGCCCGGCGTCCGATGAGGATATCAGCGTGATCAAGCTGACGCGCAAGGTGCTGTGCCTCGACTGGGACAAGCGCTCCCTGCGCATCGTCGTGGCGCGCGTCGGCAGCGGGCGCATGGTGCTCGAGGACGCCCATTCGCACCGTCTGCCCGCCGAGCTCGACGCGGACGATCCGCAGACGATGGGGGAGTTCATCCGCCAGATGCTGCGGCGTCACCGGTTGCGGTTCAAATCGGTGCTGGTGGACGTGCCGCGCGAGCGGGCGGTGATCAACCGGCTGGCGCTGGCGCCGACGCCGGACGCCGAGGTCGCCGCCGCGGTGCGGTTCCAGGCGATGCGGGAGCTGCCGTTTCCGCTGGAGACGGCGGCGGCGGACTACGTGGAGACGCAACGGGACGAGAAGGGGCAGACGACGGAGGTGCTGCTGGCGGCGGTCACGCTGGAGACGCTGGACCGCATTCGGGCGACGTGCGCGGCGGCGGGGCTGACGCCGGCGCGGATCGGCCTGCGGCCGTACGCCAATCTGGTGAGCCTACGGCACGTGGGGGATTTCGACACGCGGCGGGTGCTGTTCGTGGACCTGGGGCCGGGGGCGACCGAGATCGACGTTTTTCACGGCGCGGCGCTGGCGTTCGCCCGCTCGGCGAACGTGAACGTCCCGGTGCCGGCGAGCGAAACGGGGACGCACGAGGACTCGCGGGTCATTTCGCTGGCCGAGATCGCGGACCTCGAGGGCTCCGAGCCGGCCATCGCGGCGGCCGTGGACGAGCTGCTGCTCGAAGTGACGCGCACGCTGACGGCGTATCGCGCGACGGAGGCCGAGGCCGCCATCGACACCGCGCTGGTGGCCGGCGGCACCGGCATCGAAGAGCCGTTTGCCGCGGCGCTGCACGCGCGGCTCGGCTATCCGGTGACGCTGTTCGACCCGACCGGGCCGTTGGGCGTGGATGCCGGCGAGTCGGCGAAGCTGCGTTCGTTTTCGGCGGCGCTCGGGCTGGCATGGGGGCTGAGCCGGGAGGGGCTGCTCGCGCTGGACTTTCTGAACCCGAAACGGGTCGTCTCGAGCCGGGAAACCTGGCGACGGCGCGCGCGGCTGATCGGCGTCGCGGTCGCGGTCGCGGCGGCGTTCACGGCGGTGGGGTTCGGCAGGCTGTACTGGAATTTGTCGACTGAGCGGACCGGCCTGGTATCGGCCAACGAGAAGACGCGCAAGGAGTTGAACGCGCGGACCGAGATCAAGGATCAGATCGTGCGCGCCCAGGACTGGGGGGTCACGGCGGTCTGGCCGGATGACCTGTGGCGCGTGGCGGACGCGGCGATCGAGCCTGGCAAGAAGCTGCTCGTCCAAGGGATCGACATGGAGAGCGGCTCGCGGACGCAGCGGATGACGCTGCGGAACGTGTATGCCAGCGATTTCGGGGTCTCGATGGACTTTGTGAAGGCGCTCAACGAGTTGCGGGTGGACGGCGAGCAGGTGTACGACGTAAAGCCGCTGGCGTGGGTGGAGATCCACAATAACCCCGAGTTCAAGGGTAAGCTGGACATCGAGATCGAGCTGCGCAAGCTGCTGCGCCAGCAGGAGGAAATCCAGCAGCGGGACAAGGCGCGCAAGGGCATCAAGCGGTCGCGGTGAGCGTTCCAGACCGCCGCACGGAGTGTACGAATGACGCGACGCGAGAAAACGCTGACCGGGTGCGTCGGGCTCACCCTGGCGGGTCTCGCGCTGTACTGGGCGGTCAGCCGAGTCCTGGTGGACCCATTCGTCTCGCTGCGCGAACAGATTGCCACCGAGCAGACCCGGACGAAGGAGCTCGAGAAAAACCGGGCGCAATTGCAGAACGTCGACCAGGAGTGGCAGGCGCTCACGGCCCGCACGCTCTCGAGCGACCCGAAGGAGGCGCAATTCCGCTTCCGCGAAGTCATTCATGAGTTGCTGCAGCAGCATGGGCTGGTTGACGACCCGAACACGAAAGACACCAAGATCAGCCCGGGGGCGTTCTCGCGCGACAGGAACGGCTTCATCGAGGTGCCGCTCACCATCACCACCGCCGGCACGCTCAAGGAGGTGGTCGGCTTCCTGTGCGACTTCTACCGGCAGGATTGGGTCGCGCGGGTCGACAAAGTCAACCTCGCGGCCAACCAGTCGCTGGTGACCCCCGGCAGCGCGGCGCGGGGCGGCAAGGCGCCGCCGCGGGGCGGCAAGGCGCCCGCCCGGGTTGGCCCGACGACTCCCGCGGTCGGTCCGGACGGTCCCGAGCTGACGATCAGCATCACGGCGACAGCGCTAGTGCTCCCCAAGGTCGGGAACATCGAGCCGCACCCGACCGCCGACCCCAACGACTTGGCGCAGGGGATGCTCGCGCACGAGGTCGAGACCTACAAGCTGGTGTTCGACAAGAACCTCTTCAAGCCGTACGTGCCGCCGGCGGTCGTCCAGGCTCCGCCAACGCAGCCGACCACGGCAGCAGTCGCCACGGCGCCGCCCCCACCCCCGCCGCCGCCACCGCCTGATCCGCGCCCCGACGCGAACAAGAAGTTCTTCGTGGGCACCGCCTCCCTGAATGGCGAGCCGGTGGCCTATGTGCGGGAGGAGCAGACGCCGGACAAGCTGGTGAAGAAATATCGAGTAGGCGACGCGCTGGACGACGGGACGTTGGTGCTGATCGAGCCGCACGCGCTGGTTGTCCGGGTGAAGCAGCCCGACGGGCAGCAGAAGGACTTTTTCTACCCGCTGCGGCAGCCGAACCCAGCGAACTTCACAGAGCGGGAGGACGTGAAGCCGGAGGATCATCCGGAGATCTGGAAGGAGTTGCAGGCGCTGGCGGGGACATAGTTGGTGGGCCGTGGCCCAGGGACGGGCCGGACGAAGCAGCTAAGTGGCCGACGACATGGACGTTAAGTCGTTTTGCGATTTGTCTTTGGACGCATTTCACGCTGCCACCCAGGCGGCGTTTCGGTGTATAAATAGCGGACGTGGCGGCGGTGAGCGGGCGAGGTTTCCCGGCGCGCTCCACGCGACGTGGTCGGGCACGGGGCGGTGGGCACGGCCGGCTGGCGCGGCGGCCCGGCAGAACGGACCAGGAGAGACCCGGGCGGGTCTTGGTGTGAGCACCACGAGAGGTGTCGGTATGACGCGGCAGACGGTGCAACGCGGGCTGGTCAGCCTGCTCGTGACGCTGGTCGTGACGTGGCCGGTCGTGGGGGCCATGGCCCAGCAGACGGCGCCGTCCCCAGGCGGCGCAAGCGTCGGGCAAGACGCGGCCACGACTCAGCCGTCCCAGCCCACCGATGCAGATCGGGCGATTGAGCGGCTACAGCGGCTACGCGAGGAGATGCAACGGCAGCAGGCCGAGAAGGCCGCGGCCAAGCCAAGCGAGTCGGGTCCCGCCATGACGCCGCCGGTGGGCCAGACGCAACCGGCCGCGCCGGCGACCCCCACATCCAAGCCGCGTCCGTCGATCGCCGAGTTGCGTGAGCGCGCCGCGGCGTCGACGCAGCGGATTGCGACCCAGCCGGCGCCGCCCTCATGGGCAATGCCGGCGGGGTCGGCGACCGGTGTGGCCGAAGACGTCCCGGACGACTTTGTGGGTCCGCCGTTGAAGCTCGCGCGGCTCACGTCGCCGCGGCCGGAGCCGGGGTCCGCGCCGACGACGCCTATTGCACCACCACCGGCGGTACCGGCGGTTACGCAGACCGAGTCTGCGCCGACGAGCCAGCCGGCGGACGGCCGGACCGAGTGGTTCAACTTCGTGAAGGTCCCGTGGGAAGACGTGATCATGGACTTCGTGAAGCGGACGGGCAAGCCGCTCATGGAGGCGACGGAGCTGGTCATCGGCGGCGAGCTGACCTACGTGACGGACCGCAAGTTCACGAAGGAAGAGGCAATCGACGAGCTGAACCTGATCATGTACGAGAAGGGGTATCGGTTCGTCGAGAGCGAGCACCACATCCGGATCATCCCGATCAACGAGATGCGGCAATACGTCACGGTGAAGGAGACGTACAACTCGATCGAGGCGTTCGACGCCGCCAATCCGCGCGACATGGACTTCGTCGT
Organism: uncultured Phycisphaerales bacterium; assembly: GCA_903914415.1. Taxonomy (GTDB): domain Bacteria; phylum Planctomycetota; class Phycisphaerae; order UBA1845; family Fen-1342; genus Fen-1342. Next base: position 4,039 of record CAIWOY010000043.1, on the reverse strand, counting down.
CGTGTACTACCAGGTGCAGGGCCAGCCCGCGAAGCTCTACGTCGACATGTTCTTCGAGTCGCTCTCCGAAGGCACGCTGATGACCGCGCTGCCCGAGAGCAATCAGATCAAGATCGTCGGGCTGGCGCGGGACGTGCGGAAGTTCGTGGCCCTCAAGGACCGGATCAGCCTCACGCCGGAAGACCCGCGCGTGTTCAAGATTTTCAAGATCAAGACGAACGCGCGGAACATCGAGCAGTTGGTGCGGAACTTCCTGCGTCTGAACGTGCCGCCGGCACCGCAGATGCAGCTCGTGCGCGACCCGCGGACCGGGCAGATGGTCCCGCAACAGACCGGCGGCGGCGGGGCGGCGGCCAGCGACGTGCTGATGGTCCCCGACGACCGGACGAACTCGATCGTGGTCAAGGCGATTGAGGACCAAATCAAGCAAATCGAAAAACTGATCGCGGAGTTCGACAAGGACCCGGGCATCGGAGAGTTCACCACCAAGGTCATCCCGGTGCGGCACGCCGACGCCAGCGAGGTCGCCACGCTTCTGCAAAGCATCCTCCAGCAGGAGCAGGTGCAGTTGCAGATGCAGACGCCGAACTGGCAGCAACAGCGGCAGTTGCAGCAGTTGCAGCAATTGCAGCAATTGCAGCAGCAGCAGGCCGCCCGCCGCGGGGGGCAGCCCGTGCCGCCGCCACAGCCGCCCCAGCCGGGGCAGATGCAGGTCGGCATGGCCCCCGACGATATCTTCGGCCTGGGCGTCTACGAGCGCGCGAAGAAGGCCGTCCGGATGGTCGCGGACTCGCGGAGCAACTCGTTGATCGTGTACGCCACCGACGAGGGCTTCAGCCGGGTCGAGGAGATGTTGCAGATCATCGACCAGCCGCTGCCCGACAAGTTCCGCACGTTCAAGCCGGAACATGCGAAGGTCGCCGAAATGGCCCCGATGCTGACGCAGATCGTCAGCAGCATTCTGCCGCCGTCCGGGCGCAGCGCCCCGACCATCACGCCCGACGAGACGAACAACGTGTTCTACGTCATCGCCGAGCGCGACGAGTTGGAGAAGATCGAGCAGCTCATCGACCTGCTCGATGTCGCCGCGCCCGAGCAGGAACGGCATGTGATCGAGTTGGCCAACCTGCGGCCGACCCAGGTGGCGCAGATGGTGCAGACGCTGCTGGCGTCGCCGGGGGCCAGCGCAGCGTCGCGCACGCCGACCGTGCCGCAGATGCCGCGCTTCCCGCGGGGGCGCGGTGGAATGCCGTTCCAGATGCCGGGCGCGACCCCGACTGCGACGAAAACCGACAGCTTCCAGGTGATCGCGCTCGACGAAGCGCGGCTGCTGATCGTGTATTGCACGCCGGAGGATTGGCAGAAGATCGAGGGCACGATCCGGATGTGGGACGAGCGGGCCCGCACGAACACGCCGCAGCTCGAGACCTTTGCGGTCACGAAGGGCAACCCGCAGACGATCGCCGGCCTGCTGTCCGGCATGTACCGCAACTACAGCCATCCCGCGCTGGGCAACTCGTCGGTCACCGTCCAGGCCGAAGGCGACAAGATTTACGTTTACGCCATCCAGCCCGCGATCGAGGAAATCGGCGCGCTGATCAAGACGCTGGACGTGGAGAGTCCGGCGGACAAGGTGGTGATTCTGCCGCTGGTCAACGCGGACGCGACGCAGGTGGCGCAGCAGCTTTCGGCGCTGTTCGGCGGCGGGGCGCGGCCGGGCGGACTGCGCGGTTTGCCGGGGGCGCCTAGCGGCGGCAGCGGACCGATCATCCAGGCGGAGGTGGCCACGAATTCGCTGCTGGTTCAGGCGGACAAGAACGACCTGGAGCGGATCAAAGACCTCGCCATGCAGATGGATCAGCGCTACGGCGAGTCGGCGACAGCGCCGGTCGCGATCACGCCGAAATACCAGGACGTAAGCGTGCTCGTCCAGGCGATCCAGACCATGTTCCGCACTGCCGGCGGCCGCGGGCAGGACGTGCAGGTGTCGGTAGCCGGTTCGCAGATCATCATCAAGGCCCCGAAGAAGCAATTGGCGGAGATCCAGGCGCTGATCGCGCAGCTCGACGCCCCCGACACGACCGGCGGCATCCAGGTCAAGACGTATGAGCTGAAGGTGCTCAACGCGCTGCAGGTGCAGGCGCAGGTCCAGCTTTTCCTGTCGCAGGCGAAGCGGCCGACGCGGCCCGGGCAGCTTTCGCCGGGGGCGTTCGCCGAGCCGACCACGAACACGCTGGTGGTGCTGGCGCCGAACGACATGCTGCCGATGATCGACACGATCATCCAGGAGTTGGAGGGCAAGACGCCGCCGACCGGCAAGATGCAGGCGTACACGCTCAAGAACGCGCGCGCCGACCAGATGGCCAACAACGTCGATGCGATGCTGAAGGCGAAGGTGATCGAGAAGGAGGGCGTTAAGAAGGGCACGATCCAGACGGCCGTGTTTTCCGACGCCGCATCGAACCGGCTGTTCGTGCTGGCGCCCGACGACTATCAGAAGCTCGCCGGCGAGTTGATACACATGGTGGACCAGGAGACGGACACCGGCGAGATCGTCCACATCGTGCCGCTTAACGAAGGCGACGCCCAGCAGGTTGCGCAGACGCTCAACCAGTTTGTACAAGGCAAGGCCATCGCGGCGGGCAAGGGCGGCGGGGCCGGCACGGTACGCATCGCCGCCGACGCCGGCAGCAACACTATCGTGATCGGCGGTCTGCCGAAGGATGTCGCGGACGTCGAGAAGATGATCACGGAGCTGGAGGGCAACAGCGTCCGCGTGCCCGAGCTCCAAACGTTCACCCTCAAGTATGCCAGCACCGCCGACGTCGAGAAGACCCTCAAGAACCTCTTCCCGTCGGGAAAGAGCGCCCAGGACGCCGTGACCATCACGGCCGACGAGTATTCCGGCAAGCTGATCGTGACCGCGAACAAGCGGAAGATGCGGCAGGTCGAGAAGTTCATCGAGGAGCTGGACAAGGCGCCGGCGCCCGAGGAGGAAGGGTTCCTCGCGGGCGGCAAGCAGATGTACTTCGTCGAGATCAACCGCGGCGACGCCAGCGACATCGCCTGGGACGTCCGCGACCAGTTCCCCGACGATAAAAAGGGCGGACCCAGCATCACGGCCGACTGGTACGGCGAGTACATCACCGTCAAGTGCCGTCCGGCCGAGTTCCCGGGGATCCTCAAGCTCCTCCGCGAGTACGAGCGGCGGGCGCGGCTCGAGTCGAAGGTCATCACGTTTAAGCCGAAAGGGGACCCAGAGCGGGCGCTCTCCTACCTGCAGCACCGCTACAAATTCCAGTACACGGCAGGCACCGCCAAGCCGCCCGAGGAGTCGATCGTCGAGGATGTCTGGAAGGACGGCGAAGTGCCACCGGCGGTGAAGGAGAAGCAGGAGAAGGCGGAACAGGAGAAGAACGAGCACGGCGGCGGACGCGTGCTGCCGTTTGAGCCGGGCGTGCCGCTCTCGCAGGCCCTGCTCGACGATCTCGAGGCGGACGTGACGGGCGCGCCGGCGAAGGCCAGCCGCTCAATTCAGGCCGCTCCCGTGGCGGTCCCCGTCCCCGCGCCGACCCCCCGCCCCACAACACCGGACACCACGCTGAAGGTCCAACTCGCGGCGCTCCAGCCCGGCGGACAACCGCTGCCTAGACCCGCCGCGACGAAACCGACGGTGCCGGCACCGGTCGTCGCGCCGGCTCCGGTCGTCGTGCCGCCAGAGAAAGACGTCGAGAACTACGAGGACGAGCGCACGATCAAGTCGCCGCTGGAAAAGCAGGAAGTCCAAATCGCACCGGGCGAGGGTGGCACCCTGATTTTCACGGGGCCGAAAGACAAGGTCGACGACATCAAGAGCGCGATGGAGCTGCTCGAAGAGGACCTCGCCGTCGGCGAAGTGATCCGCATCTTCCACTTCAAGTATGGCGACGTGAGTGCTGCGGCCGAGATCCTCTCGATGATGTTCGACGTCCAGCAGCGGCAGATCGTCATCCCGCAGCCGCAACAGCAGCAACAACAGCGCGGTCAGCAGGGCCAGCAG
>CAIWOY010000042.1 GCA_903914415.1 uncultured Phycisphaerales bacterium | reverse complement strand
TTACTCATTAGTATAGAACCGATGCGCGCGCTTTGGACAGGGTCGCGCCGCACAGCGCGGCCGGCGCGACGTCGCAGCCCTGTGGAGCCGGGGACTACGGGTGTGCGAGGAGCGCGGCGAGCTGCGCCGCGGTCTGGACCCGCCGGCCGGCGGTGTGCGTCCGGTGATAGTCCAGCAACTCGAACCAGGCCCGCGGATCGCCGGTGGCCGGCACCGTCTCGAGCAGGCCGGCCGGGATTCGCCGTTTCTCGACGTGCAGCGGTTCGCAATCGCGGCACAGCAGCCCGCCGGCACCGGCACTGAAGTACGCTGGGGACCCGCGCGGCACGGGCCGGTGGCAGACGACGCATTCGTCGAGGTTCGGGGCGTAGCCGATCGCGCGGAGCAGTTCGCTCTGAAACCACGGAATCTGTGGTGCGGCCGGGGCGTCGGACGCCAGATGGCCGAGCAGATGGACCAGGGCTGCAAACAGCGCGGGATGCGGGTCCGCCTCCTCGGTCAGCGCCGCGACCAGCTCGACGGCGTAAAGGCCCGCGGTCAGCCGCAGCAGGTCGCGCCGCAGACCTGCGAACGCGTCACGCTGCACCCACTCCGTCAGGGTGTCAAGCTGCGCGTCGCCGCGGGCCGGCAGGAAGCCGACCTCGCCCCGTTCGAGCAGGTCGAGCCCGGGGCTGAAGCGTTGCCGCGTACTGCGGCGGGCGCCCTTTGCGATCAGGCGCAGCCGTCCGTGCCGGGCGCCGAAGAGTGACACGATCTGGGAGGTCTCGGAGAACTCGGTCAAGCCGAGCACGACCGCGTCGTCGTTCTGAGCGGGCATCGATCCTGGTCCGTCGAGCGCGTAGTTTCCATTCGCCTCAGACAATACAATAGCGGAACGGTGGGCGCTGCCCACCCGGCATTGTTGACGACCGGCGAATGCCCACTCTGGACGACTTACTAGGACGGTGCGTGGTGCTGGACACCCAGGGTCCGCGCGTGTACCTCGGGCAGCTCGAGGCGTACGACGAGCGCGGGTACTGGCTGACGGAGGCGGACGTGCACGACCGCGACGAAGCCCACAGCACGAACGAGCAGTACGTCAACGACGCGTGCCTGCTGGCGCGGTCGGGGGCCCGGCCGGTGAACCGCCGGCGGGTCTTCGTCGAGCGCACGGTGGTCGTCAGCATCTCCGCCTTGGACGACGTGAACGCGGAAGGCCCCGCGGGGCCGCTGGGAGCATGGATACCATGAAGCTGACCTGGAAACGGCTGCACATCCGTCCGAAACACCGGTTCGCCACCTCGCAATGGGCGACCGACGAAAAAGAGACCATCGTCGTCCGCCTCGAGCACGGCGGCGTTGCCGGGCAGGGCGAGATCGTGCCTTCGGAGCTCTACGGGCAGTCACTGGAGTCTGCGGAGGCGACGCTGGCGGCCGTCCAGGGCGACCTCGGCGACGACCCGTTTCGCATCGAGCCGATTGTGCAGCGCCTGCTCGCGAAGTTCGACGGCCAGCGCGCCACGCTCGACGGCCTCGACGCCGCCCTGCACGACTGGTGCGGCCAGAAGCTCGGCGTGCCGGTTTGGAAGCTACTCGGACTGGAGCAGCCGCGCAAGCAGACCACGTTTACGATCGGCGTGGCCGAGCCGGAGCTGATCCGCGTCAAAGTGGATGAAGCGCTCGCGGCAGGGTTCGACGCGCTCAAGATCAAGGTTGGCGTGCCCGACGACCACCAGACGCTGTCCTACATTCGGTCGGTCTTCAAGGGCCCACTATTTCTCGACGCGAACCAGGCCTGGAAGCCGCAGGAGGCCCTCGCGCGGATTCCCGAACTGGCGCGCTACCGTCCGACCCTGATCGAGCAGCCCGTCGATCGCCGGGATTGGCAGAGCATGGCCGAGCTGCGCAAGCTGGGCGTCGCCCCGATCTTCGCCGACGAGAGTTGCGAGCGGCCCGCCGACGTGGTGCGGCTGCACGGCTACGTGGACGGCATAAACATCAAGTTCAACAAGTGCGGTGGGATTCGCGAGGCGCTGCGCATGGTCGCGCTGGCCCGCGGGCTGGGGATGCAGGTGATGCTGGGTTGCTTCGTGTGCAGCAGCCTGTCGATTGCCCCACCGCTGACGATCGCGTCGCTTGTGGATTATGCCGACCTCGACGGGGCTCTGCTGCTGGCGGAAGACCCGTTCGAGGGCATTACGCGCACGGGCGGCACGATACAGCTCGGCGACCGGCCCGGGCTGGGCGTGTGGGCTCGCGGTTAGCGGAGCCGGCGTGTCCCCACGCCGGTGGTTGGGTCGAGGCTGTCCCGGACGAACGGGCTGAGGACAGCCCGGCTCTGCAGGCAGATGGGCTGAGGACAGCCCGGCTCCGCAGCCGAATCGCGCACGACGTCTTAGATCGCCTTGTATATCAAATCCCCGCGCGGCCATAATGGACGCGGATGAGCCACGCGGACTCCACACATCTGACGTTCCTGCTGCGGCTCCGCGATCGGGCGGACACCCTGAGCTGGCACGAGTTCCACGACCGGTACGGGCAGCTTCTGTACCGCTACGCGCGCGGCCGCGGCGCTTCGCACGCCGACGCCGAGGACGTCGTCCAGGAAGTGGAGATGTACCTGTTCAAGGCGATCGAGGGGTTTGAGTACGACGCGCGCAAGGGGCGTTTCCGGGCGTACTTGCGCTCCGCCGTCGTCCACGCGCTGGGTCGCCGGGCGGCCCAGCAGGCGCGTCAGCCGGCGGCGCTGGACCCGCAGGGTTTCGACTTCCTGGCGGCGCAGAAGGAAGCGAGCCAGGACATGCGCTGGGAGCGGGAGTGGCAGCTTCACCGCCTGCGGTGGGCCATGCAATCGATCATCGGGGAGTTCGAGCCGGCAACCCTCAAGGCGTTCGAGTTGCACGTGCTGGCCGGGCGGCCCGTCGAGGAGACCGCCCAGCAGCTCGAGCTCAGCAAAGCCAGCGTTTATCAGGCCCGCAGCCGCGTGCTCAAACGCCTCCGCGAGCGTCTGTCCGAGCTGGACCCGGACGGGGACGTTTAGCCGCAGCGCACGGGGCGCGCGACAAGTTAGTCGGCGCGTGTCAGAACGACCCGGCCGCTGTCTATCCCACTTTGGAAGAAGCGGCCTATGAACGAAACCGTGGCCAACATGGTCTGCCCCAACTGCGCCGCGAGCACGCCCGTGCCGGCCGGCACGGAGCCGGGCGTATGTGCCCACTGTGGCCGTTCACTGGCCGCCGACCGCGCACTTGTACCGGATGAACGGGCTCGGCTGGCCACCCGGGAGCCGGTTGCCAGCGAGCCCGACGGGCCGGAGAAGGCGTTGGTCGCCGATCTGCGAGAAGCTTTCGGCTTCCAAGCCGGCGCGCTCTGCCCTGTCGCGCAGCCGGCTTTGGTGGGCGGCCCGGACGCGAGTCATGCGCTGGGTATTGTGCTCCGGGCCGCCTCTCTCCCCATCGGTGGCCGCCTGGGCGACTTCGAGATCCTCGGTGAGATCGGCCGGGGCGGGATGGGGATCGTTTACCGCGCCCGGCAGATCTCCCTTGGGCGCGAGGTGGCCCTGAAAGTCCTGCCCGATTGCGCCCGCCACGGGCGGATCGCCACGCAGCGCTTCCTGGCCGAAGCCCAAGCGGCCGCCCGGCTGCATCATTCCAACATCGTGCCGGTCTACGCCCAGGGCGTGCACGAGGGGCATTATTACTACGCCATGGAACTGGTCGAAGGCGTCGGGCTGGACGTGGTGATTCACAGCCGGCCGGACCTGCTCAGCTCCACCCGGCTGCGGGCCGGCTCGTCGGACGTGCGGCTGAAGACGGCGCCGGTCCTCGCGCCGCCCGGCAGCACCCGGTTGCCGCGGACCCGGGTTCGCGACCGGGCCGAGCCGGCCGCGCCCGCGCCGCCGGCGGACTGGTCGGACACGAAGCGTCTGCCACGCTGGACGCGGGCCGATTACGCGCACGTAGCCCGCCTGTTCGCCGACGTCGCGGACGCCCTCGCCTGTGCCCATCAGCACAGCATCATCCACCGCGACGTGAAGCCGCATAACCTCCTGCTGGGTGCCGCCAACCGGCTACACCTGACCGATTTCGGCCTGGCCCGCCTGACAGACGAGCCGCACCTGACGGTCAGCGGCGAGATCATGGGCACCCCTTCCTACATGTCGCCCGAGCAGGTCCGCGGCGGCACGGGGCAGATTGACCATCGCACCGACATTTACTCGCTCGGGGTGACGCTGTACGAGTCGCTTACGCGGCGCAAGCCGTTCGACGGGGAAACGCGCCAGCAGATCATCACGGCGATCTGCACGGCCGAGCCGGTGTCCCCGCGCCGTCTGAACCCGCGCATCCCGCTTGATCTGGAGACGATCTGCCTGCGGACGCTGGAGAAGGACCCGCAGCGGCGACATGCGACGGCGGCGCTGCTGGCCGAAGATCTTCGCCGCTTCGCCGACGGCCGGCCGATTCTCTCCCGCCGCGTCACCCGCGTTGAACGGGCCGTGAAGTGGGTACGGCGGCACAAGGCGCTGACCGGCGCGATCGCGGGGGCCATAGCGGTCGTCGTGCTCGCGAGCGCGCTGACCTGGAGCGCCTGGGACGCTCGTCGCCGCGAGGCCGAGAGTGTACGAGACGCGCGTCAGCGCGAAGCGGTCGGTCTCGTTGACCGGGCGTACGAACGGCTCGCGTACTACGACTACCGAGTGCCGGAGTTGGCGACGGCCGACATCGAACGGGCGGTGGCGCTGGGGGCGCGGTCGGTGAAGCTCGATCTGGCGCGGGCGCTGGCGTGCGCGGGCGCCAACGATCCCGCGCAAGCGCTCCGGCACCTGGCGGCCGCGGCTCAGCAGGACCCGAATGACCCGTGTGTATGGTACTTGCGAGCCTGGGTGCAGCGTCAGACGGAGCAGCAGGCTGCGGCACGGGCCACGCTTGACGACGCCGACCAGCGCGGCGGTCCGACCACGCCCGAAGCCTGGTTTTTCCGCGGGCTGGCGGTGCACTTCGACGCGCCGCTGGCCGCGATCGACTGCTACCGGCGGGCCAACGATCTGCGGGCGCGGGAGCACCAGTTCTATCCGCAGGCCGTTCTGCATCTGGCCCGCGCCCGGAACCAGCAGCTCTACGTGACGCGCACGCTGGAGCCGCTTTCGGAGATCGTCGCGAGCCTCACGCAGCTCATCGAGCAGAAGCAGTACGCGGCGTTCCCATACTACCTGCTCTCCATCACCCATCGGCTGGCGGCGGAAATCTACGCGGGCAGCGAGGGTACGCGCGGCGACGCGCCGGTGACCGACCATTACGACGCAGCCCTGCGCTGGGCGCGCGAGGGGCAGAAGGTAAACCCGGCGGACGATCGCCCGATTGCCGCCGAGGCCGAATGCCTGGAGAGTGCCGGGCGCTACGCCGAGGCGATCGAGGCCCGCACGCGCGCCATCGCGGCGGCGGACGCGGACATCAAACGCTGGGAAGGCCATCATTACCGTTGGCGCCTGCACTATTGGCTCGGCGAGTTCGATGCGGCGCTGCAGGACCTCGCCGCCTGTGCGGGCTATGACCCGCACAATTCGTTCTATGAGCATGTGTATCCGGCGCTGGTCCAGGCCGAGGCTGGCGACATGCCCGCAGCGCTGGCGCACGCCCACGCGCTCGCGGACGACGCGCCCACCGATGCCCAGGCCGTGCTCTGGTCCGCAACTTGTCTGCGCCTCCTTGGGGAGCCGGAGGAGGCACAAGCCCTGTTGACTGAGCGGGCCGCGCAAGTCGACTTCACGCTCGGCCTCGTTCCGCCGCAATCTGAACAATGGGTGCGCGCCCTGTACGAGAACGCGCTCTGCGGCGGGCGGCCCGAGACACTGGAGCCGCTCGCCGCCGCAGTGAGCGTCCCTTGGAAGTTATCGGGCGAAGCGTACTTTCACGCGGCGGCGCTGTCGCTGTCCGCGGGCGACCGCGCGACGGCGCTGGACCAGCTTCGGGAGGCGTATCGTTCGTTCGATAATGAGCATCGCTACACGTACCACGGCAAGCTCTTCTACGTGAAGATGCGGCAAAACCCTTCGTGGCCGCCATGGGTTGGTGTATCATGGGAGGGTAAACAAGGCACGTTGCGCGACCGGGAGGCGCCGTCGCTCTCGGTCGCGAGTGACGTTGAGCAGGAAGGGAGCAAGTCCAATGGTTTCCCATAGGTTGTGGAGAGAATCGCGCCTGAACCGCTGCTTGGGCATGGGGTTGTCGTTGGCGCTGCTCGGAGCGCTTGTCGCTTACGCCGCGCTGCCGATTGCCCCGCTCCCGTGTCCCGACTTCTCGTTCGATCCGAATTCGCCGGCCGTGTTCGGTGGTTCCTTCGCTGCGGGCGACGTGATGACCCGGGGCTTGGACAGCACGGCCACGGTGCTGCACGCGACCGCGCTCGGGTTGCACTCACCATTCGACGACGTGGATGCGCTCTCGAATTCCGGGTTCAACGTGCCGCCCGCGCAGTCGTTCGTCCTGTTGTTTTCGGTAGACCGGGATACGACGGGGCTCGCCCTGTCCGCCGATCCCAACCTCGCCGAACAGAATGTACCGTACAACGTGCACGATCAGGCCTTGCGTGGCCAAGCGGCCAGCGACGAGTTCGTGGCGCTGACGTTGTTCACCTGGTCCGGGCCGTCGGCGGTTCAGCGGGATCGGCCGGTGCTGGGTAATGCCACCTCGGTTCGCAACAACTTCGACGAGGGCGGCACGGACTTCGGCGCCGCGCCGCCGACGCACTCCCGCGACATCGTGCCCGGGGCCGAGCAGGATAACGTCGACGCGCTGGCCCAACTGGAACGGACCGGGGTGCGCAGCCAACAAGTGGTGAACGTCTACTTCTCGCTGACGCGCGACTCCCCGTCGCTCGGCTGGCTGTCGAATGGCTACCCACCCAGCGGAGCGAATATCTTCTTTAGCCCGCTGCCCGGGCAGAGCGAGCCCAACGTGTATGCGTCAGCCGCAGACCTGGGTCTGGTGCCGGGCGACGACATCGACGCCCTGGTGCTCTTCGATCCAATGGGCCCGGGCGTCCGGGGCGTCTTTGACGCGACGGACATCGTGCTCTTTTCGCTCGATCCGAACTCGCCGTCGCTGAATACGATCGTAAGCGCGAGCGTCCCCGGCGGCGCCGCGGACGTTTTCGTCAAGCGGTACGGCCAGCCGATCGAGGTGTTCGCCCCCGCCGCGCTGCTCGGACTCGGCGACCCTAACGACAACATCGACGCGCTCGACATCATTCCGTTCGCGGGCGATCCGGTGGCGTTCGCGGCCCAGCACGGGATTCGGGCCATTCCGGGCGACTGCAACGACGACGGGGTCGTCAATCTGGCCGACTACGCGTGCTGCATGTATGGCCCCGACGTGTTCGTGGTCATCCCAAACGAGGTGTGCGGCGCGTTCGACGTGACACACGACCTGGACGTGGATCTGGCCGACTTCGCCGCGTTTCAGTGTGCCTGGTTGAGCGGTTTCTGAACGAACGCGCCACCGTTGCGGGGATGGAACGAGGTCACGCGACGGAGGAACGGGGTTCACCGGCCAAGCTCTTGCGGCCGTTTTGCTTGGCCGTGTACATCGCCTGGTCGGCGGCCTCGATCAACCGCGCCGCGTCGCACCCCGGCTGCCACTCCGCGACGCCGATGCTGGCGGTCACGGACAAGGTCACTTCCTGATAGCTGGGCCCGCCCTGGCGGATGGACTCGAGCAACCGCCGCGCCACGTGCTGCGCGCCCTTGAGATTCGTGGCCGGCAGCATGACGATGAACTCGTCGCCGCCGACACGGGCGGCCCCGTCGAACTGGCGCAGTAGGCCGCTGATCCGCCCGGCCACGTGTCGCAGCACGCAATCTCCGGCGGTGTGACCGTACTGGTCGTTGATGGCCTTCAGGCCGTCGAGGTCGATCATCAGGATGGCGAGCGTGGTGCCGTAGCGCTCGGCGCGGCGGATCTCCTTCTCGAGGGACTCCTGAATCCAGCGCTGGTTGTAGAGGCCGGTGAGGCCGTCGACCCGCGCCTCGGTACGCGCCTGGTAATAGGTCTGGGCGTGTTGCAGGGCCCGTCCCAGGAAGGCGAAGATCTCCTCCAGCGGCGGGCGCTCCTCAGTCAACGCGGTGGGGATCTGCCCGCTGAAGTTCAACACGCCCCAGAGGCGGCCATCGCTGGAAAGCGGCGCCACCAGGCAGGCATCATCCGCGTACGGCCGATCCGGCGGCCGCGGAATGCCGCGGGCGGCGAGCTCGGCCGGCGCGTGGTTCGTGGCAAAGATGCGCCCGCTGCGAGCGACGGCCACCATCAGGTGCTGCCCCGCCGCATCCAGCGGCACGCTCCGCTCGAGCGCCCGGGTGTGGGTGGTTTCCGCCAGCACGAGTTGCCGGTGCTCGAAATCGTGCAGGTACAGCGAGACGTCCCGATAGCCGAGACGGGCCGCCAGCCCGTTGACGATCTTGCGGCAGAGCCGCGCGAGATTGAGTTCCTGGAAGTCCGTCACCCAGTGCGGGAGGGCCCGGCCCTGCGCGACCACCGGCGCCCCAGGCCCGGCCTGCACCTCCGCCCAGAGCACGTCGAATACCACGGGCGCGCACGGTGTGTGCACGAACAGCCCGGCGGGCAGGCCGTCCTGTACCACGCACTGCTGTGAGTAGAAATACACCCGCTGAACGCCGTCCGGCAGCCGCGGATTCGGCACCGAGTCGAGGTCCACCCACGCCTGCCGGGCGGAAACGGGCTCACCAGTCGTCGGCTCAGCGCCCGTCGCGCAGCGCAGCCGGGCGCACGAGGGGCGCCGCGCCTGGACGAGGTCTCGGAAGGCCGCGTCGGCGGTGATCAGCAGCACGTCACAGCAGGCGTCGGGCATGTTCGTTTCCGGGGTCACGCAGCCGTTCAATCCTATCGGGGTCCTCTATCCACGCACTATAGATGGCACACCAGGACTATACGCATGAGACAGGCGGTCCGTGCGCGGGAACAGCGCAATTTTGATGCACTTTTCCCGGGCAACTCTCCGATAGTGATAGCGACTGCGGCGGGCGTCCCGCCCCCCTTGGCCACCCTGCGCAGGACGCAAGAGCAAGGCTCAGGATGAGCGACCCGAACAAGCCCAACACGCTATTCCGGCTCCTGGCCGACCGCTGGCAGGTGCCTTTGGCGCTCGTGGCGGCCATCGTCGGCGGGGCGGCCCTCTACCGTCTGATCCCGTCCGCACCGCAGGTCGACCCGCAGAGCGTCCTCGCGGACGTGGCGGCACTCGCCCAAGCGGGGGACGCACTGGCCGCGGCCGACGCCGCTCAAAGCCTGCTCACACGCAAGCCCGCGCTGCCGCCGGAGGCCCGGGCCGAGCTGCATGACCGTCTGGCGGAGATCATCTACCGCGTCGAGTCGGGTCGGGAAACTCATAACACCAATAACGTCAATGGGTTACTGGAGCACGACCGTGCCGCCGCTGAGCTGGGCAGGCCGAAGTCGACGATCGCCGCCTTGCGCGCGGCCCACGCCCAGATGTGGCTCGGGCAGGACGAAGAGGCGCTGGCGGGCTTCCGTGGCCTCCTGGGCCAGGGGTTGGCGGCCGAAGACCGAAACGGGGTTCTCGCCGCGCTGGCCAGGCTGCTCGAAAAACATCCCGAAAACCGGCGCGAACGCGAGCAGGTGCTCTCCGAGCTGCTGGCTGACGAGGGCCTGTCGGCAGGCTACGCCTGGTGGGGCTTGCAGCGCGCAGTGCAGGACGCGCTCGACGACGGCAATGTCCCGCGGGCCGGGGAGTTGCTTGAGCAGTACGGGGGGCGCTTCAAGCGCTCTGACCAGAAAGGGTATTTGGAGTACCTGCGGGCCGTGATCCTGGCGCACGACGGCCGTACGGAGGAAGCCGAGCCGATCGCGCTGTGGGTCAACGACTGGCTCGCCGACCCGAGCCGGGCCGTCCGCGAGTTGGATGAGCACGGCCGCCTGTCGAGTCTGAACCGCTGTCTCATGGGGCAAATCGACTTCACCCAGGCACGGCCGCAGGAGGCGCTGACGGCGTTTGAAGAGACGCTGCGCGTGCAGCCGGCGCCGGCCCTGCGTGTCGCCGCCCACGTCGGGGCGGGGCGTGCGCTCGCGGCGTTGGGGCGTCACAGCGCAGCACGCGCGGCTTTTCAATCGGCCTTGGCCAGCACGGCCGTAATGCCCGGGCGGTCGCGGCGTGCCCTGGCGCAGCTCCGCCAGACCATCGTCGATCTGTCGGACGAGCGGGCCACGGAGGGCGACTTCGCCAACGCCCTCCTGTACCTCGCTTCGGCGGGCGAGACGGACAGGCTTACTGCAGAAATCGGCTCCGGAACGGCCGACCGGGAGCCGCCCCAGACACAAATCAACGAGGCCGATCCGCTGGCCTGGAGCAACCTCGAGCTGGCGGCGAGCTTCGCCCGGTTCGACGAGTCGCGGCTGGCCAGTCTGCTCTGGTCGGCCGTCCAGGCCTACGACCAGGCGGGGCGCGGCGGCGATCTGCGGCGGGCGCTGGACCGCTTCGTGGAGGGGCGCTCCATGCACGCGAACCTGCCGCCGGCGCTGCTGCGCCTGGGCGAAGTGTGCGAGGCGGACGGCGATGCGCATGCGGCCCGCGCGTGGTATGCGCGGGTGATCGACGAGTACCCGTTGCTGGGCGAGGCGGCGCGCGCCCGGGTCAACAGCGCACGCGTGCTGGCGTCCTTCGGGCCGCAATACTACGCGCAGACCAGGCAAGTACTGGTCGATCTTCTGGCGGACGGGCAGATCACGCCGGAAGCGCGGGCCTATCGCGAGGCGCTGCGGGCCCTCTCCGAGCTTCTCTGCGAGGAGGGGCGCTACGGCGAGGCCATCGCGCGCCTGGAGGACTACGTCACGCTTTATCCGACCGGCCCCGACCACGCGTGGGGCCTGTTTCTGCTGGCCAATGCAAACCGGCGCAGCAGCTACGCCCTGCGGGACCATGCCCCCGAGAACGCCTCGCCCGCGGTGCTGGCCGAAAGCCGCGCACGATTCCAGCGCGCTGCGGAGCTCTTCGGCGCGCTCCTGCGCGAGTTGCCGGACGCGGACGATCCCGACGACGACGCGGGGTTCGTGGCGCAACTGGCCTTGCTCTACCGGGCCGATTGCCTGTTTGAGCTGAACGAGCCGGATACGCTGCAGGCGGCGCTGACGGCGTACCGCAGCGTCGCAGCGCGCTACGAGCGGCGGCCGGCCGCTCTGACGGCGTACGTGCAGATCGCCAACATTCACCTGCGGCTGGGCAACGTGGCCCAGGCGGGATGCGAGCTGGAGCGGGCCGGCCTGCTGCTGCGCCGCATCCCGGAGGAAGCGTTCGCCCAGTCGCATAGCGGCAACCGCGCGGACTGGGAGCGCTTCCTGGCGGCCGCCTTGTCATCGGAGCTGTTTCGCAACGCGTCCGTCGCCGTGCGTTAGCCACGGCGAAGTCCACGAGAGAGGAGTGCAGTCATGAACCAGGTGGCTCGGCCCGATTCCGCGAAGCTTGTTGAGCTGCTGACCCGGCAACGCGACCTGTACCGCAATCTGCGTGAGCTGAGCGAGAAGCAGCGCGCCCTGATCGCCGGGGACCGCCCGGAGATGCTGCTCAGCATCCTGCGCGAACGCCAGGACCTGGTGACGGCACTCGCCCGGCTCAACGAGGAGCTTGGGCCCTACCGGCAAAACTGGGACACAATCCATGCGGCGCTGCCCGAGGCGCAGCGCCACGCGGCCTCAGCCCTCGTCCATGAGATCAACGCCCTGCTGCGCGTGATCCTGCGCACCGACCAGGAGGACGGGGCGCTCCTGTCCGCCCGTAAGCAGGCCGTCGGCGAACAGATCGCGGACGTCACCGGCGGCCGCACGGCCAACGCCGCCTATGCCCGGCAGGCCGGGTCGGCGGCGGCGCCGTCGGCGAACGTGACGGGTTAGTTGGCGAGCCAACGAGCGTGAGCGGGAGAACCCTCGCGATGGTACCGGAAGCACTGCCCACTTCGCCGGCCGGCACGACGGACGATGACCTCGGGCAGGTCCTGCGCGAATACACGGAGGTCGCCGGCCGCCTGCAGCGCACCCACGAGGCGCTCCAGGGCGAGGTGTGCCGCCTGCGTCAGGAGCTGGCCAGCAAGGACCGCGAGCTGGAGCTGGGCCGACGCTTGGCCGCGCTGGGCGAGTTGGCCGCCGGCGTCGCCCACGAGGTGCGCAACCCCCTGGGCGCGATCCAGCTCTACAGCGATCTGCTTCGCGACCAGTGCCGTCAGCATCAGCTCGCGCCGGCCCTGGCGCTGCTCGACAAGATGGAGGCGGGTATCCAGGCCATCGACGCCGTTGTGGCCGACACGCTGGCTCTCGCGCCGCGCGACCGCCAGCTCGGATTCTGCAACGTCCAGGCCATTCTGGACCGCGCCCGCGACGCCGCGCTCAAGACGCTCGTGAGCCGCGACGTGCAGCTCGAGATCCGCGGGGCGGAGCCGGACCTCGGCGTGCGTGCGGACGAGAACGGCCTGCAACGCGTGCTGGTGAACCTGATCGTCAACGCGGCCGAGGCCTCCCCGCCGGGGCGGACCGTGGGTGTGTGCTGCGGCGTGGGCCCGGAGCAGCAGGTCGAGATTCGCGTCGCGGACGAGGGGCCCGGCCTGCCCGCCGAGCTGCTGGACCGGATTTTCGACCCGTTCTTCACGACCAAGCCCCACGGCACGGGGTTGGGACTGACCATCGCGCACCGCCTGATCGAGGCGTACGGCGGCCGGCTAAGCGCCGGCAACCGCCCCGCCGGCGGTGCGGAGTTTGTGATTCGCCTGCCGCGGGCCGCGGCGACCGAGGCCCGCCCGAACCCGGAAACGACGCTGCAGTTCAGTGCGGCCTAACACGAAGGAGAGCCCATGGCGTGCATTTGTGTGATTGACGATCAGGCGCTGATGCGGGATTCGCTCGAAGCCACCCTGACCGCCCAGGATCACAAGGTGTTCGCGTATGACAACGCCCAGGAAGCCCTGACGATGATCAAGCAGCAGTCCTTCGACGTGGTGCTCACGGACCTGCGCATGCCGGGGCTCGACGGCGTGGGGATGCTGCGCGAAATGCGGCGGCTCGGCCTGGACGTGCCCGTGGTCCTGATGACGGCGCACGCCTCGGTGCCGACCGCGGTCGAGGCGATGAAGCTCGGCGCGTTCGACTATGTTCAGAAGCCCTTCGACGCCCAGGAAATCGAGATCGTCATCGAGCGGGCGCTGCGCGAGCGGAGCCTGGTGCGCGACAACGAGATTCTCCGCCGCGAGATCGAGGACCTCAACCGCCAGCGCGAGCTGATCGGCCAGTCGCCAGGGATGCAACCGGTCCTGGAGAAGATCCAGCGCGTCGCACAGAGTTCCGCGACCGTCCTGATCACAGGCGAGAGCGGCACGGGCAAGGAGTTGATCGCGCGGGCGGTGCACATGGCTTCAGCGCGGGCGAACCAGCCGATGCTGTGCGTGAACTGCGCCGCCCTGTCGCCGATGCTGCTGGAGAGCGAGCTGTTCGGGCACGAGAAGGGCGCGTTCACCGGGGCGGACCGGCTGCGGAAGGGGCGGTTCGAGCTGGCGGACGGCGGGACGCTGCTGCTGGACGAGGTGTCGGAGATCGCGCCGCCGCTGCAGGCCAAGCTGCTGCGCGTGCTGCAGGAACGCGAGTTCGAGCGCGTGGGCAGCTCCGTGACGCGGCGGGTGGACGTGCGCGTCATCGCGACGACGAACCGCGACCTGCGCGATTGGGCGGCCAAGGCGCGCTTCCGCGAGGACCTTTTCTACCGCCTCAACGTGTTGCCGATCGAGGTGCCGCCCCTGCGCGAACGCCGCGAGGACATCGCCCTGCTGCTGGATTACTTCGTCGGGCGGATCTTCGCCCGCGAAGCGCGCGAGCGGCCGACGTTCACGGCGGACGCGCTGCGGATGCTGCAGGAATACGCTTGGCCGGGGAACGTGCGCGAGCTGGAGAACCTGTGCGAGCGGGTCAGCGTGCTCGAGGCGGGCCGCGAGGTGGCCCCCGCCGCGATCGCCCCGCTGCTCAACGGCCCGATCAAGACGGCCAGCGCGGCGGCCGAGGGGCTGCAGTACCGCGACGGCCAAATCCTCAGCGATGCGGAGCGCACGTTGATCCTGCGCACGCTGGAGCGTTTCAGCGGACACCGCGAAAAGACCGCCCGCGCGCTGGGCATCGGCCTGCGCACCCTGGGGCTCAAGCTCAAGCGCTGGCGCGAGGAAGGCACGTTTCACGAGGAACGCCGGCGGCGGGCGGTGATGGTCTGAACAGGACTTTGTACGTGGCGCGGCACCGGAGCGCGGCTCCGGCGCCCGCGCTGCGCGCGCGGGGTCGCGCCGCGTCACCTCCGACGCAGCCGCGGACTTCGCGGCGCGGCACATGGATTGCTGTCCCGCTATGTTCGAGGACATGGAATGTCAACGTGGGTCGATCGACTAACGGGCTCTCCGACACGGCAGGCTTTGGCTCTGACCGCACAATTCGCCGAGCAGCGGCAGCAAGTGCTGGCCGAGAACTTGGCGAACGTTGACACTCCGAATTACCACAGCCGGCGGCTCGACCCGGAGCCGTTTCAGGCTTCGCTCCGCACCGCGCTGGATCAAGCCCAACGGAACAACGAACGCCGGCTGGAATTGCGCGGCAACGCGCAGTTTTCGACCGGCGCGGACGGACAGGTGACGGTCCAGCCGGCCACGGAGCCCGCCCCGAACGTGCTTTTTCACGACGGGACGAACGCACGCGTGGAGCAACTTCTGGCCGACACGAACCAGAACGCGCTCACCTACGATCTGGCCACGAGCCTGCTGCGGGGGCAGTTCAACGGGCTGCTCGGGGCGATCCGAGGTAGAACCACATGATCCGCGCGCTGGACATTAGCAGCTCGGCCCTGACCGCGCAGCGCACGCGCCTCGACGTGATCGCCAGCAACATTGCGAACGCCGAGGTCACGCGCCAGGAGGACGGTACCCCCGTCCCATACCGCCGGCGGTTGGTGACGTTCACCTCGGGGGACGGCAACGGCGGGCCGGGCGTGCACGTGGACGCCGTGCAGCTTGACCCGAGCCCATTTCAGACCCGCTACGACCCCGGGCACCCGGATGCCGACACCCGCGGGTACGTTCAACTCCCCAACGTCAGCCTCACGATGGAGTATGTGGACGCCCTGGTGGCCAGCCGGGCGTACGAGGCTAATGTGGCCATGATGAACGTGACCCGCAACATGGTCCAACAGGCGATCCGGGCGCTGGCGTAAGCGCGGCGGGCACGGCGGCGTGCCGAGGATTGGGAGCCCGATATGGTCAATCCGATTTCGCCGCACCCGGCCATGCCCGCGGGGCCCGCGCCGGCCTCTGCCGGGCCGCGCACGCCGGGCAGCGCGGAATCCTCCGACTTCGCCGCGCAGCTTCGCCAGCAGTTGGAGCAGGTGAGCTACATGCAGGGCGAGGCGGACCAGGCCGTGCGAAATCTGGTCACCGGGCGGACGGACAGCGTCACGGAAGTGCTCACGACGGCCCGCAAGGCGGAAGTGGCCTTCAGCCTGCTGATGGAGATCCGCAACAAGCTGGTGGACGCATACGTGGAGCTGCGGCAAATCCGCGTGTAAGCCCGCACGACACTTGAAGACGGCCGCGGGCCGATGATGCGGCAGACTGGCGGCGGAGACCGCCGGGAGTTCCCAGGATGGGAGCGCTACAACGGTTGCTGGGCCAACTGCTGACGCGCCTGCGCGACACGAGCGCGTCGCAGCGGGTGGCGCTGCTGTTCGGGGGTCTGCTGGTCGCGGTCTCGCTGCTCTGGCTGGTGCAATGGGCCGCGGCGCCGGACTTCGTGCCGTTGCTGGAGCAGGACCTGGCGCCGGAGGAGCTGGCCAAGGTGCGCAGCGAGCTCGAGGCGCTGCACGAGAAGTTCCAGGTCCGCGGCGGCCGGGTCTACGTGTCGCCGGCCGCCAATTCGCAGATGCTCCTGGCCCGCCTGCAGGAAAGCGACAAGCTGCCCAGCAACACGAGTAGCGCCTTCGCCGCCCTGGTGGCGAAATCCGATCCGTGGATCTCGCTCGAGGAGAACGACCGCCGCTGGACCGTCGCCCTGCAGACCGAGGTCGAGAAGGTGCTGCGGCAGTTCCAGGGGGTGCAGAACGCCAGCGTCTTCCTCAATCTCGGCACGGGGCGCAAGGGGTTCTCGAAGCAACCGCCGGCCAGCTCGGCCAGCGTCACGCTGGTCATGAAAAACGGCGACGAGGTGCCGCGGCCGCTGGCACTGGCGACCGCCCGGCTGGTCTCTGGAGCCGTGTCGGGCCTGTCCGTGCGGAACGTGCAGGTCGTGGACGCGCGCGGCGTCAGCGCCCTCGACTGGGACACCGAGCAGGATCCGGCCGACACCCTGCACCGCCAGCGCATCAAGCTCGAGCAGCACTACACCGACACGATCCGGCGGCTGATCCCGGACCCCAAAGCGCTCGTGAGCGTGGTGATCGAGCTGGTCTCGACCTCGAGCAACACGCGCACCGAAACCCCCATCAAGGGCGTCGCCCGCAGCGAAGAGACCACCGCCGACGAGTCGACGCGCCAACACCGCGGCGAGCAGCCGGGCGTCCAGCCGAACGTCGGGCTGGCGGCCGCGTCCGGCGGCGCCGACGATAGTCAGAAGAAAGACACATCCAAGACGGAATACCAGACCGGCGTGTCGCTCAAGACGGAGGCCACGCCCGCCGGCGACATCCGGCTCGCGACCGCGGCGATCCGCCTGTCGTCCAGCTACCTGGAAGGGGTGTATCGGCACACAAACCCCGAGGGCGGTGCGCCGACCGACGAGCAACTCGAACAGACCTTCCAGGTCGAACGCAAGCGGCTGCTCAGCCAGATCGTGCGCCTCGTCAAGCCGCAGGTCGAGGAGAACGTCGACATCCAGCGGTACTGGGACGCGCCCGTGACGACCCCGACCCTGGCGGGGCCGGCGCCGACGCTCGACCGCGCGGTGGACCTGGCCCGCCGCTACGGGGTCCAGTCCGGGCTCGGTCTGCTGGCGCTGATTTCATTGGGGTTGATGCTGCGTCTGGCGCGTAAGTCCGACGTGGGCGACGTGTTCGGGATCGAGCTGGGGCTGCCGAAGGAGGCCATCGCGGCCGCCAAGCAGGCCGCGGTCGACATGACAACCGAAGCGACCCGGCGGGAGCGCACCATGCGCGCCGCGCCGCGCGGTCCCTTGTCCGTCGTCAGCGGCGACGGGCCGCGGGCGGGCGGTTCCGGCGGCGACGAGCCGCTGGTGGACACGAGCACGGTGCCGGTGGGGCAGGCGGCGGCGATGGAGGGCGTGCTCGTGGCCCAGGAAGTCGACCCGAGCGCGGTGCAGACCCGCAAGATGCTCGACCAGGTCACGCAGATGGCCGACACCGACGCCGAGGTCGTCTCCGCGCTGCTGGAGCAGTGGATGCAGCGGAACGAGCAATACCGCGAAGGAGCGTGACGGACCATGGCGCACGCTGCGTTCCGGAACGAGATCAAGAGCGCGGAGGACCTGAACGGCATCCGCAAGGCGGCGGTCCTGCTCGTCGCGCTCAAGCAGGACACGGCGGCGCGCATCCTCCGCAGCTTGCCCCGCGAGCGCGTCGAGGAGCTGTCGCGCGAGATCGCGGCCATGGACGCGATCGCGCCGGAGGTGCGCGACGACGTCATCCGCGACTTCTACAACCTGGTAGTGGCCCGGCAGTACATGGACGCCGGCGGCATCTCCTGGGCCCGCGCCCTGCTGGAAAAGACGCTGCCTTCCGACGAAGCCCGGCGCGTGATCTCCATCATCGAGCACCAGGTCCATGAGCAGCCGTTCAGCTTTCTGCAGAAGACCGAAAAAGAGAACCTGGTCATGTTCCTGCAGGAGGAGCATCCGCAGACGATCGCGCTGGTGCTCTCGCACCTGCCGCCCGGCATGGCCACCGACATCCTTTCCGCCCTGCCGACCGCGCGGCAGATCGAGGTCGTCTGCCGCGTCGCCAACATGGACCAGACCAGTCCGGACGTCATCAAGGAGGTCGAACGCGGCCTCGAAAAACGCCTGGCCGGCCTGGTGTCCGAGCGCTTTGAGCGCGTCGGCGGCGTGCCCGCGGTCGCCGAGATCCTGAACATGGCCGGCCGCGCGACCGAGAAGGCCATCCTCGAGGGCCTGGAAGAGTCCGACCCGCAGCTCGTGGAGCAGATCCGGCGGCTGATGTTCGTGTTCGAGGACATCATCCGCGTCAACGACAAGGGCATCCAGGCCGTGCTCAAGGAGGTCGAGAACAACGAGCTGGCCCTGGCGCTCAAGACCGCCAGCGATGAGCTCAAGGAGAAGATCTTCAAGAACATGTCGGAGCGCGCCGGGCAGATGATCAAGGAGGAGATGGAGTTCATGGGCCCGGTGCGGGTCAGCGACGTCGAGGCCGCCCAACAGCGGATCGTCGACATCGTCCGCCGCCTGGAAGACGCCGGCGAAGTGGTCGTCGCCGGCCGCGGCGGCGGCGGCGACGTCATCGTCTAGCGCCGCCAGCGCGCGGCCCGCGAAACCCGGCGCCGGAGCCTCTTGGGCAAATCTGAGGAGACGGATTCGTGAACGGCGTCATCCGCCGAGAACAGTTCGCGCCCTCCACGGCGTTCTCGTTCGACGACCTGGAGCGGCAGGGACGCGCGCTCGTGACGCACGCCACGGCGCAGGCCCGCCAAATCCTGGTTGATGCCGAGGCCACGTCGCGCCAACGGGCCGACGAGCAGCAACAGGCGGCGTATGCCGCCGGTCTGGACCAGGGTCGCCGAGAGGGGCTCGAGGGCGTCGAGCGCGAGGTGCGTGCGGCCGCCCTGGAGGCCGGGCGGAAGGCGGCGGTCGCGGCGGCGCAGGAGAACGTTGCCCGGCTGTCCGCGGCCCTGTCCGCCGGTCTGGCCGAATTCGAGCAGCGCAAGCATCACCTGCTCGCGACCGCCGAGTCGGGGTTGATCGAGCTGGCGCTGGCCGTCGCCCGCCGCGTCTGCAAGATTCAAAGCGAGCGCTCGACCGAGCCGGCCCGGGCGAACGCGCGCACGCTGTTGGACATGGTCAAGCATGTCGAGGACCTCGAATTGCACGTCCACCCGGCCGAGCTGCAGACGCTGCAGGACGTGGCCGCCGATTTCGTGCAGAGCACTGGCCGGCAGCAGCACGTGACGCTCGTCGCCGACCCGGCCGTCACGCGCGGCGGCTGCGTTTTGCGAACCCGGGCCGGACTGATCGACGCCTCCGTGGAAAACCAACTGGACCGCATCGCCACCGCCCTCTGCGAAGACCCGAGGCCGGCCGCGCCGACGGATCGGGTCGCGCCACAGGGAGGGCAACCGTGAGCACGGCGGTACGAGCGCGGCCGGCGGAGCCCCGCGGCGCGGACCGCGCGACCGTCGGCCTCTTCTCCGCGCTCGCCGCGGAGGTGGGCGAGACGCTCAGCGAGCGCGTGCATGGGCGGGTCAGCGCGGTGCGCGGCCTGACAGTCAGCGCGGACGGCTTGCCAGTGCCGGTGGGCGCGCGCTGCCTCATTCGCACGCGGCACGCCCGCGCCGTAGACGCCGAGGTCGTGGCGCTGCGCGCCGACCAGACCGTTTTGGCGGTCTTTGGCGAGCCAACGGGCATCGCACCGGATGACGAGGTCGTCTGCGTCTCCGGGCCCCCGCGCGTGCCCGTCGGGTTCGACCTGCTGGGGCGGGTGATCGACGCGCAGGGCCGGCCGCTGGACGGCCGGCCCGCGCCGCGTCTGAACGTGCGCTACCCGTTGTATCGCGCGGCGCCGGAGGCCCTGCGGCGGCGGGCCATCGACCAACCGCTGGGGCTGGGGATCCGCGCGCTCGACGCGTTGCTCACGGCGGGGCGCGGGCAGCGGCTCGGCATCTTCGCGGGCACGGGCGTCGGCAAGAGCGTGCTGATGGGCATGATCTGCCGGCACACGCAGGCCGACGTGAACGTCGTCGCGCTGGTCGGCGAGCGGGGGCGCGAGGTCGGCGACTTTCTGCACGGCCAGCTCGGCGCCGCGGGCCTGGCCCGCAGCGTCGTCGTCGTGTGCACGTCCGACGAGGCGGCCGCCCTGCGCGTGCGCAGTTGCCTCCACGCCACCGCGATCGCCGAGTACTTCCGCGACCAGGGCCTCGACGTCCTGCTGATGATGGACTCGTTGACGCGCATGGCCATGGCCCAGCGGCAGATCGGGCTGGCCGCGGGCGAGCCGCCGACCGCCAAGGGCTACCCGCCCAGCGTCTACGCCCTGCTGCCGCGGCTGCTGGAGCGCGCCGGCCGCACACCGATCGGCAGCATCACCGGCATCTACACCGTGCTCGTCGAGGGCGACGACCTGGACGAGCCCCTCGCCGACGCGGTGCGCGGCATTCTGGACGGGCACGTGTGGCTGTCGCGGGCGCTCGCCAACCGCGGCCACTACCCGGCCATTGACGTCCTGAACAGCATCAGCCGTGTCGCGCCGGACGTCACCAGCGCGGCGCAGCAGCAGGCCGTGGTGGCCGTGCGGCGTGTGCTGGCGACGTGGAACGACATCGAGGACCTGGTGAGCATCGGGGCCTACGTGCCGGGGGCCAACCTCGACTACGACCTGGCCATCCAGACCCGCGAGGCTGTCACCGCGTTCCTGACGCAGAATCGCGACGCCGGCGGCACGTTCGACGAGGCGGCGGGCGAGCTGGCGCAGCTCGGCGAGCTGCTCGAGCAGACACGCGCCGCCCTGCGCAATCAGCGTGCGGCCACGGGCAGCAGCAGCGGGCGAGCTTGGGCCTGAGAGGATGAGGCGTGGCCAGGCGGTTTCGATTTCGGCTGCAAACGCTGCTGGAGGTCCGGCAGTTGCACGAGCGCGAGGCCAAGCGGCGCGTCGCGGCCAAGAGTGCCGAGATTGCCCGGCTGGACGGGCTGCGGGAGCAGACCGCCGCCGAGGTCCTGCGCCAGCAGGACGTGTTGCTGGCGGCGCAGCAGCAGGGCCGGCTCGACCCGTTGGCGCTGCAGCGCGGCCGCGCATGGGTTGCGCATCTGCGCAAGACCATCACTCTGCTTCAGGTCCAGCGCGAGGAATTGTCGCAGCAGTTGAAGGATTTGCAGGCCCGCCTGCGCACGGCGCGCACCCAGACGCGGATCATCGAAAAGCTCCGGGCGCGGCGCTGGCACACGTATGTGCACGACCGCACGCGGCATGAGCAGGCCGCCGACGACGAGCTGGCACGGCAGTTGCTGAGCCACGAGCAGGTGTAACGTCTGAAGACGGTGTAACTCGACGTGATCGGCAGGCTTTTCAACGTCATCGCCGTTCTCGCCGTCGCCACGCTGCTGGCCGGCGGAGGCTTTACCGGCTTCCTGTTCGGCACGGGGCGCCTGACGGCCGGGCGGCTGCAGCGTATCGCCGCCGTGCTGCGCGGCGAGGCGGACAAACCCGTCAGCCCAACGACGGCACCGGCCAGTCAGCCCACCGGCGAAGAGCAAACCGAGCCGGCGACCACCAGGCCGGCCGAATCGCCCGAGGCGCGGCACCAGCATGTGGAGCTTGAGCGGCTCCGTCTCGAACGAGCCGCGCAGGACCTCGAAGCCCGGCAGCGCCTGCTCGACCAGGCGCTTCAACGCGTCGTCGTCGAGCAGGAGCGCCTCGCCGGCGCGAAGGCCGCGAAAACGGCCGCCGACGGGCGCAAGCAGGCGAGCGAAACGGCGACGGACGAGGGTTTCCGC
>CAIWOY010000041.1 GCA_903914415.1 uncultured Phycisphaerales bacterium | reverse complement strand
CTGCGCCTTGCTCGCCACATCGATGCCGCGGGTCGGCTCGTCCAGCAGCAGCACGTCCACGTCGCGATGCAGGAGCCGCGCCAGAGCAACCTTCTGCTGATTCCCGCCCGACAGGTCCTCGACGCGCTGCCCCACGTCGCGCGCCCGGATGTCCAGACGCTGCGCCCAGCGCGCCGCGGCCCGGCGCATCGCCCCCACATTCAGCCAACCGAGAGCTGCAAACGGCTTCAGCCACCCCAGCATGATGTTGTCCACCACCGACAGCGCCCGCGCGAGCCCCTCGCCTTGCCGATCTTCGCTCAGCAGCCCGACGCCCTGCGCGAGGCGCCGGGCGGGCGTCCCCTGGGCCGCGCTGCCGCCCGCGTACACGCCGACGCGCACGGTACCGCGCCGCACGGGTTCGAGTCCGAAGATCGCCCGCAGCAGCTCCGTCCGTCCGGCACCGACCAGGCCGGCCAACCCCAGAATCTCCCCACGCCGCAGCGTCAGGTCCACGTCATTGGGCAGCCGCCGCCCGGTGACGCCAGCGATTTGCAGCACGGGCGGACCGACCTCGTGTGCGACGCGCGGGAACATCTCGTCGAGCCGCCGCCCGATCATCAGCTCGACGAGCTGACCGAGTGGTACGCTCGCCAAGTCGCCCGTCCCGACGTCGCGGCCATCGCGCAACACCGTGTAGCGCTGCGCGACGCGCTGTACCTCTTCGAGGAAGTGCGAGATGTAAACGATGGCCACCCCGTCCGCCCGCAGCCGTTCGATCACGTCGAAAAGCCGCTCGATGTCCGCCAGGCCGAGGCTGCTCGTCGGCTCGTCCATCACGAGCACGCGCGTGTCGGTCAAAAGCGCCCGTGCGATCTCCACGAGCTGCCGGTCCGCCGGCGACAACCGCCGCACGGGTGTCTCCGGCCGCAGATCCGGTCGATTCAGGCGCTGCAACACCGCGCCAATCCGCCGCCGGTACGCGGACCGCCGGATGACGCCCGCGATGTGCCGCTCGATGCCGAGGGTCAGGTTTTGCTCGACGGTCAGGTGCGGCGCGAGGTTGAGCTCCTGGTAGATCATCGCGACCCCGGCGGCGCGCGCCGCGAGCGGGCAGCTCGGTGCGAACGGCCGCCCGTCCAGCCGCATCCGCCCGGCGTCGGGGCGAACCGCACCAGACAACACCTTCATGAGCGTAGATTTCCCGGCCCCATTCTCTCCGATCAGCGCATGCACCTCCCCGGCCCCGACGCTGAGGCTCACGTCCTGCAGCGCGACCGTGGCACCGAAGCGCTTGCAGACGCCCTGCATCTCAAGCCGCGCTGAGTGTTCGTGGTCCATACGCGCCCGCGACCGCGCTTACTCCCGATACTTGGACAGGTCCGGCGACAGCAGCTCTTTGTATTCCGGGTTGTTCATCGACTCCGGCGTGATCAGCACGACGCCGGTGTCTTGCTGCGGCGGTACGGGCCGCCCCTGCAGGTAATCGACGGCGGTTTTGACGCCGACGTAGCCCATTTTCATCGGATTCTGAACGACGAGTCCATCGAGCTCACCCTTGCCGAGCGCTTCGACCAGCCCCGGGCTCGCATCGAAGCCGACGAAGTGAATCTTGCCCGTCAGCCCGCGGCTGCGCAGCGCCAGCAACATGCCGAAAGTCGACGATTCATTCGGACAAAAGACGCCCTGCACGTCTCCGTGCGCCGTAAGCAGGTTCTCCGACGCCTCCTGGGCGGTCGCACGCGTCGGACCGGCGTAGCGTTTCGGATCGACAAGCTCGATGCCCGGGAGCTTGGCCAGCGCCTCCGTGAAGCCGCGTTCGCGCTCGACAGTGCTCGCCGAGCCCTCCTGGTAGCGCAGCAGCAGCACGCGCCCCTTCCCGCCGAGCACCTCGCCAATCCGCTCCCCCGCAAGCTGCCCGCCCTTGTAGTTGTCGGTCGCGGCGAAGCTGATGAAGTCCTTGCCGACCTCGCCGGCGAGCCCCGAGTCGATGATGACGACGGGGATCCTCGCCGCCGTCGCTTGCCGCACCGCCGACAGCAGGGCCTTGTCGTCCAGCGGCGCGAGGACGATCGCATCAACCCCGCTGCTGATGAAATTCTGCACGAGCGACACCTGCTGCTCGCGGTCGTCCTCCTTCTCGGGGCCACGGAAGATCAGGTCGATAGGCCCGAACTCCTGCTTGGCCTTCAGCGCGCCGGCGTGAACCGATTTCCAGAAGTCGTGCGTCGTGCCCTTGGGGATGACGGCGATGCGGAGCGCTTTGGCGGGCGCGCTGGCCGCTGCTTTCGCGACTGGCTGGGTGGTACCTTGCCCGCTCTCCGTGTTCGGCGGCGGTTTTGCCTCGCATCCCATCAGCCCGGCCAGCAGCAGGCACATGCCAACTCGCGTCATCATCGCCAGACTCCTGTAGAACTTCGCCGCGCGCTCAGTCCTTCACGATGCCCAGGTCGGCCGTCGTGAAGAGCGCGTCGAATCGCAGCCCCGCCGCCTCGATCGCCTCGCGGCCGCCCTCCTGCCGGTCGATCGTGACGACGACACGCTCGACGACCGCGCCCGCGGCGCGCAGGGTCTTGGCGGCCTCGATCGCCTGTCCGCCGGAGGTCGCAACGTCCTCGACCAGCAGCACGCGCTCCCCGCGCTTCAGCTTACCTTCGATCAGCTTCCCGGTGCCGTAACCCGCCTTCTTGGCATTGCGGACGATGACGAACGGCTTGCCCGTCTCCAGCGCAGTCGCCGCCGCCAGCGCGATTCCGCCCAGCTCCGCACCCGCGATGCGGTCCACGTCCGCAGTCACGTACCGCGCGAAACGCCGCGCCACCTCACGCAGCAACGCCGGCTCGGTCTCGAAGAGGTACTTATCGAGGTAGTACTTGCTCCGCCGACCGCTGCGGAGGGTGAAATCGCCCTCCAGCAGGGCGGTGGCGCGGAGCGCCTGCGCCAGCTCGCGGTCCGTCATCGGCGGGGCCTCCGGGCGCGGGTTTTGGCTCGCTTCGACCCGGTCCGCGCTGCCGCCGCTCGCGGCGCTGCGGCCGGCGTCGGCCCGCGGGGGCCCGGTTGGCCACTCGCCGCCTGGATGAGCGGTGCAAGTTGCGCTACGCCGGTTGGTCCGAAGCGCAGCGCGAGCTCGAACAGCGCGCCCATCGTGGTAAGGAAGCCGCGCAGCTCGTCGAGCCGCCGGCAGAATCCCCGCGTCTCGTCCGCCGCGCGGTCCTCCCGACTGTCGAGTTGCGCGACCATCTCGCGGCAGCGGTCGATCGTCGCGATGATCGGTTCGACCTCGCGGCGGCGGCGCTCGCGCGTGATCGTCTCGAACATGTGCCAGACGTCGGTGTCCGCCTGGAAGTACTCCTTGCGGTCGCCGAGCTTGTGCACGCGCTGCACGAGTCCCCAGTCCGTCAGGCCGCGGAGGTTCATGCTGGCATTGCCGCGCGAGACGTGCAGTTGGGCCATGACGTCGTCGGTGCAGAGCGGCTCGCCGGTGACGAAGAGCAGGGCGTGAATCTCGGCCATGGTGCGGCTGATCCCCCAGTAGCCGCCGAGCTCGCCCCAGCGGCGGATGAGCAGGGCCTTGGAATCGGTGAGAGCGTCGTGCATCGCGCCCGCGCGTTGTTTCAGAATTGTCGGAAAGATACCGCGCCGGCGGGCGGAGTGCGAGCGGGGGGCTGGGACGCGAGGTTCAGGGTTCGGGGTTCAGGGTTCGGCGGGCGGTTGGCAGGGTTCCGGATAAAAGGGCCGCTGGCGGGGTCGAAAACCGAAGGATGCCAAGTGTGCCAAGGTGTGTACCCCCCCCTTGGCACACTTGATTATCCGGACCCAACGCGAGGCAACCGCCGAGACGCCAAGAGCGCCGAGGACGCGGAGAAGGCGGGCTAGATGGGAACGGGTTCATAGAAGAGCTATCAGCTTTCAGTGGGCCGCTTTCAGGCACGGAATCCAGAACCCCGCGCTTCCGCTTGGGGCTCGGATTGCGCGGGGCGGGCGCAGAACGTCCACGCGGACAGGGTAAGTATTCATCAGGAAGGGGCGGAAAGCACGGGGAGCAGGCGAGATTGTGGGATTCTGGCGGGCCTTGCGCAAGATTGGCGGAAAAAAGCAGGGGCGAAGGGGATTTAGAATTGGGAATTAAGAATTAAGAATCAAAAAAAGGGCGGGCGAGCCGAACGGGATTTAGAATTGCGAATTAAGAATTAAGAATCAAAAAGAGGGGCGGGCGGCGGGTTCAAGCGAGGTTGGGCGGGGGCGCGGGGGCGGGCGTCTGAGCTTGCGTGGCGTGAGGCGAGGTTCGGCTTATAGCCGTCAGGCGCGCGAAGTGCCTTTGTCCGCGGGCGGTGAGGTGCCAGACGGGTCGCATGCGGCCACGGGGGGATTGCGGGTTCACGATGTGGTCGACTTCGATGAGGTTCAGGGCTAGGAACTGTTGCTTGATCGCCCGCACACCGTCAGGCTCGCGGAGCCGCGGCCTACGCTTGCCGAGCGCCTTTGCAAGGTCCTCTATGCGGCAGGAAAGGGCAAACGCAATGGAGTCCTCGCCTGGGTCGGACAGCGCCTGCTCTGCCGCGGTTCGAAAGATGTGGTTCCACGTGAGGTGGAGTTCGGACGGCGGATAGTTGCCCTCGAGCAAGGCGGCCTCAGGGGGGATTACGTCGTCACCCTGGGAGAAGCCGGACAGCTCGTTGTCAGCTTGGTTGTCAAAGGTCGCAAGCTGTCGTTCGAGTTCCCTGACCTGCTCTTGGAGCTTGCCGACTTTCTCTACGTCCTCGACGGTCTTCGCCAGGTCGCCGCGAACCCAGCCGTGGCGGGGACAGGTCCGGATCGTCGCGTTCAGCGATCGTGAGACGGCGCCCGCAAGCCCGTCGGCGTTGATCCAGTACTTGCAATGGTGGACGCCCTCAACTTTGGCGCGGAACGCCGTGAGCTTCTCCCGTGCCGCGGAGTCCATCTCGGTCAGTTTGGCCGGGATCTCGCCGGGGTCGCCATGAAGAAATGCCAATACAGGCACACCCGACGCGATCGCGAGGTCGTACTCGCGCTCGGTGAAGCTGATGCCAGTCGCATCCGTGGACCCGTACCGGCCACCAACGATGAGGACGTAGTAGTCCGCCTCGCCGATCACGCTTTCGATGAGCTTCCAGACTTCTTCGCTGCTGGCCGGGAAGAGCTCCATCCCTGAAGGGATGCAGTCCATCTCCAGCAACGCCTGCATCACGAGGCGGCGTTCATCTTCCAGGCCGCGATACGTGGAGCTAACGAAGACTTGGTATCTCGTGCGGGCCATCGGATCGAACCTCATCGCGTATGGTAACGCATCTTTGGCTATCTGTCGTGCAGCGGACGCGAGGGCCTACCGGCTACTATCACGTAGGGCTGAGCGGCTGCAGCATTCGATAGTGGCCTGCGTGGGTCGAAGGGCGGTTCTGCGGCAGCGTGGGGAGCCGTCTTAGGGCGCGCTGCAAGCGTCGGAACGGCGGGGAGCGGCGCGGGAGGCTAGCATGGCGGGGACGAGCGTGGAAATCAGGGGCGCGGTGACGCGGTCGGGTGCTGGAGGTGTTTTCGCTACAGGGCGCCGGGCCCAGCGCGTGATTCAGCCGAGCCAGCGTGTACCGCGGGGAGGCGAGTGTTGGTCCGGTTCGAATCGGAGGTGGGCGAGTTTCGATTATACTAGGACGCGTGGACGGCAGTGGTGAGTTTCGTTGGCACGGGAGACATCTGTGATCCCCGTGTTCACCGATGGGCAACCGGTCATCCCGTTTGTCGCGGAGCTTGATCGGGTCCTACTGGCCCTTCGCGCCCGAGAGGCGGGGGCGTGGCCGGACCTGAGCAAAGGTTGCCGCACGATAACCATTTTCTCGGACTATGGCGGGGAGTCGCCGGAGGCAACGCACGCGACATACACCTTCTTGTGCGTGCCATACGAAACGCTGGGCGTGTTTTTCGCGGAAGCGAAGGCAATCCGGGAGCGCCATGGCCTAGTGGAGCCGTACAAGGAGGTTGCCCTAAAGGACCTGCATTACGGCCCGCTCAGTCGTTCAGTGAAGGACTGGCTCGGGCTGATCGCGCACTTTCCTGGCTTGCTTTTCACGCTCCAGGTCGATCGGCGTTTGTCCAGCATCTTTGTGGGCAATGACCGCGGGTCAATGAACGAGATCGGCGCAATCCTAGGGGAATTGGGCTACGATGCGTGGAAGGGAGCCGTTGCAGAGAAGCTGCTCCGGATCGTGCACACCGTCGCGTACTTGGCTGCCGCGCTGTCGGTTGAGGGTCAGCGCCTGTTCTGGATGACGCATGAGGATGCCATCGTTGGTAACGACCGGGCGTTCACGGGCGCGCGGGTGCTCCTCGGGCGCGTGCTGGACGCGTACGCGCCGGGGCGATTTGAGAGGGTCTTGGTCAGCAAGGGGCTGCGAGACGTTCATCGGGTGGCGAAGTACGATGATTTGGTCGGGTTGGCGGACTTGGTTGGGGGGAGCGTCGAGCGATTTGCTCTCTACCGGAGCGGCGGGCTGCCGAGAGGCGTGAAGGACGGCGTCAACGAGGTTCTCTTGTGGCTGTGCGACCGCACGACGGCGCTGAAAAAGCTCGTGTTCTCCGTACGACCGTCGTGTGGCGGCGCGATCGAGGTTGGGTCCGTTCGGCTTGAGCCCTTGCGAGCGCGCGGTTGAGGTGGGGGCGCGATGAGGATGGGGCGGGGCGGCTAGATGACGCCGAGCGGCGTTGGCGGCAACCCGTTGGCCTGCGCGGCTAGGATCATGCGCTCACTCATGACCGAGTATTCGCCTGTGTGCGGGTCCACGATCAGGTATATGGGCAAGTCTTGGGTCTGCCCGTTGGGGGGCGTGACGCGGAACATGCCGTCTGGGGCAATCACTCTGAGCGTGCGTCGTGCTGATAGGAGCGGCCAATTCGCGGGAATCGTGAATGTCGTGTCGTTCGGGATGGTGTGCATACTGGGTAAGCTACCAGATGGCGAGGTCTTAGCAAAGGCCCTTGTACCGCAGGGCGCCGCGCGGGCGCGAGGGCGTGAGGGTGCGGGGCGGGGGCGGGGAGCGCGCGAACGTGGATGGCAAATTTCAGATGGCAGATTTGAGAGCGGAGGGGCGGCCCACCGGTGGCGGGGCGGATTGCGGGGCGCGGTTGGAGTGCGGGGCGCGCTTGCTGGCGCTGCGCGTTCGGATCGCGGGGCCGCGGCGCTCCCTACCAGTCACGGCTCGGATCACAGGGCGCGGTCGGACTCCGGCGCGCGCTTGCTGGCGCTGCGCGTTCGGATCATGCGACAGACGCCCCCCACTCGCGTGGGGGGTTCGGATAGGGCGCGCGACGCGCGCGCCGGGGAACGGATACCGCGCGGGTGGTTAGGACCAGACGCCGGGGATGGAGGCGGAGCACTTCGGGCAGTGGCCGGCGGCGAGGTGGTTGGCGCGGACGAAGAAGCCTTGGCGCTCGATCAGCGTGGTGCCGCACTGCGGGCAGAGCGTGTTCTCGCGGTCGCCGACGTAGCCGGGGAGGTTGCCGGCGTAGACGAAGTGCAGGCCGGCCTTGCGGCCCAGCTCGTACGCGCGGAGCAACGTCTCGGCGGACGTGCGCGGCGAGTCGGTCAACTTGTAATCCGGATGGAACGCCGTGACGTGCCAGGGGATGTCGGGCGAGACGCCGGCGATGAAGGAGGCCATCTCGGTGAGCTCGGCGGGGGAGTCGTTGAGCTCGGGGACGACGAGGGTGACGATCTCGATCCAGAAGCCCATGCTCTTGGCGCGGCGGATGGTGTCGAGGACGTTTTCGAGGACGCCGCCGAGCTGGCGGTAGGTCTGGTCGCGGAAGGACTTGAGGTCGATCTTGAGGAGGTCGGCGTGGGGGCGGAGGAACTCGAGGGCTTCGGGGGTGGCGTGGCCGTTGGAGACGTAGGAGCTGCGGAGGCCGTGGGGCTGGCCGAGCTTGAAGATGGCGACGGCCCACTCGGCGGTGATGAGGGGCTCGTTGTAGGTGCTGGTGAGGATGGGGCAGTGGTGCTCGAGGGCGAGGGTGACGATGTCGTCGGGCCGGACGAAGTTGGGCTCGGCGATGGCGCGGGTGTCGCGGAGCATCTGGCTGGTGACCCAGTTCTGGCAGTAGGTGCAGTGGAGGTCGCAGCCGAGCATCCCGAAGGAGAGGGCGTCGGAGCCGGGGAGGACGTGGAAGAAGGGTTTTTTCTCGATCGGGTCGACCGCGAGGCCGGCGACGTAGCCAAAGGGGACGCGCAGGACGCCGGCGTCGTTGAAGCGGACACGGCAGACGCCGTCGCGGCCGGGGAGGACGCGGCAGCGGTGTCCGCAGGCGAGGCAGCGGATGGCGCCGCCGTCTTCGGGGCGGACGAGGGCGGGGTCGGCGGGGGCGGTGTGCTCGGCGAGGAGCTTTTTGAGCGAGATTACGCGGGGCGGGAGCGAAGACATGGTGCGAACCTCCGGGTGGAGGGCGATGCGGGCACGCGCGGGCGGCGTGTCGCGCGTTTATGCTAGCGTGTCGGCCGCACCGGCGGTCTACCGACACTATAGTACTCGAAGCCGTAGCGAGCCATTGTCGCGGGGCTGTAGAGGTTGCGGCCGTCGAAGATGACGGGCTGGCGGAGCGCGGCGCGGACGCGCTCGAAGTCCGGGCTGCGGAATTCCATCCACTCGGTGAAGATGAGGAGGGCGTCGGCGGCGGGGAGGGCGGCGTAGGGGTCGGCACAGTATTCGACGCGGTCGCCGAGGAGCGCGCGGGCGGCGTTCATGGCCTGGGGGTCGTGGACCGCGACCTGGGCGCCGGCGTCGAGGAGGGCGGGGAGGACGGTCAGCGCGGGCGCTTCCCGCACGTCGTCCGTCTCGGGCTTGAAGGCCAGCCCCCACGCGGCGACGCGCCGGCCGTGGAGATCGCGGCCGAGGCGAGTAAAAACGTGCTCCAGCATGTTCTGCCGCTGGGCGACGTTCCGCCGGTGCACCGCTTCGAGCAGGTCGCAGTCGGCGCCCGCCGCCCGGCCGAAGCTCGCCAGGGCCTGCACGTCCTTCGGGAAGCAACTGCCGCCGTAGCCGAGGCCGGGGTACATGAAGTGGTGTCCGATGCGTTGGTCGGCGCCGATGCCGCGCC
This sequence comes from uncultured Phycisphaerales bacterium, assembly GCA_903914415.1. Taxonomy (GTDB): domain Bacteria; phylum Planctomycetota; class Phycisphaerae; order UBA1845; family Fen-1342; genus Fen-1342. The sequence goes on along the minus strand of CAIWOY010000041.1, from coordinate 12,982 downwards.
GGACCTCGGTGACGTCTACGTGCAGGCGCTCGCAAACGTCGGCGATCTCGTTGATGAAGCTGATGCGCGTCGCGAGGTAGGCGTTGGCGGCGTATTTGGTGAGCTCGGCGGCGGCGCGGCTCATGCGGAGGATGGGCTTGTTGTTGCGGACGTAGGGCTCGTGGAGCTCGGCGATCTCGTCCCCGGCGGCGGGGTCGTCAGCGCCGATCACCACGCGGTCGGGGCGGAGGAAGTCGGCGAGGGCGCTGCCTTCCTTGAGAAACTCCGGGTTGCTTACGACCGGGCAGCGGTGCGGCGTGTTGGCGGCGATGAGGGCCTCGAGGCGGGCGCCGGTGCCGACGGGGACGGTGCTCTTGATCGTTACGATCGTGGGGCCGGTCAGGCCGCGCGCCACTTCCTGTGCGACCGACTCGATGATCGAGAGGTCGGCGGAGCCGTCGGGGCGCGGCGGCGTACCGACGGCCAGGAACACGACGCGCACGCCGCTGACGCCCGCGGCCAGGTCGGTGCTGAAGCGCAGGCGGTCCGCGCGCATGTTCTTCGCGACCAGCTCCTGCAAGCCCGGCTCGAAGAACGGGCAGTGGCCAGCCCGCAGGGCTTCGATCTTCCGCGCGTCATTGTCCACCGCCGCGACGTGGTTGCCGGTGTCGGCCAGGCACGCCGCGGTGACGAGTCCCACGTATCCGCTGCCGACGACGCAGATTCGCATGAGCCTGCCCTTTCAAGCGGCCGTACGCCGGCCGGCGCCGCGTGCGGTCCGCCGCTGCACACGGGTTTCTCTATCTCTGGCCGCGCTCGTATAATCCGGCCGCGCTCCGTTGCGCCGACCCCGGTGGGCCGCTGCGGCGGGGACCGCGGACTGCACTGGAACTTCAGCCATGCGCGTGCTTGTCGCCGGTTGCGCCGGGTTCATCGGTTATCACCTGACACAGCGCCTCCTCGCCGAGGGGCACGAGGTCGTCGGCGTGGACAACTTCTGCAGCGGCAGCCGAACGAACGCGGCGACCCTGCAACAGCATCCGCGGTTTCGCTTCGTGGAACACGATATCACCGCGCCCCTGCCTGTCGAGGGGCCGCTGGACCGCATCTACGACCTCGCCTGCCCAGCTTCACCCGTCGACTTCGGCCCACGCCGCCTGGAGATCCTCGCGGTCTGCTCACGCGGCGTGGGCGAGCTGCTCGAGCTCGCCCGCCGCCACGGCGCCCGCCTGCTGCACGCCAGCACCAGCGAAGTCTACGGCGATCCGCAGGAGCACCCGCAACGCGAGACCTATTGGGGCCACGTCAACCCGATCGGCGCGCGCTCCTGCTACGATGAGGGCAAGCGATTCGCCGAAGCGCTGCTCATGGCCCACCACCGCCAGCATGGGACCGCGGTGCGCATTCCGCGGATTTTCAACACGTACGGTCCGAATATGCGCTGCGACGACGGCCGCGCCTTGCCCACCTTCATCGACCAGGCCCTGCGCGGCGTACCGGTAACAATCCACGGGGACGGCCGTCAGACGCGGAGCTTCTGCTTTGTGAGCGACCTGGTCGCGGGGCTGCTCGCTCTGATGGAAAGCACCGTCACCGAGCCCGTGAACCTCGGCAACCCCGAGGAAATCACGGTCCTCCAGGCCGCAGAGGAAGTGATTCGGCTCACCGGCAGCCGTAGCTCGATCGTGTGCATTCCGCGGCCCGCGGACGATCCGCGCGTCCGCCGGCCCGACATCACGCGCGCCCGCACGCTGCTCGGTTGGAGCCCGACCGTGTCCCGCACCGCGGGCTTCGCCCGGACAATCGAGTGGTTCCGCACGCTGCGGCCACCGGCGACCGCTTGACCGCGCGCCGCTAAACGTCCGTCGCGGCGTTCGTCCGAGAACGCGGACGGCCATTATCCGACGACTTGGCCCCGAAACGTCCCAGATTCGGGGCCGATGGGCGTCGCCGCGCCGCGTAGTGTGGGGGGGCCGAATTCCAGCTCCAAAGCACGCGATATCTAGAGTGGCAACGAGCGAGTCTGCGGTGGCAGGCGCGAGTCATCACCCGCCCCTATGCGGGAGAGGTCGAATGAAGGCGAGCTTGGTATCTGCGTGCGCCGTGCGCCCGCCCGGGTCGTCCCCCGCGGCCCTCGAGGCCGCGCTGCAAACGCGCCTACAGGAAATGGCCCGCACGAAGGCCGCCGTGGAGCAGGAGCTGCTCCAGTGCCGCGCCCAGCTCGACCGCGTCTTCGCAGTCACCGAACAAATCGCCGGGCTGCGCGACCCGGACGACATCGAGGAAGCGCTTCTGGGCCACTATGGCGCGATGTTGCACGCCGGCGGCGTGTATCTGGATCGTGCCGGCTGCACCCGGCGCGTGGGCCTGTCTTCGGGCGGCGTGCCGCCCGTCGATCTGGTCCCGGGCCACGTTCGGGCCGCCTTGGCCCAGGTCATCGAGAGTGTGCGCGTCGGCCGCAGAACCGTCGTCGTCCCGGCCGCGCCGGAGTTGGGCGGGGCCCGCGTGCTGCTGGGCGCTTTCGCCCGTCCGGGCGCAGAGGCGGGCGTCGTCGTGGTGCTGCGCGAGCGCGGGGCGCCGGCTTTCGAGACCAGCGACGTCCTGGCGTCGGAGTCCATGCTTCTGTACGGCGCCCAGATTCTCAACAACGCCCTGACGATGTGCCACCTCCAACGGGCCGCGGTCGAGACCGTCTACGCCCTGGTGAACGCCATCGACGCGAAGGACAACTATACGTCGGATCATTCCGAGCGCGTGGGCCTGCTGGCGCGGCTGACCGGGCAGGCGCTCGGTCTGCCGAAAGAGCGCGTGCAAGCGCTCGAGTGGACCGGCTTGCTGCACGATGTGGGCAAGATCGGGATCTCCGAGAAGATCCTCAACAAGCCGGGGCGGCTGACCGAGTCCGAGTTCGCCCAGATGAAGAACCACCCGCGCATTGGGCACGACATGCTCAGCCCCGTCGCCCGCTTCGCCCCCGTGCTCGAAGCCGTCCTCTGCCACCACGAGAACCACGACGGGTCCGGGTACCCGGAGGGGCTGGCCGGCCAGCAGATCCCCCTCGACGCCCGCATTATCCACGTCGCCGACATCTTCGACGCCCTGACCACCCGGCGGCCATACCGCAACGGCTACGACCGGCTGCAGGCCCTGCGGCTGCTCGAACGTGAAGCCGGCCGCGTGACCGACCCGCACGTCACCCGCGTTTTCATCGAGGCCTTGTGGCAGAGCGCACGCGGCGGAGCGAGTGTTTCTGACGCTGCGGCCGGCGCTCTCCCCGCCGTCCCGCCCGTCCCCCCCGCGAGCTGATCGGAGGTGCACGCCATGCGCGGCAACCGAGCTGTGAGCCTGATCGAGCTGATCGTGGCCGTGGTTATCCTCGGCCTCGTCGCGCTCTTGGCGATCCCGCGTCTGACGCGCGCCGCCCCGCCGCCCGACCGCTCGGCCGCCCTGAAAGTGCAACTCAAAACCCTGCGTTGCGCCGTCGAACGCTACTACCAGGACCACGGCACCTATCCCGGCTGCTCCGGCGACGCCGAGCACGCGGCCGGCACGGCGGCGGCCCTATCCGCCCAACTCTGCCTCTTCACCGATCCGCAGGGGCACGTCTCGGCCACGCGCGACGCGACGCACCGTTTCGGTCCCTATCTGCGCGACGGCATCCCTGCGAACCCGGTTCTGCCGCGATCACTCGCCGGCGTGTGCCTCGTGCGTGGTACCGCGCCGCCGGCGCCCGCCCCCGACGCGCCCGAAGCCGGCTGGATTTACGACTGCGACACGGGCCGGCTCATCGCCAACACCCCCGCGACTGACCCGAAGGGACAACCGTACTCCACATATTGAACACCCGCACCCGACTGTGCGTCCGTATCTCTCTGGTGAGGGGCTCAGCCTACAGCAGTTCCGGGTGCAGCACCCGGCCTTCCATGCCGCCCGCAATCGGCACGATCGCCCCGCTGATGTGCCCGGCCAGCGCGTCCGACGTCAAGAACACGATCGCCCGCGCCACGTCCTCCGGCTCGGCGATCTTCTGCAACGCCATTGTCGCTTGCACACGCCGGACGACGCGTTCGTCGGCCAGCCCGTCGGCGGACATCGGCGTGCGCACCCAGCCCGGGCAGACGCAGTTGACGCGGCCCCGCGGTGCCAGCCGCACGATCTCGTTTTTCAGCGTCCGCGTCAGCCCGTACGCCATCGCCGCCTTGGCCGCGGAATAGTCCGCATGGTCCGCCTCGCCGAACAGCGCCGCGGTCGAGGCGACCAGCACGATCGACGCCGTTTCGCGGGGCACCGCGGCCAGGTGCCGCAGAAACGCCCGACACGTGAGAAACGCGCTCGTCAGGTCGGCCTCCAGCGTCTCATGCCACTGCGCCGCCGACATTTCCCACAGCGGCACGGACGCGGGGTTCCAGATCCCGGCGTTCACGACCACCGCGTCGATCCGCGGAAACGTGTGCAGCGCGTCGGCGAACAGGCGGTCCACCTGGCCCTCATCGCGCAAGTCCGCCGCCAGCGCCACGCTCGGCACGCCCAGCCGCGGCTGCAATTCCTGGAGTGGTTCGGGGTGCGTGTGGCAGTGCAGGACCAGCCGGGCGCCCTCTTCCGCGAACGCCGCGGCGGTCACCTGTCCGATCCCGCCCGACGCACCGGTGATCAGAACGCACTTGTCTCGCAGAGCGCTGTCCATGCGCGGCTCCTGCAACCCCCTCAATGGCCTCGAATGACAGCCTAGTCGACCTCACCGCGTCTGGCCCACAGACAACGGCTCGCGCCGGCCCGGTCACGACGCGGCGTCGGGAGCCGTAATACTCATCCTCGCATTCTGTAGCTTCGCCTCTCCGCGCTGTACCTTCGCGGCCAGTTCCCGGCACTCCGCCAGCAGCGCATCCAGCATCCGGTCCTCGCCCACCGTCTGCTTCTGCTCGCCCTGGACGTAGATGATCCCCCGGCCCTTGCCGGCGAAGATCGCCACGTCGGCCCCTTCGCATTCGCCGGGGCCGTTCACGACGCAGCCCATCACCGCCACCTTGAGCGGCAGCTTGATCTCCGCCGCCAGCTTCTGCCGAACCTCGGCGACCAGCTTGAACAGATCGACCTCAACCCGCCCGCACGTCGGACACGCGATCAGCTCCGGCTCCGTGCGCGCCCGCAACCCCAGCGCGCACAACAGCTCCTTGCCGTCCTCGACCTCGTACACCGGGTCGGCGGCGTAGCTGATTCGGATCGTGTCCCCAATGCCGCTCGACAGCAGCGTCCCCAACGCCGCGATCGAGCGGATGCGTCCGGTCTCCGGCGGCCCCGCGTGCGTGACGCCCAGGTGCAGCGGGTAGTCGTACCGCCGGCTGATCGCCGTGTACGCGTCGATGACGATCCGCGCGTCCGGGCTCTTCGCGGAGATCACCACGTCGTGGAAGTCCTCAGCCTCGAAGATCCGCAGGTACTCGTCGAGCTTGTCGAGCATGATGCGGATGAGCCCCGCCGCGTAGTCCTGATCGAGCTCCGCCAGCTCGGCCGCCCGCTGCCCCTTGTCCCGCCGCTCGACGATCCCGCCTTCGTTCGCCCCCACGCGGATCGGGATGCCGCGCTCCTTGCAGGCGGCGATCACGCGGCGGACCTTGTCGCGGTCCTGGATGTTGCCGGGATTCAGGCGGATTTTGTGCACACCGGCCGCGATCGCCTCCATCGCCCGCTCAAAATGGAAATGCACGTCTGCGACAATCGGCACCGGCGACGCAGGAATGATCTCCCGGAGCGCCTCCGTGTCGCGCTTGTCCGGCACCGCGACGCGGACCAGGTCCGCCCCCGCGGCCGCGAGCTTGCGGATTTCCGCGACGCACTTGTCGACGGCATACGTGTAGCACGAGGTCATCGACTGCAGCGCGACCGGCGCGTCGCCGCCGATCTTCACGCGGCCGACGCTGACCTGGCGGGTTTTCCGGCGTGCGGGCACTCTGGACTCCCAGTGGCGTGCAGCGCGCACACAGCGGCTGCCCGCCCGTCTCGGTGGATTGTAGCTGGACTGGGCTGCTCGGACAGTGCGACCCGCGCACGCCTTGCGCCAACCAACCCCGCTCTGTCAGTTCCACAACGCGCCGCCACGGCGATCTGCCGATAACCCCGTAGTCGGCGGGGGATGCCCCGCCGACGCCGCGTGCCAAGGATGGCCGATTCCTTGACCCGCGAGGGTGTGCGGCTCGGAGCCAACGCTCCGACGCGCTTCACCGAGCCGGGCACGGACGCCCGCTCCGTGAATGCGACCCCTCGCCGGCAAGGTCTTTTGACGACGACGGCGTGATGGGTGACGGCAAGGCCGCCCCGCTCGCTCCGCCCTGCGGCACAAGCCGCCCAGCTACTTTCCAGATGGAACGGGCCGATTTGGGTGCGGTGCGGCCAGCGGAACGCTCCCAGTCGGCCCTTTCTTTTCGGTGCGGCGCAGCCCCGGCCGGCGTACGTCAGCCCCGCTGGACACGAGCGCGGTTTCGGTGTACTAGAATCAACTTTGGGAGCGGTTGCGACCCGCCGCGGCGGGGCGGCGGCGCGGGTCGAGCCTGGGCTCCCGGTTAACGCACTGGTCCGATTCGAGCATGCAGTCCCCGGTCATCGTCAGCGACCAACAGACACTCGAGGGGCATTGTGAGACATGGCGCACGGCCGGGTATTTCGCCTTTGATACAGAGTTCATCCGCGACGACACCTACGACGCCAAGCTCTGCCTCGTCCAGGTCACGACCGACGGGCAGGTCGTCCTGATCGACCCAACCGCCGGTCTCGATCTCGGCGTGTTCTGGAAGCTCGTCACCGACGAGTCCATCGTGACGATCATCCACGCCGGCAAGGAGGACTTCGAGGTCTGCCTGCGAACCACCGGGCACGTCCCGCGGAACGTGTTCGACGTGCAGATCGCCGCCGGCTTCGTCGGGCTCGGCTATCCGCTCAGCCTCGTGCGACTGGTCGAGCGCATCGTCCATCGCCGCATCAGCAAGGGCCAAACGCTGACCGACTGGCTGCGCCGGCCGCTGACGCCGGAGCAGCTTCGGTATGCGGCGGACGACGTGATTCACCTGCCGGAGATGTACAAAACGCTGCGGGCCGGCATCGAAAAGGCCGGGCGGTGGGCGTGGGCGCGGGAGGAATTCCAGCGGTTCGAGGACCCGGAATTCTACCGGGCGCCCACCGAGGACCGCGTGCAGCGGCTAAAGGGCAGCAAGAAGCTCGACGGGCTCGGACTGCTGCTGCTCGAGCGGCTCGTCGACTGGCGCGACCGGTGGGCGCAGGAGCGCAATCGGCCGATCCGAGCGCTCGTCCGCGACGACATCCTCGTCGAGATCGCGCGCCGGCGGCCGCGGCAGGCCCGCGAGCTGGAAGTGCTGCGCGGCTTTCCGCAGGCGAAGAACCGCAAGATCGTGGCGGAGCTGGTCGACCTCATCAACGCCGCGTGCCAGACGCCGAAGAGCGAATGGCCGACGCCGCTGGAGCACCGCGACGATGCGCCGATGACCAAGGCGCTGCTGGACCTGCTGTTGGCGGTGATCCAGGGGATTTGCTACGAAGAGCGGCTGAACTGGAGCCTGCTGGGCAGCCCGCAGCGGTTGCGGGAGCTGCTCGACTTCCACGCCGGCCGGTCGGGCGTGATCCCGCCGCTGCTGCGTGGGTGGCGGGAGCAATTCATCGGCCAGCGGCTGCTCGATTTGCTGGAGGGCCGCAGCCGGCTGCATCTGACCGGCTGGCCGGACAGCCCGCGGCTGCATCTGAACGATCGGGCGGCGCGGAAGGGCGGGTAGTAGTCCGTCACGTTTCAATTTGCGGGGAGCATCGCCGTCAGGGCCTTTCAATTCTCGGCCGTGCGCGCGTGTGGTAGTGCGAAGTCGAACTTCGCACTACCCACCTGTGCGACGAGGGCCGCCGCTGCGGCGGAGCTGAAAGGCCCTGCGGGCGGGGGGCTCGGTGTTGCGGTGGCCGCGCCGGTCGTTATACTGCGGGCTGACGATGGCCGCTGTGGCCGGACGGCGGGGTTCGGCGGGCGGCCGTCGTGGCCCAAGCGGAGAGGATTGGGCACCACGTTGCGGCAGGTCGTGAGGAGACGCGACCCGCCCCACCAGTTCCACGAAAGGGGACACGCATGAATCGCGCACTCGCTGCCATTGTGCTTGCGACCGGTCTGCTGACGCCGCTGGGCACCGCGGCGGTCGTATACGTTGACGACGACGCCCCGCCGGGCGGAAATGGGCAAAGCTGGACCACCGCGTTCAAGTTTCTCCAGGACGCCCTGACCGCGGTCGCGGCGGACCCGAACGCGGAGATCCGCGTCGCCCCGGGTACTTACAAGCCCGACCACGACGCCGCGCATCCGAGCGGGACAGCCAATCGCACGGCGACGTTTCAGCTTCGCAACGGCCTGGCCATCTACGGCGGGTACGCTGGACTGGGGGCACCCGATCCGGACGCGCACGATCCAAACACGTTCATCTCGATCCTCAGCGGCGACATCGGGGCCGTGGGTGACCCCAACGATAACGCCTACCACGTTGTGACAGCCCCAACGGGAACCAGTGCGACCGCGGTGTTGGACGGGGTACGCGTCACGGGAGGGAATGGTAACTCTGCAGGCGGTGGCCTGCGCTGCTCGGGCAGTCCGACGGTGACGGACTGCACCTTCAGCGGCAACCGGGCGGGTGGGCTGTTCAACTACTCCGGAAGTCCGACGCTGACGAACTGCACGTTCAGCGGGAACTCAACCGGCGCCCAGGGCGGCGGGCTGTGCAGCCCTTCCGGAAGGCCGACGCTGACGAACTGCACGTTCAGCGGGAACACAGCGACGGCTGGGGGCGGCGGGCTGTACGCCGCCGGCGTAACCCTGCTGAACTGTACGTTCAGCGGGAACACGGTGACGGGGTCCGGTGGGATGGGCGGCGGGGCTTGGAGCGCTGGTAGCACTACGCTGACGAACTGCGTGTTCAGTGGGAACTCGGTGACGGGGAGCGACGGGCGTGGCGGCGGGGCTTACCACGGTAGCGGTACGCTCACGAGCTGCGTGTTCAGCGGAAATTCGGCGTCGTCCTCCGGTGGCGGCCTGTACAGCGCTGGCAGTCCGGCGCTCACGGACTGCGTGTTTAGCGGAAACTCGGCGTCGTCCTCCGGCGGCGGCATGTACTGCGACGGCGGCGCTCCGATGCTGACGAACTGCGTTCTCGGTCGGAATGCGGCCGAGTACGGCGGCGGACTATACAGCGGACTGTCCGGCGGCTATAGCAGTCCTACCCTGGTGAACTGCACGGTAAGCGAAAACGCCGCCTCGTCCTCCGGCGGCGGGTTGTACAACGCTAGCACCTTGACTTTGACGGATTGCACGATAAACGGGAACTCGGCGGCCTTAGAAGGCGGCGGAGTGTGGAACCGCTCCTCTTGCACTGCGACCTTGACGCGCTGCACGGTCAGCGGGAACGCCGCGGGCGACTACGGTGGTGGCGTGTGCAACATGGGGACGGCGAAAATACGGGATTGCGTCTTTCGCGGAAACTCGACCGCGAATTGGAAGGGCACCCACAGCACCTCAGCCGGCGGCGGCGGCCTGTACACCGGTTCCGGAGCTACGGTGACAAACTGCGCGTTCATCGGGAACTCGGCGTGCTGCGGCGGAGGCGTACAGAACACCGGCGGCCTGGGCTTGACGAACTGCACGTTCAGCGCGAACTCGGTGTCATACCATGGCGGTGGGTTGTACAACGACGCCGGCAGCCCCGTCCTCACGAACTGTACGTTCACCGACAACTCGGCCGTGTCCGGGACCACGCCCGCGGGCGGCGCCATCTATCGTCGGTCGGGAGCCGTCACGCTCAGGAACTGCATCGTGTGGCGCAACGCCGGCGCCGAGATATCCGCCAGCTCGTCCGGCGGCACCGCCGCGACGTACAGCGACATTCGCGGTGGTTTCGCCGGCACGGGGAACCTCAATCTCGACCCGCGGCTCGTTTTCTCGGCCGAGGGTATTGCACGCCTGCGGCCCGGTTCGCCGTGCATCGACGCGGGCGATCCGAACTTCGCCGTGGACCCCAACATCCCGACCGATCCCGACGGAAACCCGCGCATCGTCGATGGCAATGGGGACGGCGTCGCGCGCGTCGACATGGGGGCGTACGAGTACGTGCCGGCAACCGCGCAGGTGCAGGTCATGGACGTGCGAAGGGCCATCAAGAGCAATAGCAGTGCCTGGCAGCGAAGCGCGGCCGCGCGTGTAGACGCGCAGACACCGATCTACGTCGACGATGATGCTCCGGCAGGCGGGGACGGTACGAGCTGGGATACCGCGCTGCGGTTCCTGCAAGACGCGTTGGCGGTGGCCGTCGCGGGCGACGAGATCCACGTCGCACAGGGTACATACTGGCCCGATCGCGACACCGCCCACCCCGACGGCACGGGCAGCCGGAACGCGACGTTCCTGTTGGGCGACGGCGTCGCGCTCATCGGCGGGTATTCGGGCCTGGACACGCCCGATCCGGACGCGCGGGATGTCGCGGCGTTTCCGAGCACGCTGAGCGGGGACGTCGGGGTCGCTGGCGACCCCAACGACAACAGCTATCACGTTGTGACGATTGGCCCTGGCGTCACGGCGGCGACCGTCCTCGACGGGTTCATTGTTGCCGATGGGAACGCGAGCGGGGCGGTGCCCCAGGACCGGGGCGGTGGACTTTACAACAGCTCCGGCGATCCGACGCTCGTGAACTGCACGTTCCGCGGGAATCGGGCGGCGCCGCAGCAGGAATACAAGGGCGGCGCGGGACTCTACAACGCCTCCGGCGATCCGACACTGACGAACTGCACGTTCAGCGGGAACGTGGCTGTGGGCGGGTCTGGCCGTGGTGGCGGGATGTTGAACGATGGCGGCAGCCCGGTCGTGACGGACTGCGTATTCCGTGGGAACTTGGCGGACTTGGTGGGTGGGGGGCTCTACAGCTACGGGACCACGGCCGCGCTGACCGTGACCGGCTGCCTCTTCAGCGGAAACTCCGGCGGGGCGTCGGTAGGCGGGCTCATCAACTACAAGGGTAACCTCACGTTGGCGGATTGCACATTTCTGGGCAACTCAACGCACGGGATAGGGGGCGGTTTGGAAAGCAACTCGGGTCGGATCATTACTATCGTGGGCTGCACATTTAACGGAAACTCGGCGTGGGCGCCGGCGACTGGTGCTTCCGGGCTGGGGTACGGAGGCGGCGCCTATCTGAGCTGCGACTTTGAATCCGCCACGGCGACGCTCGCGGACTGCCGGTTCAGCGGGAACGTGGGCGGCGCCGGCGGTGGGCTATGCCTCGACAGTGACGCGACACAGGCCACTCTGGTTCTGGCGAACTGCACGCTGGCCGGGAACTCAGCGTCTTATGAGGGCGGCGGGCTGGAGAGCGGAGGCTATGCCAGCCAGGCGCTCGTGAGCTGCGTGTTTGAAGCGAACTCAGCAGGATATTACGGAGGTGGGCTGTGTTGTCGCTCCAGCAGTTCGGCCACCGGTCCCAGACTACGCAACTGCACGCTCAGCGCGAACCTGGCGACCTACTGCGGCGGGTTGTACAATGCCTTCGGCGAGCCGGCGCTGACGAACTGCATCTTGTGGGGCAACTCCAGCGGGCAGATCGTGGGCACGGCGACGGTCACGTACTGCGACGTGCAGGGCGGCTGGCCCGGCGCGGGTAACATCGACCTGAACCCCTTCTTCGTCGGTCCCGGGGATCCAGGTGGTGACCCGAACGCGTGGCTGGACAGCAGCCACCTGTCGGCGCTGTCGCCGTGCATCGACGCCGGCGATCCCGCGTTCGTGGCGGACCCGAACGAGACCGACATCGACGGCGAGCCGCGTGTTCAGCACTGCCGCGTCGACATGGGCGCCGACGAGTCGCCGTATTTCGTTGACTGCAACGGCAACGGCGTGGGCGACGCCTGCGACATCACAGACGGCACAAGCCAGGACTGCAACCGTAACGGCGTCCCGGACGAATGCGATCTTTCGGGTGGCGGCAGTCGGGACTGCAACACCAACGGCCTTCCCGACGAGTGCGACATCGCCGCGGGCACGAGCCAGGATCGCAACAGCAACGGCATCCCCGACGAATGCGAGCCGGACTGCAACGGTAACGCCGTGCCGGACGATTGGGACATCGCGACGGGCACGTCCCTTGACTGCAACAGCAACGGCGTGCCCGACGAGTGCGAACTCACGGGGCACGACTGCAACACGAACGGCGTCCCGGATAAGTGCGATATTCAGGCGGCGTTCGGCGGTGGTTGCGAAGGCACGGCCTACCCGCCGTGCGATACGGATTACAACCACAACGGCGTGCCCGATCACTGCGAGCCGTGCGGCGATCTGAACGGCGACACGCAGGTGGACGAGCTTGACTACGCGATCATGCTCGCCGGGTTTGGACGTTGTGCGCCGGATTCGCGGTATGTGGCAGCGGCGGCGATGGACGTCAACAGCAACGGCTGCATCGACCTGGTCGATTATCAGGCGTGGTTCATGTGCTACAAGATGGCCAACGGGAAGGCGTTCGTGCCGCCGGCGCCGCCACCTCCGCCCAAGCCGCCGGCCCAGTTGAGGCCGCTACCGGAGGCGGCGCCCGTCCAGGTGAAGCCGCTGCCGGCGGTGTCGCCGGTGGGGCCGTAGGGAGAGCGTGGGGCGCGGGCGCCCCGGACGGTCGCACTGCTCGAGGGCAGCGGCACACGAGCCGGCTCGCAGGTCGCCGGGTGCCGTGCCGACGACCGTGCGCGCCGGCACGGCCTGACGGCTGATAGCTGAAAGCTGACAACTTCTTCTCTTTCTCCCCCAATCTCCGCCACCCGCCGCCAATCTCCGCCAACCCTTCCTTCTCGCTTTGCTTTCCCTCTCGACGTGGGGGATACTTGAGATGCTCACGCAGTGCCAGAGCCTGCCTTGACGGCCCGCTCGGCAGGTGTGGCACCGGCCCTGAACCGGTGAAACGTGCACCCCACACCCGCTGACCCGGTTCGAGACACG